>JACQDT010000021.1 GCA_016200965.1 Candidatus Azambacteria bacterium | reverse complement strand
CGCCGGATTGGCAACCGCTTTGGAAAAAATCTCTTCCTATCCTTCTTCGATGGCCGCGGCCAATCACGCGACGAGTCATTTGTATATCGCCAACCCCTTCCGGGGAAAAAATTCAACAGGATTTCTCACTAAATTATTTATGACCCACCCGCCGATTGAAGAGCGCGTGAAAGCGTTGCGGGACATGTCGCTATAACAGCATGGAAACAATTAAAAATCTTAAGAGCGAGATCAGGAAGCTTGAACGCTTGGTAAGGACGCAAAGCGGAGAGATCACGCGCCTTTCGTCGCTGACCGACTATGATTTCTTGACCGGTATTTACAATCGGCAGGGTTTCATCAGGGAAGCGGAGAAGTTTTTCAAGGAGTTTAAAAAAACCGAGCAAAATGAACGCCGCGCGATCTCATTTAAAAACTTTTCCATTTTATTCGTTGATTTAGACAATCTGAAGGTGATCAATGACGCATACGGGCATGAAGCGGGAGACGAGGCGATCAAAAAGGCGGCGGAGGTATTCAAGGGCTCTCTCCGCGACTTTGATGTGGTGGCGCGCTGGGGCGGCGATGAGTTCATCCTTGGGCTGGTCGGTGCCGACGGGCGCGAGGCGCTCCATGTCGCTCAAAAGCTGAAATCCCAATTGAATGCCGTGAAGGTCAGGGGATTTGCCTTGGGCGCGAGTTTCGGGGTGATTTCGGCCATCCATGACGGCTTGAAAACAAAAGTTCTGAATTTGTATGAGTTGATCGAGAAGGCCGATACTGCCATGTACGAAGCAAAGAAAAACAAAGGCAAGGGCTTCATTGTCGCGCATTGAATGGAAATAAGATAAAAATGAATTCTATGGAAATTAAGATTATCAAAGCACGAATAAGTAGAAAAGAGCTTTCCGACATCGCGAGCAAGCAGTTCGGAGATTTAGTGAAAGCGGCGGTTGATATAGAGAAAGGAATCATGGCGTTGGGAGGCGAGCTTCATATGGATGAGGAGGTAACGCTCATTGAACAAGAAGGGTCGCGGCAAGAGCACGTGTGGGGCGTGAATCTCTATCCGAACAAATCAGGCGATGCGTTTGTTGAATTTGATTCAATGATCAATCTGAAACCGGCGGTTGGCAACCGTTCCCGCTCTGTGGACAATATCGAAATCCGCGAGAAGATACAAGCAGTCATAGGAAAGCTGGTATCACAATGAATATGGCCATTCTTCACAAAAATCTTGCGGACGGGCGGTGGTTTGAGCTTTCGCTTATGGAGCAGTTGGGAAATATCGGAAGCGAAGTAAGCCGGGCGCAGAGCGCGCAAAACAAAGATACGGCGCGCTTCCAAAACGCGACGGACCGCGCGCTTGAGCTTTTTGATCTGACCCTTTCCGATGCGCGCTGGCGCGGCCGCTTGACGGAAGTGGGGCGCGCGCGCGAGGTATTTTGCGATGCGGTGCTGGGAGGCAAGGAATACGGCAGTTCGCTTGCCGATATCAATCGCTATTTTACGCATTTTGCGATTGCGGCGAGGCAAGGCAGATGACGGCCGGCATTCATAATTTGGCAAGGCGGAGGCGTCGCATAGAGGCCGAGTGCGCTTGCTTGGAAAGCAAGTATACCGCAAGGTATCAGAGGTTCGAATCCTCTCGCCTCCGCTTTGCCTGAATATAAAAAATGTCGGGGGAAGCGAGTATACCGAAAGGTATCAGAGGTTCGAATCTTCCCGTTTTGTCTGAAGCGCAGCAAAGTTACAAAACGCAATCCCGCTCTAGCGGGGCTCTCGCCTCCGCCAGTTAGGAAATGAAAGAGTCGTATTATTTGTTTACAACCTATCCACATGGAGTCCCGCAAAAATATTTTTCTTTGGGTGCTGTATGATTTTGCCAATTCCATCGTTTCCATCGTATTTTTTCTTTATTTCGCCCAGTGGGTTGTCATTGACAGGGGAAT
The DNA here is from genome assembly GCA_016200965.1 of Candidatus Azambacteria bacterium. Classification (GTDB taxonomy): domain Bacteria; phylum Patescibacteriota; class Minisyncoccia; order GWC2-36-17; family WO2-46-25; genus JACQDT01. The sequence goes on along the minus strand of JACQDT010000021.1, from coordinate 63,061 downwards.
TTCCGATTTTCGTTTCAACGTGACGTTCACCGCTTCGGCGGCGCTCCTGCTGTGCACGGTCCCTCTCACGGGCGTCTTGCTTGACAGGTTCTGGCGAAGAATTTCGGGCCTGCGGCTGACCACCGCCTTTACCGCCATATGTTACGGAGCGTGCGCCTTGTACGCTGTGTCGGACAAAGAAGTCGGCGCGCTTATTTTCTTCACGCTCGGCCTGTACGCGTATCTGCTTTCTTTCACGTTTTACACGCCGCTCATCAACGACATCGCGCCGCCCCAAAAAAGAGGGCTTGTATCCGGTTTCGGCATTACCGCAAACTATCTCGGCCAGTTCGCGGGATTGGTGATCGCGCTGCCATTTTCAAACGGCAGTATAAGCGTGTTCGGCTCTGCGCCGCGGGCGGAAACGCTGTTGCCTTCCGTAGCGATATTTTGCGCGCTCTCGCTCCCGACACTTTTATTTTTTAAAGAACCGAAGCGCGTTTCTCATAACATACCGCTCAGAATGGAAATGAAAAATGTGTTTAAAGAAACGAAAGGATTACTCGTTTTTCCCGGCGTGGCCTTTTTCCTCGCCTCCTACTTTTTATTCAACGACGCGGTGCTCACTGCGGCGAATAATTTCCCTATTTTTCTGGAACAGGTGTGGCATGTGTCCGATACGACAAAAACATATCTACTGCTTGCCATCCTCATTACGTCCGCTTTGGGCGGAACATTGTCGGGTTTTCTCGCTGACCGCTTTGGGCATAAAAGGACGCTTCTATGGGTGCTCGCCGGATGGGTCTTCATTCTGCCCACCATGGGATTGCTTACCAATTTTGCTTTGTTTATAATTGCCTCGACGCTCATGGGTTTTTGGTTTGGCGCGAATTGGGCGGTGTCCCGCTTGGTCATGTCGTATGTTGCGCCGAAGGGAAAGCATAATCTGGCGTTTGCTTATTTCGGCTTGGCGGAGCGCGCGTCCTCGTTTATCGGGCCGATTGTGTGGGGATTGACCGTTTCAAATCTGATTTTTATCGGAAGCGACCGCTATAGAATCGCGGTGCTTGCCATAACCGTATTCATCGTACTCGGGTTTTTCGCGCTTATGCGCGTACAAGACGACAGGACAGCATCCGTTGCTACATGAACAAATTTTTTATCAAAAACAGAAAAAGACAGGATATCTCGGTCATTGTTGAAGAGCGCAACGACTTACAAAAGGGCTCGCCCAGTAGAAGCACTTCGGCAGCTCCGCAAGTTGTTGCCAAAGGCGACAGCCGAAGTCCTCTATCTGGGCTCGCTTTCGTCATGCATGGCCTTGGCGGTTTCAAGGAGCAAAAACATATAGCGGCCATTGCCGAGACGTTCATAGAGAAGAGTTTTACCGTTGTCCGTTTTGACGCGGCGGACACGCTTGGGGAAAGCGGCGGGAAATATGAAGACGCGACCGTTACGAATTATTATCAGGATCTGGAAGATGTGATCGCATGGGCGCGTACGCAACTATGGTACCGGGAGCCGTTTGCGCTCGCGGGCCATAGTTTGGGAGGCATGTGCGTCGGTTTGTACGCCCAAAAACATCCCGAAAGGGTTTTGGCGGTCGCGCCTGTTTCTCCCGTCGTGTCGGGAGCATTAAGCGTCCAGGCGCACAAGCGGTATGAACCGGAGGATTTTGCACAGTGGAAGAAAACGGGCTGGCAGGAAACGGAAAGCCGCTCACAGCCGGGCAAGATGAAACGGCTCCCGTGGTCGCATATGATCGACCGCTTGCGCTACGATCTTTTGCCGGGTGCTCAAAAACTGACCATGCCTGTCCTGCTTGTAGTAGGGGAACATGACGATGTAACGCCGCCGGAACACGTAAGAATCCTGTACGAGGCGTTGCCTGAAGGGCATAAGGAATTTCAGGTTATCAAAAATGCGAAACATACATTTCGGGATACGGAGCACTTAAAAGAAATTAAACGCATTTTTTCAGATTGGATAGACGGATTCCCCGCATAATAAAAATGCGGGACACATGATTCGTGTCCCGCATTCTCCTTACAAGGGGATCGTCCTTATTTCCCCTTTTTACCTTTTGCTTTCTTTTTCGCCAATGTGCACCACCTCCTTCTCATTTTAATTGCCGATGCGGCATACTCAGAAAATTGTTAAGAGGATGATTTTTAAACCCTGCTCCGCGACATTCTTTACAAAGTAGATCGCCAATGGAATCAATCTGTTTGTGAAGCATGATGGTTATTATCTGTGCCATTATTCTCTTATACGCATGGAAATTCGACAATATATCAGTTCTCGGATTTCCATTGGCGTAAACGGCGGTGATACGCACGGCACGTTTTATAGTCGCGCCATCTACCGGATTATTACACCCGTTCCTGCATTGCAACACCGTGTCCTCTTCAAATACGTATTGATACTGGACAAGGAGCGTTTGATTCCCATATGGGAGATTGCATATGTCCATTTGCTGCGCGGTTTCTTTTCCATTATGCATCATCGGGCGCCTCCTTTTTGTTAAAAATGCTCTTGAAAAAACATTGCTTTTCTACTACAATATTTACTATGTTATATCAAAAGAACATTTTTATTGCAATAGCGGTTTTGGCGGTCGCGGGAGGAGTGTGGCTTATCAGCCGGAATCCCGTTCCGTCGGCAGATGTACCGGTTAAAGAACCGATACAAAGTGAAGCGAGCGCAACGCCCGGAAAAAAGCCGGCGCCGGTGATATCTGCGCCAAAACCGGCCGCGACAAGTACTCCGGAGAAAACGGCGGCTGTTCCCGCGCGCATAGTGCTCGTCGGGAAGACGGATTTTTCGTACGATATCATTGTCGGCAAAACGCCCTGCGGAGACAAGATAGGCGCGGTGGAAGTGCAAAGTTCCGACCCGTCGAAGGAATTGCATTGGGGCATGACCGGCGCGAAGCCGATTTGGCTGACGTTTTCCGAGGTGGAAGGGAAAACGCCCGCAAAGGCGGAGATGACATTTAACTGTATCATGTCGGGCGCGGAAGACACGATTGACTGGAAATTCCTGGTGGTGGAAAAAACAAAAGAGGGAAAATGGGTGGACGGGTATTACCGTTCGTTCTCGCTGAAGGGTGACATCAAGAATCAATGAGGCGCAATACGCTTAAGATAATAGGAGGGATAGTTATTGCGGCGGTCATCGGTATCGGGCTGGTATGGCGATTTGTACCGAAAAGCGGCACGCCGAAAGAATGCGTGAATATCAACGAAGGGATTTTTATTGCTGACGGCGGCAATAAGCACGTTGAACTCGGCGATGATCATCCGCCGTACAACAGCAATCCTCCTACTTCTGGCTGGCATACTCCCTATACTGCCAAATGGGGAGTGAGCAACGATCCCATTCCCAACGAGATACAGACCCACAACTTGGAACATGGCGGAATCGCTATTCAGTATAAGCAAGGCATAAGCAACGAAACCAAACAGAAACTGGAAGAAATCGTAAAACGTTACACATCAAAAGTGCTCATGGCGCCGCGTGAGAGCTTGGACAGAAATATCGCGCTTACCGCGTGGACATATCTGGATAAGATGGACGAGTTCGACGAATGCCGCATCGTCGGTTTTATCAACGCGCACATCAACAAAGGACCTGAGTTCACGCCTGATTGACATTGATCCCCAATCCCTTTTCGTGTATGCTTTAAGCGAAGAAATCCTGAACCTTAACATTCAACTACAGGAAGGAGATACCATGGGAGAGTTTCATATAAAAATAGATCGGATGATTTGTTGGCATATTGTGCGAAAAGATGCAAGTCAGGATGAAAAGGACGCGATATTGGTGAAAGGAATGGAGATATACGACCATCTCTACCACCGCCTTGATCTGGCGAATACAGCTAAAATTATTGCTATCGCCATTCCAAGCGGTGACTATCTCACATTTGAGTCAGATGACGAGAGAGGTGCGGAACGCGCCGCCCGGAAAAAATTTTCTTCCCCTCTTCTCAACATTTTCCTCCACCGCACCTCCGAGCCGCCCGACATACAGGGAGCATTGATGGTGTCGCGCAGAAACAGGAGATTTGCGCCATGAGAGTATCATAGAGGGATCGTTTGATTGGCGCTTTGTCCCGTACGTGTATATTGAATTCGTCGGCTGGGGGGAACCGAAAGAAGTGTTCGTGGATACCGGTTGCAACGGAGATCTGCTCATGCACAGCAAATACACTGATCCTGCGTATGGCTTGCAATGGGAAAGTACCATTGAAGATCGGGATAATGTGAAACTGGCTGATGGTAAGACCAGGCAATTTGATAGACCCTCCACGAAGATCGTATGGTTTGGGGTTGAGCGGCAAGTTACCGTTTGGCTCACGCATGACGAAGATATCATGCTTGGCACCCGGCTCCTTTCGGACTGCGTGTTGGAGATTGACTTTCGCAATAGACGCGTTCGCATCACGAATCTTTTTCAATAAAAACAAAAGCCCTGCAGTTCTCATTCTGCGGGGCTTTGTTTTTGCGTAGCATTGTGCCACCCAATATAAAACTCATATCCGGACATCGGTTTTTTGCTCTCAGGATGGACGGTTTCAAGGACAAGGCAGCCATCGGCGGTATGCAGGCACAGCTCTTTTTTCGAGGTGAGCGAGAGGGCGAGAGGGGCATCTGTTTTTTCACACGGCGACGCCTCCGCTTTTAATATTTTGAGGGTTCTGCCGTCATTGAACTCAAGATACACGCCCGGCCACGGGGCAAGCGCGCGCACCATGCGTTTGATGCGCTGGGCGGTGTCGGACGGTTTTATTTTTCCATCTTCTTTTTTCAAAAGCGCGGTAAGGGTCGCTTTCGCATCGTCTTGCCGTACGGGAATTATCTTGTTATCAAACCAAAGCGGAAGCATCTCCAGAAGCATATCGGCGCCAATGTTAAAAAGCTTTTGTGAAAGTACCGGTGCGGTGTCATCTTTTTCAATCGGTACGGATTTCTGGGCGAGTACGGGCCCCGTATCCATGCCTTTGTCGGTGAGCATTATGCTCACGCCTGCGGCCGTATCGCCTTCAAGAATGGTGTATTGAATCGGGGATGGGCCGCGGTGGCGCGGCAGGAGCGAAGGATGCACATTGAGCGTTTTGCATGCAGGAATATTGAGGATTTTTTCCGGAATCAGTTTGCCGTAAACGGCCACGATGATGCAGTCGGGCTTTTGTGCCGCTATTTTTTCGATCACCCGCTGGTTGTTCAATTTTTCCGGCTGCCATACTTCGATATGATGCGCCTGCGCCGTTATTTTTACCGGAGGGGCAGTGAGAGTTTGTTTTTTCCCAGTCGGTTTGTCCGGTTGCGTGATGACCAGTGCCGGTTTATAGGCGTCCGAGAGTATGAGCCGCTCAAGGATAATCGCGCCGGCTTCCGGCGTGCCCATAAAGATGATTCTGCGGCGTTTCATTTCTTTTCTTTGTTCACCGGAAACAGTTCCTGGGCCTTGTCTTTGAAAAGTTCGCCGTCCAGGTGGCCGATTTCGTGCTGGATGAGCTGGGCGATAAGCCCCTCTGCTTTCATTTTGAATATTCTGCCGTTTTGGTTTTGGGCTTGAACTTTCAGTGAGGTTGCGCGCGCGATTTTCCCGTAGAGTCCCGGCAAGGAAAGGCACCCTTCTTCTATCTGCTCCGTTTTATTTGAGATTTTGAGGATGATGGGATTGATGAAGACGGTTTGATTCAAACCAAGCGCCGGAGAAGCGACGAAGATCCTCACATTCGCTCCCACCTGCGGCGCGGCAAGCCCGATGCCGTGTTCGGTCGCGGCGAGCGTTTTATGCATATCGCGCACGAGTTTTTGCACCCCGGGGCTTTTGATATCTTTCACTTCTTTTGATGTCGCCCTGAGGATCTTGTTTTTCCCTTTGAGTTCGGTTTCGATGGTAAGTATTGTCATGTCACTCTGTTTTTTGTTTCTTCGCCGGCGGAGTGCGAAAGCAGGCGTTGAAATACTTGATCCTGCTTTCTTTCTTCAATTCTTTTTCATGTTTCATCATGGAGATGATTTCATCACAGCGCGATACCCCGAATTTTTTTGCCATTTTCACTAAATACCCGAAGTGTTTTCGTCCTCCGAGCCATTGGTAGTGGCGGTCTGCAAAATCCTGAAATTCGTTGTGGACGGCCATATATGTTCTTTTATGATACCGCAATTTTTGTTAAAATGAAAGTAGATGCGATACAAAGTTTTAGAAGTATCCATAGACGACGTGACGCTCGATGAAGCGGCTACACGGATTGTCCAGATGTATTCGTCCGCATGGGCGCGGGCGGTGTTTTATTGCAATCCGGAAATACTCGTGGCCGCGTCCCGCGATAAGGCATTCCGTGATATAGTGCAAAGCGCGAATCTTTTATTTCCCGACGGTTTTGGATTGAAATTATTCGGACGATTGGTCGGCGCATCTTTCAGGGAACGAATTGCAGGGGCTGATTTGATGCTCCGCGTGTGCCAAGACGCTTCACGGCTTGGGAAATCCGTATTTTTTCTTGGAGGAAGAAACGGCACGGCGCAAGGAGCGTCTATGGCGATACAGCGTATGTTTCCGGCATTGGAGGTTGCGGGGTGGTGCGATGGCTTTGAAGGTCTTAAGATGTGGAAGGAAAACCGGGCGCTTCACCGCGCGGATGTGGTGTTTGTTGGTCTCGGTTCTCCTTTGCAGGAGGAATGGATATTCCATCATTTACGGCACTTATCAAGGATTCGTGTGGCGATGGCAGTGGGAGGCGCGTTTGACATGCTTTCTGGTGCAACGCCTCGCGCTCCGCGATTCATGCAAAAGGCGGGATTGGAATGGTTGTGGCGTTTTGTGCGGGAACCGCGGAAGCGGTTTAAGCGGATAGTGAATGCGGTGATAATTTTTCCTTTCCTGGTATTTCGCGAAGCAATGTTAAAACCAAAACAGAGAAGTACACATGTTAAATAATATTTACATTATTATCTTCGCGCTTGTTTTTGCCGCATTTCCCTTTGCCGGATCTGCGGGAACATACGCGGATTCCGATGTGCCGTTGATACTGCCGCGGGAAACATGGGAAAATAGCGCGGCGCTTTCCGGCATCTTGCAATGGGCGCCGGAAGATAAAGATGCCAACTCCCCGGAAAACGGGAATCCCAACAGCAATGAAGCTATCCCGGATTATGCGCCAGTGGAACGCATTGTCATCCATGATGCCGGCTGTCCGCCAAGCAGCTCCCGTTGCAATAGCGATACGGTCAATCCGATTGAGGTTATCCAGAGCATTTACCGCAATCACGCCGTGATCCGCGGATGGGGAGATATCGGGTATCAGTATATCGTTGACCGCAAAGGGAATATTTATGAAGCGCGTTACGGGGGCAACGGGGCGCGCGGCGCGCATGTGTATGATTCAAAAACATGCCGTAATTTCAACGTGGGCACCATCGGGATAGTGTTGCTGGGCAATTATGCCAATACGCAGGTTCCCGCCGCCGCATTTGCATCGCTTTCCAAACTCGTAGGGTGGCTTTCCGCCACTAACGGGATCCAGCCCGCCGAACTGTCAAAGACCACCCTGATATGGGCAAATCCGAAACTGAATGGAAAGTGCGACCCGCAGTTCGGGAGCTTCTCGTCTTCTTTCACCGGGCCGGTGGTTTTGGGACACAAGGAAATCGAGGTAACCAATTCCGATCCGGGCGTGCTTGATATGAGCCGTCTTCGGCAGGAAGCAAGCGTATGGAAAGAAAAATATGCGGGATTACACTATGTAGAGCAGGGGACTTCGCAGGTCTTTGATGTCGTGGGAGGAGTGATAAAGAAATTGACGAATACAGGTGATCAGGCGGTAGCAATCAACAGTAACCAACTATATCTTTTTCCCGAAGAAAATAAGACCGTGTTGCCGGACGGTACGCTCATAAAAAGCCGCACGCGCGGAGAAATATATAAAATAGAAGACGGGAAACGCCGTCACATCACTTCCGCCGTATTATTTAAACGGCTGGGATATTCGCTGGGGGACGTGCGGGTGCTTTCAGACAGGGAACTGCTCGGATACGCAAAAGGAAATCCGATCGTATTTCCCGACGGGACATTGCTTGCCTCTGCAAAGAGCGGAAAGACGTACCTGGTCGGCAATGGGGGCAAGAAGCGCCATATTCTTTCGCAAAAGATATTCCAACAGCGCAAATTCAAACAGAAGAACGTGGTATCCGTGTTTGAAACGGAACTTGAAGAGTATCCTTCCGACGGCGTGGTCGGGCTTCCCGATAATACACTTGTATCGCTTTCCTATAAAGCATCCGCACCCAATTATGTTATTGCCGACGGGGGAAGAAAACTCATACCTTCATGGGAAATGTTTGACCGCTGGAAATTTAGCCGTACAAAAATAGCGATTATTTCCCAAAAGGATTTTGACCTTTATCCGGATAAGGGGGAGTTGTTGCTTCCCAATGGCACGCTGGTACGCGCCGCGCCGCGGCCGGAATTGTATGCGGTGTTCGGCGGCAAAAAACATTGGATAACCCAGTACGATATATTACAGAAATCGGGGTTCAAGATCGCCAAAACGGTGCAGTTGAGCGTTGAAAATCTGGCGCGCTACCCGGACGGCCCTGCAGTCGCCGCACCGGAGGACTGGAAAAATATTACGCAAGGGAAGGTGCCGGTTGCGCAAAAAATAAGCGTTTCACTGCCGTCGGAGGAGCAACAGTCATCAGATCGCAACATACGGATCGGATTATTTAGCGTGAGCGAGGATGAAAATGTATCGGTGAGCGCAAACGGGGCGTTTAAAACTTTTTTTGCGGGGGGCGGTCAGAAGGAATACGGAGCGGGAGATATTGCGGTCGTCAATTGGAAAATGGCGGGTAACACAACATTCACCGCGCAGAGCGACGGCACGATCTTTACCGTCGCAAGCTACAGTTTATATAATTGGAACAAATCGGTTAATTTCAATTCTTTCCGCGGGAATCTTGAACTGGCGTATTCTCCCGTGTCAAAAAAAGTATGGATGGTGAACGAACTCCCGCTTGAAAAATATCTTGCCGGTATCGGTGAGGCGTTAAACTCAGATCATCCGGAGTATCAAAAAGCGTTTGCGGTTGCCGCTCGCAGTTACGCGCTTTTTCATCTGGATAACGGAGGGAAATATAAGGGTGAGGTCTTTCATTTGGGCAGTACGTCCTCAGATCAGGTATATAAGGGATACGGGTGGGAGCAGTATGCGCCAAAACTTGTTCAGGCCCAGGAGGCGACCGCGGGAGAAGCGATGAAGTATAATGGGAAAATTGCCCGGGCAGTATATTCCTCCGATTCCGGGGGCGTCACGAAAAACGCCTGCACCGCGTTTGGCGGAGAATTTTGCTCGCCGGATTACGCGTATCTTTCAGGAGGAGTGAGGGATCCGGAGGGAACGATTCGTCGCGACGCGGCCGTACAAAAAGCAAGCCACGGCGTGGGCATGAGCGCGGCAGGCGCGCGGCGTCTTGCGGAGCTTGGGAAGACGTATAAGGATATTCTGGCCTACTATTACAAAGGAGTGAGCGTTGAGAAAGCATATTAGCATACGGACAAAAAGCAGAATGGCCCAACCAAATTTTGGTTGGGCCATTCGTTTCAGTTTTCAGTCCCGATGAATACTCCACAAAGAAAGCAATACGCCTGACCGGGAAATTCTCTCCTGCTTTCTTTTGCTGTGGGATGCCCGTATGTACAATCCTTTTTTCTTCTTCGCAGGGCTCCCAACCGGTATTCACATTCATCCTCATCAAAATGAGGGTTTTCTGTCCCGCACCACGGACAGAACTTTTTAATCTTCCCAACGGGTTTATGGCAGACCGGCTCCTGGCACATCCAACCAATATCTCTGACGATTTTGCCTTGGCTGGCGCTCATTTTTCCCTCCTCTCGTTTGATTTTTTTATAACTTAAGTATACACTCATTTTCCATGTTTGTCAATACTTGCGTGACATTGATATTTTCCATTCAGGTGTTACCATTGTAGCCATAGCAATATGAGTTTCGGACCGTTCATTTAAAAACCATACAAAAGAAAGGGCGGTGGGCTATGTATTTTCTTGTTTTTATTCTTTTTTTCATTCTCGTTGGTATTTCGTTTCTGACGTGGGCGGTGCGCTATATCAACGTGGATATGATTGATTTGGTAAGAGCGGATAATGGCAAGGAGAGGAGTATATTACTGGGACGAAAATTGCGCGAACGAATAGGGCTTGCGCTTTGGCGACTCTCACGCTGTATCGCGGCGATAGAAAAAACACATGTAGAAGTTCATATTGCATGCGTAGTACAGGGAACCGTTCCGCGTGGTTATTATACGGGAACAAGAAATAACGGTGCAGTTCAAGATATCCAGGAAATTGCCAAAAAGATCCTTTCCAACATGGATGAGGTTAATCTTTTGGTCGATGTGGGAATAAAGAAAGCGGAGGCGAATTCTTTGAGCGCGATTGAAAAAGTCAAAGAGGCTTTAATGGAATTGCACTTGTTATGTCTTGCAAATATTCCATTTAAAGCATTCAGCAAAATCGCATTCGGGGTGAAAGGACGGGTATATTAAGTTACAAAGCGCGGGAAGAGAGAATCTTTCCGCGCTTTATCTTTTTTACATGATGCCGTACCATTATTGATATATGATACGCGTCGGCATTGAATGCGAGCAATTGGAGCAGAATCGGTTCGGGATAGGGCATACCCTCGCCCAGCTTCTGGAGGCAATGACAAAAGTGCCCGATGTGCAAAGGCATTTTCGGTTTGTATTGTATTTCAAGGAAAAATTACCCGGCGACGCATTTTTGGATCATCCCGTGTTTGAAAAAAGAGTGCTGATGCAAGGGAAGGGATTGTTCAATCTGAGCTTCAACGTGTTTTATCACATCCTCTTACCGCTGCGGTATTGGATGGACGTCATTGACGTGTTTTTGTTCCCGAGCAATATGTTGCCCGCGTTTTTTGTCGGGAAAGCGGTGGTAGTGCTGGTTAACGACGTCTATTGGGAGGCGCACCACGGCACCATTCCGTTCAAGCACAGGATATCGTATTTGCTTTTTTGCTGGTGGGCGGCGAAGCGCGCACACATCATGACTATTTCCGAATTTTCCAAAAAGGAGTTACAGCGGTTTTACGGTATTCCGGACGGACGCATTTTCGTGAACCCCTGGAGCATTCAAGAGTCGTTTCGCGCGCTTGCGCATACGGCTCAATACGATGCGAATATGCGCGCGCTGAAGAAAAAGTTTGGCATTGAAAATGATTTTATCGTTTCCGTGGGACAAGCGTTTCCGCGCAGGCATGTCAAAGAGGCGATTGAAGCATTCGGGCGGGTTGCGGCGCACCATCCGCGCCTTCAGTATCTTGTCGCGTGCACGGATAAATACGATCCTCCGGTACTTGCAGCGTCGGTCGATAAAGTGAATGGAAAGGAAGGAAGGAAGGCAGTAGTACTCGTCGGCTATCTTGCGCGCGAGGTCATGCCCTATATAATGAACGAGGCGAAGGCGCTTGTATACGTATCTTCAAAGGAAGCGTTCGGTCTCCCGCCTGTTGAGGCGGTTTTGTGCGGCACGCCCGCAGTTATTGCGGACACGCCCACGACCCGCGAGTTTTTCGGAGAAGAAGGATTTTTTGTGGGTGATCCCTCCGATCCCAGCAAGATCGCGGCTTGTTTAACCGAAGTATTTGAAAATGAAGCTCATAGCCGGGCAATCGCACGGGAGCAGGCGGCGCGCTTGAGGAAATTCACGTGGCAGGCGCATATTGAAAAACTTTTCGATGTCTTTTATAATCTCACAGGCACGAAACACCGATGAATGCGTACTTCACCAAATTGAATATTATATTTACACTGCAGGTCGCGACGGTAACGCTCGCTGTTTTCGGCGTCTTCCCGCGGGAGGTTTTTTTGTTTTTGGCGGGGATAATCGTCTTCTTTATGTTATTTAGTTCTCTTGAAGAGTCGGTGTATTTCATTACGCGCTCCATCCCCGTGTTTGTTGCGCTACCCATTACAGAAACATTCGATTCGCTGAACATGTGGCGTGTGGCGGTGCTCATTTTATTTTTGCGATGGTTGTTTGTCGGTGAACGCGTTTCAGGATTCCTAAACAGCTGCGCGCTCTTATTTTCAAAGGCGCGGCAGGGTTTTTGGGGAGCATGGTTGTATGCGTGGAAAGAGTGGCGTGTGGAAACGCTTGCCCTACTTTTGTTTCTTGTGTCCGTTCTTTCCCTGGTGAACGCGGAAAATCCGACACTTGGCATAAAACGCATTATTTACTTTGCAAACCTATGGATGCTTTTTTTCGTGGTGCGCCAGACGGCGAATCGCGAAAATGCGGTGAAGATAGCGTGGAATGCGGTTATTGGAGGAAGCGTCGTCATCGCGGTCGGCGCGCTGCAGCTTATATCCGCCTATACGATGGGCGTGGACAATTTTTCAGAATTTTGGGCGCTTGGAGTGAATAAAACGTTGTATGGCGCCGCATGGGCCAACATCGCCATCAACGCCAATACGTGGTTTGCGTATTACAACGACACCATACACCTCCGCATGTTTTCATCGTTTCCGGACACCCATTCATTCCCGTTGTATCTTCTTATGGTGATATGTTTCGCGATGTTTTTACGGAAGACGTTTTTTGTCTCCTTGCTTGTCGCATTGGCGTGCGCCGAGGTGGTGCTTTCCGGCACGCGCGGCATATGGGCAAGCGTGCTGTTTCCCCTCCTTTTTTTAGGATATCTTTTTGTGAAAAAATTCCAGTTGCCCTCCGCGGTATTTTCGCCGTTTATCTTATTTTTTCTTCTTCTTCTTCTCTCAAGTTTTATCTTCAATTCAACGCAGTTCAAGCTCACGGGAACCGGGGCGGAAAGAGCGGTGCTCGCGGAGCGTATAAAGTCCATATTGGACACAGGCGAGACATCAAATCAGGGAAGGATTTTCATCTGGAAAAAGACCATCGGTTCAATACAAAACAACCCGCTATTGGGGGTGGGCGTTGGGAATTTCCCCGTCATACTCAAGTTAAATCCCACCGCGAGCAAAGCGGGCGCGTCGGCGCACAATCTGTATTTGAATTTCTTTGCGGAATTGGGCGTATTCGGATTTGCCCTGTTTATGTGTATCGTATATGAAATATGGAAAGCGGGTTGGCGCCTTTTCATGCGCCGTGAGGATGTCCTGATGAGTTTTTTCGGCCTTAACTTCCTTCTTTATTTTTTGTGGATACTGTGGTACAGTATGACGGATGTTGCCGTTTTTGACGAAAGGGCATTTTTACTTTTTATGATCCTTCTGGGAGTTATCTTCGCGCTCCCATCTCGTTATGGAACAACCGCTCGTATCAATTAATCTCGTCGTCTGGAACGGGAAAAAATACATAAGAGAGTGTTTGGAAGCGGTCAAAAGGCAGACATACGACAGCGTTACATTAACGGTCTTTGACAATCATTCAACCGATGGCACCCAGGATATAGTGAAGAAAGAATTTTCTGAGTTCCGGTTGATTGAAAATCATCAAAACTACGGATTCGGTCCGGGGCAGAATAAATGCCTTGAATTCACAAAAGGGAAATATGTTCTCGGGTTGTGCGTGGATGTGATGTTGGACAAGGACTTTGTAAAAAACGCCGTCGTGGCGATGGAAACGCATCCCGATGTCGGCGCTGTGCAGGCGAAGATCTATCAGCTTCGTGACGGGAAACCGACGGATGTGATCGATACGACCGGTTTTGAAATTTTCAGATCGCGCAGGGTCGTTAATCGCGGGCACGGGGAAAAAGACAAAGGACAATACAAGGCAGGGGAGGTTTTCTCCTACGAGGGTGCCGCGCCGTTTTGGAGACGCGAGGCGCTTGAACAGAGCAAGGTGCTGGGCGAAGCGCATGACGAGGATTATTTTTGGTATGCGGACGATATCGACTTGGGATGGCGGATGCGGTTGTTCGGGTGGAAAAGCTACTATGCGCCGGACGTGGTTGCCTTTCATGACCGGCAGACCACGAAACGGCTGAGCAGAAGTTGGTTTGATTTCATGCGATTGCGCACAACAGTGCCCGCGCATAAGCGGCGGCTTGACTGGCAAAATCTGCATTTTACTTTTCTCAAAAATGATTTTTTTATTTCCGAATTAAAAGATCTCCGATATTTTTTTGTACGTGAATTTTTTCTTTTATGCTATGTCATTATTTTTGAACCGTTCGTATTGCAAGCGCTTTCCCGCATGTTTCATCTGTTGCCGCGCGTGTTCAGGAAGCGGAGATATATCATGGCGCATAAAAAAATAGCGCGGCGGGAAATGGAGAAATGGTTTCAATGAAATAAGATGCGATTTATCACGAAAAAAATAGTACAAACGGTGCGGAAATGGTCGTGGATGAAACGGCTTGGCGCGTGTGCGGCAGTATTTGTTTTGCTGTTTGTAAGTTTTTTTCTTTTCAAAGTTGAAAAGACGTTTTCCCTCATCAATACAAAGATGTTCTCAAAAGTGTTTCAGGTTGACAACCAGGACGACTATCAGGAGAAAAACAGGGTCAATATCCTCATCATGGGCCTGCGGGGGAAGGGGGATGTGCTTAACGGCGAATATCTGACGGATACCATGATGGTGCTTTCCATAAAAACCGATGCCAACAAAGCCGCGCTGTTTTCCATTCCGCGCGATCTGTACGTGCGTGTGCCGGGCTGGGGAAAGATGGAAAAGATCAATTTCGCGTACGCATACGGAAAGCAGACGCTTCACGACGGTTTGCAGATAGCGACGCGCGTCGTCGAGCGGGTCGCAGGCGTGCATATCGACTATGCGATTGCCGTCAATTTCTCATCATTCATGAAACTGATTGATATGGTAGGGGGCATTGACGTATACGTGCCGAATGATTTCTCGGAGTCGGCGCAGTGGGGATTTGATTTCCAAGTGCCGAAAGGCGTAAATCATATGAATGGAGAAACGGCGCTGTATTACTCCCGTTCCCGCTATTCTTCAAACGATTTTGACCGCGCGCGGAGACAGCAGGACGTACTAACGGCGCTTGGCAATAAGGTCGCGGGTATCGGCGTATTCGCCAATCCGATCAAATTAAGCAAAATGCTTGACGCGCTTTCCGAAGGTGTGGATACTGACATTGACTTCATCAGTTTGTTGCGTTTTACGAAATATGCGAAAGCGATGAGCGAGGCGGATCTTGCCAGGATTGTGTTTGACGATTCCCAAAATGGTTTATTGGCGTCCGGATTCGCCGCCAGCGCGTATGTGCTGTATCCCAGAGCGGGAATAGAAAATTATAACGAGATAAAGGACAGGTTCAGAAGCGTATTTGCAAAATAGATTCATGTATAGCCGAATCGGAAAATTCATAATGGGTTTCCTTATTGTGGGAGCGGCATACGCGCTTGGGTTTTCCGCGGGCGGAAATTCGGTTTCATCCATATATAAAGTCCAGGGGGTAGAAAACAAAGAGCATCAGGCGATAAACGTTAATTTTAATATTTTTTGGGATGCGTGGCGCGCGGTGGAAGAAAAATACGTGGGGAGAAAGGACATTGACAGGCAAAAGATGGTGTACGGCGCCGTGGAGGGCATGGTGGCGTCTTTGAAAGACCCTTACACCGCGTTCTTTCCCCCCGAAAGATCAAAATTGCTTGAGAGCGACATCAGCGGAACGTTCGGCGGCATAGGGGCGGAAATAGGATTTCAAAAAGGCGCTTTGACGGTGATCGCGCCTCTGAAAGATTCCCCGGCGCAGAAAGCGGGCCTTTTTACCGGCGATAAGATCATAAAAATCGGCGATTCGTTCACGACGGACATGACGCTTGAAGAAGCGGTGTCAAAAATCAGAGGCGAGAAGGGAACTTCGGTGACGCTGAATATTTTCAGGGACGGTTTCGCTGAGGCGAAGGACATTGTCATTATCAGAGACATCATTAATGTGCCAGTGTTAGAGTGGGAGAAAAAGGGGAATGGTATCGCGTATCTGAAATTGTACAGTTTTGTCGGCGACATTGACGCGGAATTCCGGCGGGCGGCGCGAGAAATCCTTGCCAGCGGCGCAAAAAAAATAGTGCTTGACATGCGCAATAATCCCGGCGGGTTTCTTGATTCGGCCGTTGAGGCGGCAAGTTATTTCGTGTCCAGGGGAGAGGTGGTATCTATTGAGGATTTCGGCGATGGAGCGCGAAACGAATTTCGCTCTCTTGGCTACCGCTATTTCCAAAAAATGCCTGTGGTGGTGCTCATTGACGGCGGTTCGGCGTCGGCGTCTGAAATTGTGGCGGGCGCGCTGAAAGACGCGCGCAATGCGACGCTGGTTGGCGAAAAGACGTTCGGGAAGGGGTCGGTGCAGGAAGTGATGAATCTGGCGCGCGAGACGCTCATTAAAGTAACGGTGGCAAAGTGGCTGACGCCTTCAGGGAGATCCATTCAGGATCAGGGTATTGAGCCGGACGTGAAGGTGGAAATGACTGCGAAAGATAGAGACGAAGGGAAAGATCCACAGCTTGAAAAAGCGCTGGAAATCATCAAAAAATTGTAATATGCAAATAATTCTTCTTCAGGATGTGCCGAAGGTGGGGAAGAGGGGAGAGGTGAAAAACGCCTCGGACGGCTTTGCGCGGAATTTTCTTTTCCCGCGGAAGTTCGCTGTTGCCGCCACGCCGGGCGCGTTGAACGCGCTTGCGCAGGTTCAAAAGACGGCGCAGCACAAAACAGAAAAAGAAAAAGCCGGAGCAAAAGAGCTTGTGGAGAAACTGCGGCGGCTTACTTTACAAGCGAAGCTGAAACTGGGAATAGATGGCAGCGTGTTCGGCTCGGTCAGCGCCGCGAAAATACTGTCGCTTTTGAAAGAGCAGGGTATCGCATTTGAAAAGTCAGCCATTGCGCTGGAGCATCCGATAAAAACCCTCGGCGAACACAAAATCAAAGTAAAACTTGATCATGGTTTTGAACCGGAAGTTACCCTGAAGGTAGAGAAAGAGTAGAGAAGTTTCGATTTTTTTATTTTGCTACGGTCAACACATTTACCACTTTTGACACTTTTGTCGCGCCGTTGAATTTTTTCAGCCGGCGAGATGAGAATTTTATGTAGCCGTTTGCCATGCTGTAAAGCGTGTTGTCGCCGCCCATTTTGACGTTTTGCCCCGCTATGAATTTCGTGCCGCGCTGGCGGATGATGATGTCGCCCGGCTTGGCGGTTTCACCCGCAAAGAGCTTGACGCCGAGCCGTTTTGACCGGGAGTCCCTTCCTAAACGCGTAGAACCCGATGATTTTGCTGTTGCCATTGAAGTATGGTTATATTAGAATTAACCCATTATATACAGAGATTGCCACAAAGTCAATGATCGGCAGAATAAAAGAGTTATGGGGCGAGCATGACAGCCGCATATCGCATGTGGCGGAAATTCTTTTGGTGGCAGTTATTTTTTTCGGGCTTGGCGCGTTATATGTTGAGCGCATCGTATATCCAAGACCGCCTATTGTCGTGGCCAAGCTGGAAAATGGCTATGTGCGCGCCGCGCCGGTGAAGCTCATTGATGCGGAAAATATTTCCCCGCAACTGCGACCGGAACCAAAGCAACAAGCATCTGTCTCAAAAGGGGAGTATGTGGCGAGCCGATACGGGAAAACGTATTATCGCGTGACGTGCGCTAATCAGATAAAGGAGGAAAATAAGATATTTTTCAATACAGAGGAAGACGCGAAAAAGGCGGGACTTACGTTGGCGAAAAGCTGTACTAAATAATTCATTCATGAACACGAAAAAAATATTCGCGTCCGTATTGATTGCCGTTATTTTTGCGGGCGGATTTTCAATCGGAGATAACGCGCTGGCAGGACAGACATATTATCCCGATGGAACCCTGCTTAAGGCGAAAGGAGAGAGCAGGATATATACCACATTCAGGGGCCATAAATATTGGCTCCGCACGCCGAAAGTGTTCAGTTCATATCGTTTTTTATGGAAAAATATCCGGGAAGTTGATGCGGCAACGCTTGCTTCTTTGCCGGATGTGAATCTCATTTCGCCCTCGTCGGATAACACAAAAATATATTATGTGGAAAGCGCGAAGGCGCGCTGGATCGTCTCGCCCGAAGCGTTTAACGCCAACGCATTTGACTGGAACGCGATACAGCGGGTAAATGCGGCTGATTTTGAAAGTTATGAAGCGGGGCCTGATGTGACGGGCGATATTTCCGGTAAAACGGCGACTCTTGAAATCAATCAGGTCCTGCCGCAATCGGACGCCCCGGCGGGCGTTGATTTTAGCGTGTTATGGAATGTCTGGAAAACCATTGAAGAAAAATATCGCAACGGTGCGACGCTTGATCGCCAGAAATTAGTCCAGGGAGCGGCGGAAGGGATGATAAAATCGCTTGGCGACCCATACACTGTTTTTTTCAGGCCGGATGACGCGAAAAAGTTTTCGCAGGACGTCGCGGGAGAGTTTTTTGGCATCGGGGCGGAGCTCGGATATAAAAAGGGTGTAGTGGTAATAGCTCCTTTGAAAGGGCTTCCCGCTGAAACCGCCGGGGTGAAAGCGGGAGATAAAATAGTAAAAATAAACGGCGAGTCCACCATTGACATGACGGTTGAAGACGCGGTGGCGCGCATCCGCGGCGAGAAAGGCACCAAAGTAACGCTTACCATAGAGCGTTCAGGACAGGATGTCTTACTTGAATTTGTCATAGAAAGAGCGCTGGTGAAAGTCGCGACGGTTGAATGGTCCAGAAAGACCGGCGATATTTTTTATATCAAGATCAATAATTTTTTTGGAGAAGTGGAAATGGATTTTGTCAAAGCCGCAAAAGAAGCGCAAGCGCAAGGAATGAAAAAACTCGTGCTTGACATGCGCAACAATCCCGGGGGACTGCTTGACGCATCAATCAATATCGCATCGGAGTTTATTCCCAAAGGAAATCTCGTGGTGTCGGCGGATTTCGGCGAAGGGAAAAACAAAGAAGAATTCGCTTCATACGGCGGCGGTGTGCTTGAAAAAATGCCCATCGTCGTTTTAGTCAACGGCGGATCGGCATCCGCATCGGAAATCCTCGCGGGGGCATTGAAGGATTCGCGCAACGCGGTGCTGATAGGGGAGAAAACGTTTGGGAAGGGAACGATTCAGGAGGTGCTTCGGATTCCCGGAGGGTCTTCGCTGAAGGTGACCATTGCGCAATGGCTGCGGCCTTCAGGCAAGCCCATCGACGGCCTTGGCATAGATCCGGATATCGCGGTAGAATTAACCGACCAGGACAGAGTTGCGGGGAGAGACCCCCAGCTTGATAAAGCATTGCAAGTCGCGCAAGGTCTATCGTTATAACACATGCTGAAACTCATAGTATCGGGCTTGCTTATATTGTTTTTGGGCGTCGGAATAGGAGTGTACTATCAGCAAGATGCCGGCGGCGTCGGGCCGCAAAGCGTATGGTACGCGCTTGATCGGGTGGGGGAATGGGTAGAGCTTAACCTCCTTACTTTCAATGAAGCGGGGCGTTTGGAATTGCGCTTGAAGTTCATGCAGGAGCGTTTGGACGAGCTTCTTGATCTTGCGCGCAATAATGAATTAAGCAAGGAGTATGCCCAGAAAATAGACCAAGAATATACCAAACTCGCTCAAGATGTAAAACAAGGTCTTAAGAAAAAAGCGGAAAACGAAATTGACACCCAAACTAAAAATCTATTGCAAAAAGTTGAACTGACGATTGCAAAACAGCAGCAATCGCTCGAAGAAGTTCTCAGTAAGGCGCCCGATATCGGGGGCGACTCAATGAAGGAGGCATTTTCGGTTATGCGCGATATCTATCAGCAGGCCATTGATCTGGTGGGGGTAGGAAAATAGAGCACGTCGCACAATATTACTTTTGCGGCGTTGTTCTTTTTATTTATTTTCCTCCCATCAAATCATATACCGGATCGGCGCCGTCAAATCCGTTTATGTATTTTATTTTTTCTGAATTAAAGTCAGCGTCCTGAGAAAATGCTTGCGGAGATGCCGCATTTCTTCCGCCCAGCGGCGCGCCCAGATGATACGCTGACGGCTTCTCTTTGGGATAATAGGCATACAAATAATCCTTTTTTGATGAATACTTCGGTACGATAGATATGTACTTTGGCGCGAGTTCTCCGAGCTTTTTGGGATACGTCCTTTTTTCAGTAAAATATTTTTCTAGCCCCGCTTGGAGGTATTTAAGATTATTGATATGCGAGGGGTCTGTGGGGTCGGTCGCAAGTATTTTTTGACGATCCTGAACCGTGTTTAAACCTTCCTCATTGGTTTTGGTTTTCGTTTCCTTCTGAATATAGCCGCGACTGTTATAGAAAATAACCGCAGCGGTGGCGAGAAAAATAAAAAAAATGAGCGCCCCGATGGTGACGGTCTGCTTTGTTGATGTATCCATGCAGGTAGATATAGAAATTACCGTTATTCTATTATACAATAGAAACAGTATTTCTTGTAGTATACTTGTTTTGCCTTATCCACAGCAAATTATGTTAAAATCATCTCTTCATCTGAAAGACGGCAACCCGCGAACCCAGAGAGCGGAGCAGTCGTCGTATGACGGCAACCCGCGAACCCCGAGAGCGGAGCAGTCGTCGTATGACGACACATCGCTTCTCTCCCCTATTGAAAAATTAAAAGGAGCAAGTGCCACAATCATCAAGCCGCTCGCCGCGCTCGGCATCCGTACGGTGTACGATCTGCTCATGCACGTGCCGTTCCGCTACGATGATTTTTCCAAAAAAGTGTCCATAGCGGACGTGAAAGCGGGCGCCGTCGCGACCATCTCCGGAAAATTGGAGCGGGTGGAAAGCGCGCACACATGGAAAAGACGCATGCATCTTACCGAAGCGGTGATTTCCGACGGGACCGGAAGCATGCGCGCGGTGTGGTTCAACCAGCCGTTCCTCACAAAAAATTTGCGTGTCGGCAGGATGGTGAATCTTTCGGGGAAAATAACAGCTGACAAAACATCGCTGGTACTTCAAAATCCAGCGTATGAATTCGTCGCGAAAGACGGTGTCGCGACGCACACCGGCCGCCTGGTTCCGGTGTATCGCGAAACGGCAGGCATTACTTCCCGTTGGTTGAGATATCTGATGAAAAACGCCCTGCCGTTCATTTCACATATCACTGATCCGCTTCCGCAAGACACTCTGCGCCGCCATCGGCTTCCTGCGTTGGGGGCGGCATTGAGGGAAATCCATTTTCCGCGCACAAAAGAAGAGAGCGCGCGCGCGAGAAAACGCCTTGCGTTTGAAGAATTATTTTTCCTCCACCTTTTGGCGTTGGAAGCGAAGAACGCCGTCAAAAAAGAATCCGCGCCCCCTCTTGCGCTTGACCTTGAAGCGGTGAAACGATTCGTGTCCCTACTCCCCTTCCGGCTGACGGATGCCCAGCGCCGCGCGGCATGGGAAATATTAAAAGATATGCAAAAACCGTTCCCGATGAACCGTCTGTTGCAAGGCGAAGTCGGCTCGGGAAAAACGGTGGTCGCCGCGATTGCCGCTTTAAATGCCGCTCGAAACGGATGGCAGATCGCCCTGATGGCGCCCACCGAGGTGCTCGCGCTTCAGCATTTTTCAGTATTTGCACAGTTCTTTGCATTGTTCGGATGTGACGTGGGATTGCTGACGGGCGCTCAGGCGATCGTCCACGACGGAGAATTGCGCGCGGACAGGAAAATGAAAAAACAGGATGTTATACAGATGATTGCCCAAGGCGCGTTGCCGGTGGTCGTGGGCACGCACGCGCTTATCTCAAAAAATTGCGTATTTCGCAAATTAGGGCTTGTGGTGCTGGACGAACAGCATCGCTTCGGCGTCAAACAACGCGCGGCACTTGTAAAAACAAGCCGCGTTGGTGCGGCTCCCCATTTGTTAAGTATGACTGCCACCCCGATTCCGCGCACGCTTGCCCTCACGCTATACGGAGACCTTGATATTTCACTGCTTGATGAGATGCCCAAAGAAAGAAAAAAGGTCATTACCAAGATCGTGCTTCCCGCACATCGTCAGGCGGCGTACGCATTTATCAGAAAGCAAGCAAAAGAAGGCAGACAGATATTTGTTATTTGTCCTCGGATTGAAGTTGGAAGTGAGTTGTCCCCTGCTACTGTGCGGCAATTTCTTTCGGCGGAAGTGAAAACAGTGAAAGAGGAGTATAGAAAACTATCGGCAGAGATGTTTCCGGATCTGCGGGTCGTAATGCTTCACGGAAAAATGAAAGCGAAGGAGAAAGAAGAAACGATGAAAAAGTTCAAAAACGGTGGCGCGGATATTCTCGTGTCTACGTCGGTGGTGGAAGTGGGTATTGATGTGCCCAATGCGACCGTCATGATGGTAGAAGGCGCGGAACTGTTCGGACTTGCGCAACTGCATCAGTTTCGCGGCAGGGTCGGCAGAGGCGAGCACCAGTCATACTGCCTGCTTTTTTCAGGCAACCCGCGAACGCAGAGAGCGGAGCAGTCGTCGTATGACGACAACCCGCGAACGCAGAGAGCGGAGCAGTCGTCGTATGACGGCAGTGCGGCACCGGAGGAAAATCGCCGCTTGAAAGCCCTGCTTGAATCGCACAGTGGATTTGCGCTTGCGGAAAAGGACTTGGCTCTGCGCGGCCCGGGTGATTTCCTGGGAACGCGCCAATGGGGTCTTCCTGATCTTGCAATGGCATCGCTGGCGGACGCCGCGCTGGTCAAGGAGACGCGCGATGAAGCTCTGCGCATTATGAAAGAAGACCCTTCATTGGAGGGTCATCCTCTGTTGAAACGCTATCTGCGCGAACGCGCGGCGAAAGTGCATCCGGAATAATCAATTTCCCCGCCGTTTCATATAGTCGTACCAGGTCACGAGGGCGGTTGAGCCGATGAAAATGGAAGAATACGTCCCTACCCCGACGCCGACCAACAGCATGAGCGCGATGTATTTTATGGATTCGCCCCCGAGGAAGTAAATGGCCAACAGCACGAGGATCACCGTTAAAGAAGTATTAAGGGATCTGATGAACGTCTGGTTGACCGAGATGTTCACCGTTTCTTCAAATGTCTTTCCCTGATGTTTTGCGAGGTTTTCGCGCACGCGGTCAAAGACAATGATGGAATCGTGCACGGAATATCCTAACACCGTCAAAATCGCGGCAATGAAGCCGCTTGAAATTTCAACGTTTCTGAAATGCCCCAGCATCGCGAAAAGACCCAACGGAATGATCACATCGTGAAAAAGCGCGATAAGCGCCGCGACCCCGTACTTCCATGACGAAAGCGGGTAAGAGACCTTCCGGAACGCAAGCGCGATGTAGCCGATGATGAGCACGAGCACAAGTGCGATTGCGGTGACGGATTTCGTGCGCAATTCTTTGCCAATGGAAGGGCCGATGGATTCAAAGCTTTTTTGCGCGAAGGTGTTCTTCTCGCCGTGTGTTTTCGCAAGCCCGTCAAGCGCGGAAAGAACTTCCTGATGGGTTTTCTCGTCCACTTCTTTAAAGCGCAAAATGACGCTTTTCTCTCCCGCCGGTTGCGCAATGACTTCCCCCAGCGCAAGTTTTTGCATTGATCCGACGAGCTCCGGCTGGAGCGGCGCTGTTTCGGAGAATTTCCCCAAAAGAAGCGACCCGCCTTTAAAGTCAATTCCCAGTTTAAGCCCCCAGACCGACAGCGCGACAAGAGAAAGCGCTATCAGCGTCCCGGAGAACAGATAGTATACTTTTCTGTACGTTGTTATCGGTACCATAAAAATTTCAATTTACTTAGCTTTTCAAAAATAACAGCTCGCAACAGAGCGCGCGTGACAAATATCGCCGAAAACATTGAAATAAGCACGCCGATGGCAAGCGTGAGGGCAAAACCCTTTATCAAACTCGCGGTGAAAAAATAAAGCACAAAGCAGGTCAGCAGTGTGGATATGTTGGAATCCCGTATGGACGGCCATGCGCGAAGAAAGGCGTCATGCACCGCAAGGTCTGATCTTTTTCCCGCCCTGAATTCTTCCCGCATGCGGGCGAAAATCAGAATATTCGCGTCCACGGCCATACCGATGGAAAGAATGAATCCTACTATGCCGGCAAGCGTGAGCGTGACGCCAAGCAGTTTAAACGCGGCAAGCGTGAAAAGGGCGTATCCGAGAAGCGCGATAATAGCCAACATGCCCGGGATTTTATACCATAGCACCATAAATACGGCCACCGCGCCAAGCGCCCATATACCGGTTTGAAAACTTTTTTTCAGCGCTTCCTCGCCCAGCGACGCCTCTACGGTTTGCTGTGAAATAAGTTTTACCGGAACAGGCAGCGCGCCGGAGTTCAGGCGTTGTACGAGCTGTTTTGCTTCCTGAACGCTGAAATCGCCGGTGATGATCGCCGATCCGCCCGTGATCGCTTCGTTGACCCGCGGGACTGAAATAGGCCCGCCATCAAGATAAATGGCAACCGTCTTGCCGACGTTGCGGCCGGTGATTTTCGCAAACAGCGCCGCGCCTTCCGAATCAAAAACGAGGTTCACTACCGGTTTATAGGTATTTTGGTCAAACGTTAGCTCGGAGCGCTTGAGATATTTCCCGTTGAGTTCGGTCGCTATGAAATACGGGTCTTCGTATACGCGCTCTCCTTTCTTCTGCGCATCTTGGATCTTTTTTGTCTCTTCTTCCGGTCTGCCTTCCTTGAACTCAAGATACGGTGTCTGGCCGATCATTTGTATCGCTTGATTAACATCCTTAATACCTGCGAGTTCCACATTAAGGCGATGCTCTCCTCCCACCTGCGCGGTCTGCACGTTGGGTTCGCCGATACCAAACGAGTTGACGCGCCGTTCTATGACGTCCCGCAAGCCCGCCATCGCGTCACCGTAATCGGCCGGCTTCACATTGGAAAGATCGGCAACGTACACCAAGTGCGCTCCTCCTTTCAGATCAAGCCCGAGCTTGAAATCAAGCTGGCGGAATTTCGGGATATGCCATGTTCCGCCGTACGCGTTCCATTTTTCTGGAAAATCAAACCCAAAGGCCGCCACGGCGACGATGAAAATAAACAGAAGAATATAGAGCGATTTCGCCCGCTCCCCTTCCGGCACAAAGATAAATTTCAGGACTTTCACGAGAAATTTCATAGTCCTTAGTATAAGGGTAAAGGAGCGGGATGTCAATCATTTACTTATATTTTACCGCTTCCAAAGGATTCAAGCGGGCGGCGCGGCGCGCGGGCCACACGCCGGTCACGAAACCCACTACCGTTGAGAAAATCACAATGGTCACCGCAAACCACAGCGGCGTGTAGAAAATATCAACGGTTTTCCCGCCGAGATTTTTTGCGAGAATGTTCAAAAGAAAGTTAAAGAGCTGGCCCCCAAAAAATCCGACTATAAGCCCGACGATTCCTCCCAGAAATCCCATGATGACCGCTTCCGTGACGAACATAGACATAATATCGCTCCGCGCCGCCCCAAGCGATTTCATAATGCCGACTTCGTGCGTCCGTTCCATGAGCGCGATGGTCATGGTGTTAAACATGCCGATGGCGGACACCACGAGCGCCACCACGCCGAATATGGCAAGGATGATCTGAAGGATGTTGAACACCTTGTTGGCCTGATCCACGATGTCCGAAAGCGCGGCCACCACGAATCCCATTTCAATGATTCTGTTTCTCACCGGTTCCAGCTGGTCCGTGCTGCCCACCTTGACTTTTATTTGCGAGTACGAATCAAAGTTGACGCCCGTGAGTTGCGAGATAGGAACGAATATCGTCGGTGACGAGTCCCCTTCAATGATGCCCACGATGGAAAATTTTTCCGGTTGGGTGATCAGATTAAGCTGTTCAATGCCTTCTTCATTAATGGTAGCCGCAAGCATGGAGAGCGTGATCTGCGCGCCGATGATCGCCGTGCCCTCCTTGAGGTCTATCGATTTGCTGATTGCGTCCGAGATGATCACTTCCTTCCGATTGTCCAAAAATTCACTACCTACCGACGCTTTGATATTCGAAAGGTTTAGGAAAAGAGCCGAGGTAGCGCTTACTACTACGTCCGCGGTCGTGTCTTCAAACGATATCTGGCCGCGGGAACTCACCATGGGCACGACCTCGGTCACTTCAGGGAACGCTTTTATTTTTTCCACCAAACGCCCGTCAAGCGGCGCGACGGTTTTTTCTCCCTGCACGACATCTAAAGACAACAGCGCGGCCGAGCTTGTGATCTGCGAAAGAAGCGCCCGCTGGAGTCCGTATCCCAACGATACCAAAAACAAAATCGCGCCGATGCCGATGCCGATGCCCAAAATAGTCAAAAACGTCCGCATGCGGCGCGTGTAAAACATCCGGGTTGAAAGTATGATCAGGTCGGGTAATTTCATTCCGTGAAGTCCTTGAATTTGATAAGTAACATTTCCGTCCTGCGCGTGATATCCTCTGCCACCTCTCTTCTTAACCCTACCCCGCCGTGACTGAACGCAAGGTCAAGCCCGGCGAAAAATCCCGTCTTATCTATCGTTCCCGATATCCGTTTTGCGATAAGTTCCTTACATCGTTTCGCCTGCTCCTCTGACGGTTGAGCGGTCAGTACGTCGGAAAGCTGGGAATAAATTTCTTGAACTATCGCATCGTTTACGGCGTGATCCTTGCGTGTTGCATCAATGTTTTTTTGAATGACGTCCGTTTCGGAAAGCAGGGATTCCACGGATTCCCATATTTTTTTCGCCGACTGGTAGTTGAGCCCTGCGCCTCCTTTTTCCAAAGGATCGTCAAGCGCCGCGTGGAAGTCGTTTTTGCTGATCTTGCCCAAGATACGGTCTTCCACCAGCCGCTCCAGCCGGTCAAGCTGGCGCGTGTCCAGTTCCGACATAAGATAGTTCACCAGCGCTTTCGCCTTCAGGCGCGATTCCGTCAGCTCGGGATATACCGAAAGGATGTCAATAATCGCGGAAGAAAGTCCGGAGAGCGACCGCGTCAGTTTTTCCCTTGTCGCCGCGTCCATCTGCTGGGGGAGCTGGGTATTGATCGTCTGCCGGACTACTTTCCCGTCCTTCATGTGAAACACGCGGTGCGCGTATTGGAGCTGGTTGGGATCGTGCGTGACCAAAATAATCGTTTTTTTGTCTTTTTGGTTGAGTTCCTGCAAGATGTCAAGCACGTTCTGCGATGACTTGGAATCCAGATTGCCCGTCGGCTCATCCGCTAAAATAAGCGGCGTGTCGTTCACGAGCGACCGCGCGATGGATACCCTTTGCTGTTGCCCGCCGGAAAGTTCCGTGGGAAGCCGCTCGGAGAACGCGCCGATGCCGAACCGGTCCAGCAGGGCCTGGGCTTTGGGGCTCCGTTCTTTTTTCCCGATCTTTTTAAATGTCTGCGGAATAGCGACGTTTTCCAGCACGTTCAGCGATGGGATTAAGTTATATTGCTGAAAGACCATCCCAATGGTATTTTGCCGATATGAAGTTATTTCCCTCTCTTTCATTTTGCTGATATCATTGCCGTGGATGACAACTTTTCCGGTGGTCGCTCTTTCCATCGCCGCAATGACGTACAAAAGGGTTGATTTGCCGCAACCCGAAGGCCCGAAAAAAATGATATACTCCTGCGGGTATATCTCCACGTTGATGTCGGAAAGCGCCTTGGTCTCCGACGCTTTCCCCTTGTCATAAACCACGGAAAGATTTTCTATTTTGATGAGTGATTCCATCTCCTCCCATTATAACTTTTCTTGCTTTATATGGAAAGGTTGAAAGCAAAACTGAAAGCAGTTCCCCAAAAGCCGGGTGTTTATTTTTTCAAAGATAAAGCCGATACGATCATCTACATCGGCAAAGCGCTGGTTCTGCGCGCGCGGGTACGGCAGTATTTCACCAAAATAAAAGGCGAGTCGCCGAAAACGGAAGCGTTGCGCACGGCGATACGCGCTATTGGATGGAAAGTGTGCGGCTCGGAAATAGATGCGCTTATAGAAGAAGCGAAGCTTATAAAAAAACATCATCCCCGCTTTAACGTGATCTTCAGGGATGATAAAAATTATGCCTATGCGTGCGCTACGAATGAAAAGCCGTATCCGCGCATTTTTATCACTCATCAACCAACGAAAATCCCTACTC
The DNA here is from genome assembly GCA_016200965.1 of Candidatus Azambacteria bacterium. GTDB lineage: Bacteria > Patescibacteriota > Minisyncoccia > GWC2-36-17 > WO2-46-25 > JACQDT01. The sequence goes on along the minus strand of JACQDT010000021.1, from coordinate 35,012 downwards.
GCTACTCGCTTTGTGTGGGGCCGTTCACCGACGCGTTCGCCCTGCGCTATACCGTGCGCATGTTGCGCGCGGCCTATCCGTATTGCGCCGCGCGGCCTTTATCGTTAAAACGCGCGTGTTTTGATTATCATCTCGGAAGATGCACAGGCGCATGCGCGGATCCTAAAATGTACGTGCGCACTGAAAAGAACATCAGCGCCATTTTACATATCTTAAGCGGCGCGCGAAAAGGCATTCTCGGGCGGCTTGAAAAAGCGATGAAAAAATCGGCGCGCAAAGAGGAATTCACAAAAGCGAATGAGTATAAACATCGGATAGAGTATCTTAAAAAAGTGTTCGCGCACGGCCCATCGCTTGATCGGGTATGGAGGCATGAAAAAACAAACTCGTCTGAGTGGCCGCTTGTGCAGGAAGCGTTGCAGAAATTACTCGGCGCCGCGCGAGACATACACCGCGTGGAAGGATATGATATTTCCAATATCTCCGGGAAATTTGCGGTCGGCTCCATGGTGGTATGCGAAAACGGTTTTCCCGCGAAAAGCCAGTACCGCAAGTTTAGGATACAATACTCGGGAGACATGCCCAACGACCCCAAAATGATGGCCGAAGTCATTTCACGGCGCTTGAGGCATGCCGAATGGCCGGCGCCCGATGTTATTCTGCTCGACGGCGGCAAAGGACAGTTAGGCGCGGTAATGCGCGTACTTCCTAAAACCCAGCTCGTTATGGCGCTTGCGAAAGAGAACGAAGAGATATACTTTGCGAAAAAATCAAGGCCAGTACGCGCCGAAACATTGGGCAAGCCGTTTCTCTTTTTCGTCCAGCGCCTCCGCGATGAAGCGCACCGATTCGCAATAACCTACCATAGAAAATTACGCGGCAGGATACTATGACGGTTTCTGAAAGTTGAAAGATTGTACATTCTCCCGCTATAGCGTGAATATGTACAATTCGTTTTTAAGTTTTTTCGTGATATGATGAAATGCATATGAGGCGCCATCTTCCACAATTTGACCCGGAACTCGAAGGGTTTATCCGGCAGGAAGAAAAGCGCCAAAGCGAAGGGCTTTTGATGATCGCGTCTGAAAACCTCGCCTCCCCTGCCGTGCTTGAAGCGGCGGGAACGGTGCTGACCAACAAATACGCGGAAGGATATCCGGGCAAGCGGTACTACACCGGCAGTGCATACATAGATAAGATAGAACAGCTTGCAATAGACCGCGCGAAGCAGTTGTTCGGCGCGGAACACGCCAATGTCCAGCCGCACGCGGGATCGCAGGCGAACCTCGCGTGCTATTTTGCCCTGCTTGAACCGGGCGATACGATCATGGCAATGAACCTCGCGCACGGCGGGCATCTCACGCACGGGCACCCTGTTTCGCTGTCGGGCAAGCTGTTTAAATTTGTCCACTACGGCGTTGAGAAAGATACTGAAATGCTTGATATGGACAAAGTGGAAAAGCTCGCGATGGAAACGAAGCCGAAACTTATTCTTTCGGGTTTCACCGCGTATCCCCGCGCAGTTCCCTTTTCGCGCTTTGCCGACATTGCCAAAAAAGTCGGCGCGTACGCGATGGCGGATATGTCCCACATCGCGGGGCTCGTGGTCGGCGGCGTGCACGAAAGCCCCGTCCCGACGCACGACGTCGTCATGACCACAACCACCAAAACGCTCCGCGGCCCCAGAAGCGCCATCATCCTTTCCAAAGCCGAACACGCGGCGAAAATAGACAAAGCGGTGTTCCCCGGCATGCAAGGCGGGCCACTGGAACATATCATCGCCGCAAAAGCGGTATGTTTCAAAGAGGCGATGACGGATGAGTATAAAAAGTATCAACAGCAGGTCGCTAAAAACGCGAAAGCGCTCGCGAACGCGCTAATGGCAAAAGGCCTGCGCCTGGTATCGGGCGGCACCGACACGCATTTGATGATCATTGATTGCACAGGCCTCGGCATTTCGGGCAAACAAGGTGCCGATGCGCTTGCCGAGTGTGGTATTTACACCAATTTCAACATGATTCCCTTTGACACTCGCAAACCCGCCGACCCATCCGGCATCCGCCTCGGCACCCCCGCCCTCACCGCTCGTGGCATGAAAGAACCCGAAATGAAAACCATCGGCAAACTGATTGCGGATTTGTTGAAAAATCCAACGGAGGGACAGAAAGAGAAAACACGGAGTTCAGTAAACGAGCTATTACGAAAGAGAGCTTTTTGAATTGACTAATCTGGAAAAATATTATATCTTATTCCTACAGAGAAATTAGGGAGGTCTTTTACAAAAGGAGGGAATAATGAAAAAAATGTATGCGACCCTGCAGCACGCATCAAGTGGAAGCGGACATGATTGCGCAGCATCTTTCCTTGAGTTAGCAAAAACCGAGAAACAAACCAAGAAAGAGGCGATTAAATCTCTCAAACAATGGATATCTCAACGTCAGAATTCCTGCAATATCTCAGAATGTCAACATTCATCTGCTGTAATTGGCAAACTCACACCGGAAATTAAGATGTTCGCCTCACATATCAAAAGCGTGCGTTAAGCAAGAAACTTTAGATTTCGGAAGTCCGACTTCCGAAGAATTAAATAAGTAAAAAGGCAAGCACTCAATATCATTTGGGTGCTTGTTCTTTTTTAAAAATCCCGATACCATATTCATATGTCACGCTTCACACAAGAAGAATTGGCCGTGCTCAAACAGTATGTGACTCACCCCGAGTCCAATGTGTTTGCTGTCAAAGGGCTCACGGGAATCGTCGGGCCGGCATACGCGCGCTATTCGCGGGCGCAGGGCAGTTTTTTGGAAACATTCCTGAAAGAGTTCATCAAAGACGGCGTGCTTGACGCGGTGAAAGCGGCGGAAGTGATTGAGCGCATCTTGATCGCCTACGGCGACGACTCCGTCGGCGAGCTTGAGGGCGCGCATGTGAGTATGGAGCAGATTTCCAACCTTGCGACCAAAGAAGTGGAAGACCGGCGCATCGGCGGAAGCCCCATTGAGCAGTCCACCCGCTATGTTGTGTACGATAATAAAAATGAAGAAGGCAATTGGCGGTATTTGCGGCCGAAAGAAGTTACTCAAAGCGCCGTGAAAGACGAATACGAGCGCGTGATGAACGAACTGTTTGAAACATATGCGTCGCTGGTGGAGCCGATGCAGGAGTTTTATCAGAAACAAAAGCCGATGGAAGAAGCCGAATATGACGTCATCGGGAAAGGAACAAAACAAAAGCGCGCAGACCTGAAAGACGAAAAAGACCTCAAGGCGTTTGACCGCACGTATAAATCCGATATCCGCACTAAAACGTGCGATACGATACGCATTTTCTTGCCCGCCGCGACACTCACTAATGTCGGCCTGTTCGGCAACGGGAGATTTTATCAATATCTGCTGTCGCATTTGTACACGCACCTACTCTCTGAAATGGGCGATATCGCCGCAAAAGCGCATAGCGCGCTCAACCAAGTGATCCCGACGTTCGTGAAACGCGCAAAGCAAAATGAATTTCTCGTGAAAGCGCGGACGGAGATGCAAAGACACGCCGACGAACTATTGAAAGACATAAAGCCCGCTTCAGAAAAACCGGTCGCGCTTTTTGACAGTCAGGCGGATTTTTATACGTCCACGCTCGCTCAGATGCTGTACCCGTACGGCAGACACCCCCTTTCGCAATTGCATGAAATAGTCGCGAAGCTTCCCGCGGCGGCGAAAGAACGCATTTTGAACACCTACGTAAGCAACCGCAAAACTCGCCGCGACAGGCCCGACCGCGCGCTCGAAGCGGGGTATCCCCTCACCTTTGACATCGTCGGCGACTTTGGGATTTACCGCGACCTCCAGCGCCACCGGATGCTCACGCAACAGCGCCAGCTGTTGCATCCCTATCTCGGATTTGAAAATAACGACGATATCAGAAAAGCGGGCTTTCAGGAAAAAGCGGACGCCATACGGGAAAAAATGGAAGCGCTGTACAAAAAAGTAAAAAGCGCGTGCGGACGGCATGTGGCGCAATACACCGTGCTCATGGGCCATAAGATGCGCTGGACGATGGGCATGAACCTCCGCGAGGCCCAGCATATGTTCGAACTGCGCACCACCCCGCAGGGCCATCCCACCTATCGCAGAGTATGCCAGGAAATGGCGCGCCAGACGCTCCAGCGCTACCCCTGGGCGAAAGAAATGCTCAAATTCACGGACTACGGCGACTACCAATGGGCGCGCGCCGACTCTGAAGCAAAACAGCGGCAGAAAGAACGCGAGTTGGAAGAAAAATAAGGGCTATTGACAGGATTATATTTATGTGATACGCTTGATTTCATGTTCTTCAACCTATAGAAAAAGGGAGGGATATGATGCAAATCGAGCGAACATTTAAAATTGAATCTTCGCAAGAACCAATCAGATTTTCTCCCGTTGGCGGAGATCTTGAAAAGATAGGTCTCACGAGAGATAAGGTGGAGCTTCTTCCAAGCCACGGAAGACACGAAAAACTTACCATCGGGTTGTTGATCTGCGATGAGGAAGAAGAGGTAACTCTTCCGGTGCTACAAGATTGGTGCGACAAAAATCACTGGCGTTTCGCAACAGGTTTTGAGCTTGCTGATTTGCACGAACAGCTCTTTAAGAAGGTGTTCAAGAAACTTCGTGATGAAAAGGTCGAGGACTACAGCGAACTTTCCCTACTGCAACAGGTGGTTGCTCTTGGCGACAATCATAAGGGTTGCCATGTCGCCACCTCGGTTCCTCAATGGGATTGGGTTCTCACCTTCTATGCGCCAAAAGAATGTCTGAGATCCTCTTTCAAATTTGCCGTCGTGAAGGTGGCTTCTCAAGAAACTTAAATTAATAGTAAAAAGACCTCCTAAGGGAATCTCTTGGGAGGTCTTTTCGTTTGCGCTGTTTTAAATAACTCTGCTACACTATCGCTATGTTGCTTTTATACGGAAAACCGCTTGCGCGAATAGTTGAGCGTGCCATTGTGAAGTATACGGTACGGATGCGGCAAAAGCCGACGCTTGCCGTCGTGCTTGCAGGGAACAACCGCGCCTCATTGAACTATGTAAAGCGGAAAGGTTTTGCCGCGCGCGCGGTAAGATGCAATTTTGCGGTGCATCAGCTTCCTGCGAGCGCGTCAGAAACGCGCGTGATCCTACTCATTAAAAAATTGAATAAAAATAAATCGGTAAACGGCATCATCGTCCAGCTTCCTCTCCCTGCGAAATTCAATACCCAAAAAATACTTTCGGCGATTGCGCCCGAAAAAGACGTGGATAATCTGCGCGGCGATTCGCCTTTCGTTTCCCCATCCGTGCAGGCGATTTGGCATATGCTGGGCAAGGCCGGAAGAATCAAAAGGAACACGCCCATTCTTGTCGTCGGGCACGGCCGCCTTATCGGAAAACCGCTCCATACCTTTTTATTGAGGAAGGGATTTACAAACGTTGCGGTTGCCGACAAAACGACCAAAAATATTTCCGCGTTGACTGCGCGAGCCGATGCGGTGATTTCCGCCGTGGGCAAACCGGGACTTATCAAAAAAGTGAAAAAAGGAGCTATCGTCATTGACGCGGGCGCGGGATTTTTCAAGGGAAAAATAAAAGGCGACGTTGATGTCGCCCGCGTTTCAAGACAGGCAAAAATAGTGACGCCAGTTCCGGGTGGCGTCGGCCCCCTGACTGTTGCCTATCTCTTTAAAAATTTATTGAGAGCTTTTCTCAAATAAATTCGCGGTATTGGCGGTGCCTGGCTCCGCCACTTTGTTTGAATAGAGGGATTTTTTCCGTATGTTGTACGGACGTTCCGCGGGGCTGGAAAGCATTTGGCAGTTGATCTGGCAGACGTACATGCCCGGATAGATAGCGATGGGCAGATTTGACTGGTTGGAAAGCTCAAGGGTAATGACCCCTTCAAAGCCGGGATCCACAAACCCCGCCGTATGCACTAAAAGCCCCATGCGCGCGAGCGTGCTTTTGCCTTCCACCTTCACCGAAAGGTCGGCGGGAACGGTGATGCGTTCTTTGGTCGCGGCAAGCGCGAACATATGCGGGTGCAGAATGAACGGCTCATGGTCCTTTATCACCACCTTTTCCATGTAGTCGTCGGGGATGCCTTTTTTCACATCGAGATTCAGATACCGTTCCGGCTTGAAAATCTTAAACACGTTTGAAAGTTTCAGGTCAATGGAGGCCGGCCCGATCTGATCGGGCGTCAAAACGGGCTCGAATTTGAGCTTCCCTTCCTTGATATATTGCTTCATGTCGCGGTCGGATAAAATCATGGCTGTTATGATAACAAGAGCAAGATTCTTTGTAAAATGTCCTGCGTGATTTCTTCCTCGCTCCGCTCGCCGTTGATGCGCTCAATGAGCGACTTATTTTTCTCCCATTCCGTAAGATACCCTTCCCTTACTTTTTCGTGGAACGAGATATCCATTTGGTCGTAGCGGTCGTGCTCCATTCCTCCGCGCGCGAGCAACCGCTTTTTCATTTCTTGTATGCCGATATCAAGGAGGAACGTCTTTTTCGGCATGCATCCTTCCACCGTCTTGGCGCAGACGGAGCGCACGAATTCTTTATCCGCTCCTTCGGCGTATCCCTGATACGCGATGGTGCTTAGAAAAAATCTGTCAGAAAGAACGACCTCTCCCCTTTTGAGAGCGGGTTTCACAATCTCTTTCACGAATTGCCGTCGCGCCGCATTGAATAAAAATAAGCTGGTGAGCGGATCCATGCTTTCTTTATGGGACGGGTCTTTGAGAATCGTACGGATTTGCTCCCCTATTTGCGAGCTTCCCGGCTCCCTCATGGTGACTGTTTTATGTCCTTTGGCTTCAAGCGCGGAGGCAACTTTTTTGATTTGTGTCGTTTTTCCCGCGCATTCTATTCCTTCAATGACGATAAAAATACTCATCCCAGTATATCAACCTCGACTTAATGAAACGTCAGGGTGCGCCGTTAGATAAACATGACCTGCGTTGGTTCGTCTGTGGTGCGAATAACCATTGCGGATGAAACGTTTCATCGAACGGCGTGCCCAGTCGAGGTTGTATTACTGGGCATGTTTTTCAGTATATACAATGTTGACAGTAAAGCGCAACGATGATAGAATGAACGGCAATGAGGCTCATCCTCTTAATTGCGGCGAATATTCTTGCGTTATTTCTCGCCTCGTATTACATTGAAGGGGTTACCCTGGAAGGCGGCCTGCGGGGCATCGTGACGGTAGGATTGGTGTTTTCCGCGGTCAATTTTCTTTTGAAACCGGTTCTGAAACTGGTATTCGGCCCTCTTATTTTGCTCACCTTCGGTCTTTTTATTGTGATCATCAATATGGGGGTATTGTGGATAACGGACATATTCCTTTCGCAATTGGATATCGCGGGGATGGGGGCGTTATTTCTCGCGACCCTGCTTGTCAGCGCGGTAAACTTCGCGGTTCATATACTCGTGAAAAAATAAGGCGCTGTTTTTTTTATGTTTTGGCTTAATGTGGTTTTAATCGTCGTTTCCGTATTATTGATCATTACCGTACTGCTCCAACAGCGCGGCGCGGGGCTGTCTGCGACGCTTGGCGGTGAAGGGAACGTATATTACGCGAAACGGGGCGCAGAAAAAATGATCTTCATCGCGACCATCGTGCTTTCGGTTCTTTTCGTCGGCACGGCGTTTGCACGACTCTTTTTTTAGTTTACTTACCTCTACTATAATTAGTACGTTTCTGAAAAAATTAAATTGGCCTTCCTGGCCGCAGTGGAGGCGGTTGCCGAGCATTCTCACGCAAAAAGAGCGATTGGTCATTACCGCTCTCATTGTGTGCGCGATCGGGTTTGCTTTTGCGTGGCGGCTCGCGGTGTATTTTGAAAGAACGGTTGCCGTTCCCGCCTACGGCGGAACGTACACGGAGGCGCTCGTGGGAGAACCGAAATTCATCAATCCGATTCTTGCCGGCATCAACGACGCCGATCGCGACATCGTTGCGCTCGTCTACTCGGGGCTTATGAGATATGATCCCGAGGGAAATCTGGTTCCGGATCTCGCGGAGCGCTACGACATATCGGGCGACGGCAAGGAATATACTTTTTATCTGAGAAAAAACGTCCAGTGGCATGACGGCAAAACGTTTACCGCCGATGACGTGTTATTCACCATTTCGGCGATCACCAATCCCGAATACGGAAGCCCCCTGCGCGCAAGCTGGCAAGGCGTGAGCGCGCAAAAAGTCGACGAGGATGCGGTGAAAATCATTTTGCCGAAACCATATTCGCAGTTTCTCGAACGGACCACCGTCGGCATCATTCCGAAACACATATGGGAGGAGGTTGCGCCCGTAAACGCGAATCTCGCCGACGCGAATTTGAAGCCGATCGGCACCGGTCCGTATCGCTTCAGTAAATTCACAAAAGATAAGCTCGGCAACATGGTTTCATATTCGCTTGTCGCCCATGACCGTTTCTGGGACGGAACGCCGTATATAAAGACGGTCACCTTTTCTTTTTTCGCGTATGAAGATGAAGCGCTTCATGCGTATAAAAACGGCGAGGTGATGGGGTTGGCGAACATTACGCCGGCGCGTAAAACGGAAGCGGAAAAAAGAGGCAGTGTCATATACGCTCTTCATATACCGAAGTATTTCGCGGTATTTTTCAACCAAAGCCGCGCGAAACCGCTTACGGATAAAAACGTAAGGAAAGCGTTTGAAGCCGCCACGCACAAAGAAGAAATTATGAGCGAGGTGTTTTCGGGAAACGGGACGATCACCGATTCTCCTTTGTTGCCCTGGATGACGGGATATCAACCTATCGCCGCGCAGAACGAATCTTTGCAGGAACGCGCCAGTTCGATCCTTGAAGACGCGGGATGGAAAGATAAAAACGGCGATGGCGTTCTCGAAAAAACGATCGGAAGCGACAAAGAGCCGACGCCGCTTGAGATCACCTTGGTCACTTCCGACTCCCCTGATCTGATCCGTATAGGAGAGCTGTTGAAAACACAATGGGAACAGGTCGGCGCGCGGATACATCTTGAGAACTATGACACCGATGAACTTAAACGACGGGTTATCAAACCGAGAAAATACGATGCGCTTCTTTTTGGCGAGGCGCTTACCTTGTATCCCGACCCGTATCTGTTCTGGCATTCTTCCCAAAAGAAAGACCCCGGATTGAACTTGTCGTTGTACGATAATAAAGAGGTTGACCGCCTGTTGGAAAATATCCGCGAATCGTTGGATCCGAAAGAACGCGAAAACAGTTTGAAAAAACTGCAGGAAATTATGGCCGATGAGGTTCCAGCGGTCTTCCTATTCTCGCCCTCCTTTTTGTACGCAATGGATAAAGACGTGAAACAGGTCTCCGCAACCACGGTCAACGTGCCCGCAAGAAGGTTCGCCGGTATGGAAAAATGGTATATCGCGACAAAGCGGATTGAAAAAACAGCACAATAATATTCGCTCGGGTGGTGAAATTGGCAGACACGTAGCGTTCAGGGCGCTATGACCGCAAGGTCGTGGGAGTTCAAGTCTCCCCCCGAGCACACATCTTTCTACATTTATTATTAATAAAAAGCGCGCATTGTTTTGCCTATATTACAAGACGCGCTATACAACTCATATATATGAAGAAAGAACATGACACACAACCCGGGAGACGGAGAGTTTCCGCTTCCCGGCCATCTCACCAGCGCGGCACGGAACGGCCGCATGGGGGGCATTTTTCGCGTCCGTCCCGCGAAACGACGCCGTCGGTACCGGCAGTGTTTGATAAAAACGCCCTACGCGTGATACCCATCGGGGGCCTTGAAGAGGTCGGAAGAAATATGGTGGCAATAGAGTATGGGGACAACATACTCATCATTGACATGGGCCTGCAGTTCCCCGAAGAAGATATGCCGGGAGTTGATTATATCATCCCGAACATTGAATACTTCAAAGGCAAAGAACGCAATGTGCTGGGCGTCATCATCACGCACGCCCACTATGACCACATCGGCGCCATACCGCACCTCATCCCCCGTTTGGCCAATCCGCCGTTGTACGGCACGGATCTGACGCTCGCGATCATCAAAAGGCGCCAGGAGGACTTCAAAGAGATCTCATCGCGGCTTGAACTCCATCAGATAACCAATGATACGAAATTGGAATTGGGCATATTCAAAGTGGAGTTCTTCGGCGTCAGCCACAATATCCCCGGCTCGGTCGGGGTGATCGTGCATACGCCCGAAGGCATCCTCGTGCACACCGGCGACTTCAAGATCGACGAACGTTCCAATATCGCGGGCGTGACCGAATTGGACAAGCTTGAGCGCATCGGCAAGCACAACCCACTGCTTTTAATGTCGGACAGCACGAACGCGCGCGAAATCGGCAAACAACACAGCGAAATAGACATCATGACCGAGCTTGAAGATATCGTGAAAAACGCGAAGGGACGGCTTATTTTCGGAACCTTCGCATCCCTTTTGGGCCGCCTGAACGAAATCATCCAGCTTGCCGCAAAATACAAGAAAAAACTGATCATTGAAGGGAGGAGCATGAAAAACAATGTGGAGATTGCCAAAGAGCTCGGATACATCACCGTCCCCAAAGGGACCATCATTCCCGTTGAAGAGATGAAAAGCTACCGCAATCATGAAATCATGATTCTGGCGACCGGCGCCCAAGGAGAAGAGCGCGCCGTGCTTATGCGCATCGCAAACCGCGAGCATCGCTTCATTGAAGTGGAGCCGGGAGACACATTCGTGTTCTCATCTTCGGTCATTCCGGGCAACGAGCGCACGGTCCAGCGTCTCACCGACAAACTGTACCGCGAAGGCGTTGACGTGATCAACTATCGCATGATGGACATTCATGCCGGCGGCCACGCAAAACAAGAAGACCTTAAAAAAATGATCGAGATCGTCAAACCGCGCTATTTCATGCCGATAGAGGGCAATCACTCGTTCCTGCGCATCCATGGAAAAATCGCCACGCGAGCAGGCTATGCCGATGACAAGATCCTGGTTGCCGACAACGGGCAGGTGATCCAATGCAAGGGAGGAATATGCGTGCGGACAAAAGAAAAAGTGCCGTCCGACTACGTGTTCGTAGACGGTCTTGGTGTGGGCGATGTGGGCGATGTAGTACTGCGCGACCGGCAGATGATGGCAAAAGACGGGATGTTCGTCGTCATCGCGACGTTCGACAACCGCACCAAAAGGGTCATGGGCAATCCCGACCTCATTTCCCGCGGCTTCATCTACATGCGGGAATCAAAAGAACTGCTGATGGAAGTACGGCGGTTAGTGAAACGGATAGTGGAACAAAGCGCGGGCAATCATGCGCCGGGCGAGATCAACTGGACCTACATCAAAGACAACATCAGAGAAGAGGTCGGCGAATTCCTCTACCACAAAACACACCGTCATCCGATGGTATTGCCTGTGGTCATTGAAGTGTAGACCAAAATGTCCACCGACATAAAAAAAGCGAAGCTGGTCATATTTGATCTCGACGGCACGCTCACTGAAAGTAAAACGGACATGGACTCCGAGATGGCATCGCTCTTGGAACGATTGCTGTCAAAACGGATGGTGGCGGTCATTTCGGGCGGCGGATTTGACAGGTTCAAGGAGCAATTCCTGAACCGGATTGATTATCCGCCCGAACGGCTTTCCCGGCTTTTTTTGTTCCCCACAAGCGCGACGAGGTTTTATCGCTACGATAATGGCTGGAAAGAGGTGTATGCCGATATGTTGGCATCGGCGGAACGTAAAAAGATAAAAACCGCTTTTGATTGCGCATTCAAAGATATTCATTATCAGCATCCTTTAAAACTCTATGGCGAAGTCGTAGAAGATCGCGGTACGCAAGTAACGTTTTCCGCGCTCGGTCAAGAAGCGCCGCTTGAAGCGAAAAAGCGGTGGCGGGGATCTCAAGATGACCGGCGGCGAGAAATAGTGGAGGCACTCAAAAAATATCTTCCCGAGTTCCAAATACAAATTCCAGGCCTTACATCCATCGACGTCACTAAAAAGGGAATCAATAAAGCGTATGGGATTCGCCAAATGGAAAAACTCCTCAGCATAAGCGTATCTGATATGATTTTTGTGGGAGATGCACTCTATGGTGGAGGAAATGATTACCCTGTCAAAGAAGCGGGTGTCGAGACCATAGCTGTTTCTGGCCCGAAAGAAACAAAAGAAATTATTGCGTCATGGCTCAAGACGATTTGAGCTGAGATTCCTTACGATATCCCAATATCGCGGGTCTCCGTATATTTTTTGCCAGTACCACCATTCCGACCCCCAAAGATAATATTCGGAAAATCCGGTTTCTTTCGCGTAACGGATGACATCTTTAAAATATTCGGGACTGAAGTTTTCCCGCACTTCTTCGTCCGACATTTCTTGAATCGGCTTGTCTCCCCATGGTTCTCCCTGCAATTCTATCACCAGAAATGGCTTTGTATCGTCCCCAATAACACGCCTGACGATTTTTTCCTTCAGCTTGAAATAGCTCGGTGCAAGCGGATATTCTATCGCCCCGAACGTTGGCCCGATGACGCGCGGATATACTTTCCGATACATCGTCGTTCCGAACATATCGCCTTGCCGCGCTGCTTTGTACCACCTGCCGAATTCTCCCCCGTCCGTAGTAAGCACGGGGCGCGACGGGTCAAGCGATTTGACCAGCGCGATTTCGTTTTCAAGAAACTGCTCCCCTCTGTGCGGACATTCTCCAAACGCAAGATACGGTTCGTTTTCCACCTGCCACAGCGCGATCACGGAATTGCTCCGGTAACGCTCCACAATGGCTTTAAGATACCCTAAAAGCGCACTTTCTCTTTCTTGGGCAGTAAAATCGCGGGCCCAGTCAGGAATGTGGCATTCCGGCCAGCGAGGCGCTTTCATCCCTATTGCAAGAGTTATTTTTGCGTGAGCGCGCGCGGACTCGTCCAAAAGCCAATCCGTGTCGGTAAAATCATACGTGCCCCTTGTTTTTTCCGTTTCATCCCAATACATGGCAAGCCGGATATTACGCGCGCGAAGATCATTCGTAATCGCTCTGAAATTCTCATGCCAGTCCAGTCCCAATCCCCTGCTTGCCTTCTGGGAAAACGTTACGCCCCATGTAATGTAACGATTCGCGTCCACCGGAATATTCCCGGCATAACTGGCAACCGCAAGCCATGTGAGTCCTGCTCCCACCGCGCACATCGCGGCAAGTTTTCCCGCCAATACCTTTCCGCGAAAATGCTCATGAAGAAAAAACCATGACGCGAGAAAAATAACAACGTATTTCAGCCCCTGCATCGCCTCCACAAGCGCCGGATGCGCAAGAAAAATAGCAACGCTCACGAGCAAAGACCCTGTGGCGGCGTATACGCGATTAAGCACATACGGCGCATGATGCTCCTGCGTGTCTTTTTTGCGCGAAGAAGAAAAAATCCGCGCACGCCAAGCCGGAAACGCGAGAAACGCAAGCGCGCACGCCACGCCGCCCATTTTCACCCAAAAAAATCCCGTCACGAACGAGGCCTGATCAAATGCGCTTTTTGTCAGCACATTGGAAATAGCAAAAAATATCGCGCTTGCGAGCGCCAAAAATCCCACGCGCAAGCGCAAATGTTTTTCTTCCACAAAAAAGAGAATGATCCCCCCGATAACCAGAAAAAAGAACCCTATGTAATCGGCAATGCTGATCTGCGTTTCAAGCCAGACGTATCCCGCGAACAACGTGGTGAGCGGCGTGAGCGCGCCGATAAAAAGGAGGGACTTGGACGCCTCGCTTTTATGCAAAGATGCGAACAGATAGAACATGGCGCATATGAACACTATGCCGCCCACAAACGCTTCCATTCCCACTAAAAATGGAATGCCGTGAAAGCCGAACGGCACAAGCGCCAGCGCGAGAAGATCCAATATCCCCAGCCAAAACGTATACACCAGCGGGTCGAACACACCCTTTTTCAAAAGCATCTTGTCAAACACTGCGGAAGTCCCGAGAATAATTTGCGCTATAACTGAAACGATAATCCAGTTCATAAACAAATTGTACGTTTTCGCGCTATCGCGTGAGAATGTACAATGTTTCTTTTAAAATGATTAAACATCTATCGCGTTTGATTTGATAATCTCCGCATACTTTAATGCGCTTGGCCGGATTTTCCGCTCAAGCGTTTTATAGTCAATCTCCACCAGCCCGAACCGCGGCCAGAAGCCGCGCACTTCCGGTAACTCAAAATTGTCGAGCAAAGACCAATGAAAGTATCCGCGTATATCTACCCCTTCCTGTATCGCCCTCAATACTTCCGAAAGATGCTCTTTAATAAATTTTATGCGAAGCTTATCATGAGCATCGGCAACACCATTTTCTGTAATATAGATTGGTACGTTGTATTTCTTCAGACTTTTTAAGGTTACATATGCTCCTTCAGGGAATATTTCCCACCCCAAATCTGTTCGTTGAAGGTTGTTGGAGCTTCCTTTTCCAACAAGAAAACGTGAATAGTAATTTGACCCGAGAAAATCAAGTTTTGTTCGTATATTTCTCAATGAGTGATGGTTCCAAAAGTAATCAGCGATAGGTACAAGAACCTTACCGAAAAGTCCGCTTCGAGGCTGAAAACACATTATCGAATTACATATGCCGACACGAAGCTGATTATTTTGTTTTTTGATGACTTCGTATGCGCGTTTATGCGCGCCCAGTAGATGAAAATAAACGCAAAGGCCTTTTGTAATACTTTTTATCCCCGGCGGTTCCGTTCCTTTTACATAACTAAATTGGGTATAAATATTTGGTTCATTCAAAATGACCCAAAACCGAACTTCTAGGAGAGAACGAGTCATTAAATCAGCGTATCGGACAAAATAATCTATTGTCTTTTTGTTTTCCCATCCGCCCATATCACGAATCCATAACGGCAATGGCCAATGCCACAGCGTCACAAACGGTTCCATGCCGCGGGCACGGAGCGCTTTAATAACCTGACGATAGTGCTCAATTTCTTTTTCATCCCACTTCCCTTCCTGGGGCTCGATGCGCGACCATTCTATGGAAAAACGGTGCGCGTTGTGGCCAAGCGATTTAGCGATGTCAAAGTCCTTTTCAAAACGGTTATAGTGGTCGCAGGCGCGGCCGGAAACATAGTTTGCGGGGTCCTGCGCCTGTTGCTTTATGTCAGCCCAATTTGAGAGATGGCCGAATTTTGTTTCCGCTTCATGCGCCAAGCGCTTGGCATTTTGCTTCTCCCATTCGCTCCAGTCATTATGGGTGCCTCCCTCCACCTGATGGGACGAAGTTGCGGCCCCCCATAAAAATCCTTCCGGAAATTGCAATTGAGCCATGAAAATGCTACATTATTACTATCTTCATATCATAACACAATACGATGGATCGCGAAAAACTACAGACCTTCTTTTTTATCGCGCTGTTAGTGGGGATGTTGTTGCTTATGTTCTTCGTCCTCTCCCCTTATTTCAGCATTCTTATCATCGCAGGAACGCTTGCGGTCGTATTCGAACCCTTCTATCGGGGAATATTCGGGATGTTCAAATCAGAAACAGTCGCGGCGCTTATTACCGTCTTTATTGTTCTTACTATCATATTTGTGCCGCTGGTATTTTTCGGAACACAAGTGGCGAAAGAGGCGGGACAGATGTATTAGAATATCACTGCGGATACCGAAACGGGTTTTTTGGATACCACCGTCGCGTATGTCCAAGACAAGCTCCGTCTTATCCATGCCAACATCACGCTTGATCTTAATCAATTCTTGCGACAGGGGCTCGGATGGATTTTAAACAACGCTGGAGCGGTGTTTTCCGGCATCACCCAGCTGGTCTTTGGATTTTTACTGAGCATGCTTGCCTTTTATTATTTCTTGAAAGACGGGAAAAAACTCGTATCGGCGCTTGCCGTCTTAAGTCCCCTTCGCGATGTGGACGACAGAGAAATATTCGGCAAACTCAATAAAGCCGTGCATTCGGTCGTATTGGGCTCGCTGGTGGTCGCCGTGATCCAGGGCATGCTGGTCAGCATCGGTTTTTACGTCTTTGGAGTGCCCAACGGCGCATTGTGGGGGGCGATCGCGGCAGTTACCGCGCTCATCCCTTTTATCGGCACCGCTATCATAGTCATCCCCGCGATTCTCTATCTATTCTTTACTGGGAGCATTCCTTCCGGACTTGGTTTGCTTGCATGGGGCGCAACGGCAGTGGGGCTCATTGACAACTTTCTCACGCCAAAGCTCATGGAACGCGGCATACAAATCCATCCGCTGCTCATTCTTTTCTCGGTGCTGGGCGGTCTTTCGTTTTTCGGCCCCATCGGCTTTCTTCTTGGTCCGCTCGCGCTCAGTTTTCTTTTTGCACTGCTTGATATTTATAAGAAACAACTTCCTTCTGGATAGATGCTTGACATCATTTCCCTCATTACCACCGCGGGCTATATCGGATTTTTCAGCATTATATTTGCCGAGTCGGGATTTTTCGGTTTTTTCTTTCCCGGCGACAGCTTGCTCTTTACTGCCGGTTTTTTGGCATCCCAACAGACGTTGAATATAGGACTGCTCATGGGACTCGCGTTTGGCGCGGCGGTGCTGGGCGACAGCGTGGGATACGCCATCGGCTACATGGCGGGCCCGAAGATCTTCAGACGGGAGGACTCATTTTTCTTTCACAAAGATCATCTCGTGAAAACGAAGGTGTTTTATGAAAAACACGGTCCCAAAACGATAGTGCTCGCGCGTTTCATTCCTATCATCCGTACCTTCGCCCCCCTTCTTGCGGGCGTCGGTAAAATGCGCTACCATACTTTTCTCGCCTACAACATCATCGGAGGCGCGTTATGGGCGATCGGACTCACATGGCTCGGCTGGTGGCTCGGCGGAACCATACCGAATATGGATCGCTACATCGTCTTTATCGTCATCGGAATCATCGTGCTCACTTCCCTTCCACCACTCAACGAGTATCGCAAATACCGCATACAAAGGAGGAAATAATGCGCCACAAGAAGCTGAATACCCCGAGATTGATCATTAAAAAAATCAGGGAAGTTTGGAAAATAAAAAGCTACCCCGGTTTATCATTATCGTATCTTAGAAAAGAGGAAAAAGGCCTCTTCGGAGCAATCACAAAACCGAGCAGTCCCCTTCTCCAAATTCCTGAATTAAAGCATAGTACCCCTGCCCAGCGTTATTTGTGGGTGGTGAAGAAGTTGGGACTCAAGGCAAGAAAAATACAAATAAAGTTGCCGGGAATCAGATATCCCAAATGGGAAGTGTACTAACTCTCCGATGTGCAAGAAACCCTGCCAAAAAGCAGGGTTTCTTCTTGTCTTGGTGTGGGCGACGAAGGGATCGAACCTTCAGCCTTTGCAGTGTGAATGCAACGCTCTACCATTGAGCTAGTCGCCCCCTGACGACCTATTGAATTTTTAGCTTATTCACCAACAGGCGATGTGGGAACTCAAGCGTATCAAGCACAAAGCGGTCAAACATCTTTTTGCGGTATAAAAATTCCTGGGTCGTCATAAGTGCGTACCGCAATTCTTTCGCCGCAATCGCTTCCATTTCACGCATGAACCTTTCGGCGGTTTTTGCGCGTATCTTATCGCCCACGATAAACACTTCCACTCGCGCTTTCGGAGCATGAATAAGTGCGCCCGCAACAAGCAAAAGCTTTACCCGCTTCATGCGTTTTGCCTTTTCCAGAATCCACTCATCCGATACAAGGGGAAATTGCGAAATAAGCGCCCTGAGCTCGTTTAAATACGGAAATTGATAACTCACCGAAAATAAGCGTGATGAACGCGATTTCAAAAAACCGTCTTTAACCAGGCGCTTCAGATTGGTTTTCGCCGTCGCTGAAGACACGCCAAGTCGCCGCGCGATTTCTCCCGCTTGGAAGAACTTGCCGTGATTTAAAAGGAAGAATTTCACCAGCCGCGCCCTTATCTCCGAACTGAAAAACTGTTCAAATGTCATGAAATACATTGTACCAAAAAACGCCGCTTTATGCAACGCCGGCGGCATGATATTATGGAAGTATCGTATTTACGTATTCATGAACTATAAGATAGAAACAAAGGAAATTATCCTTAAAGAACCGCGCGGGAGCGGAGGCACGGAAACATTCGTATATGAGCCCGCCACCGTTGACGAAGAGCCATTCGGCTCGCTGTATATCATAGGATGGCTGCAGAACAGAAAAGCCCAATTGGAATTTCTCCCTAATCTCGTCGCTTCGATCATCCGGAGGGAATTTTACAAACCCGGCGAAGAGAACGCCGAAGCGTGTTTTGAGATCGCACTGAAAAAAGCGAACGCCGCACTGGAAGATATCGGCAAAACCAATAAGAATGTCGCGCAAGATATCAATCTGTGCGTGATAAACATCGCGGAAAATAAAGTGCGCTTCTGCACAATCGGAGATATCATCACCTGGCTGTGGCGCGCCGGCCGACTCATTGACATGAGCGCAAAAAAAGCGCACGCGAACAAAAAAGAATTGTTCTCTACGATCATTGCAGGCGGCATAGTCCCCTCGGATAAATTTATTTTCAGCACAGGGCGCGTTATGGATCTTTTCTCGGAGAAAGGTATACAAAAATTATGCGCACTCAATCTCGCTCAACAAGCTGAGATTATCACCAAGATCTATCAGAAAAACAATGGGCGTATTCCCCTTCCCGACCAAGCGGCGATTCTTCTTGAAGTAAAACACGCGCGTAGTATTTCACAGTGGATTCCGTTTGCCACAATGCCCCGCATCAACAATGCCAGTACAGAAATACAACCGATAAAAGAAAAAAGCATGGTCATGATCCGCATGAAAAAACTTTTTTTGCTCGTTGCAAAACAATTTACTTCGAAACGCGGACTTCTTTCCATCGCGATGTCTTTCCTTGCGGTAACCGTCTTATGGAACGCCGCGGCAATTGGAACACGATTTTACTCGCTTCGCCAACTTTCCGCGAAACTCACGCGTGTGGATGCGCTTGCGGGAGAAAATAAACAAGAAGCGGCATCATTGTTGCGTGAGATCCAATCCGAGACATTACGAATAATGCCTTCCTGGTATCTCGCTTCCTCAGCCGAAAAACTTTTTAAGGAAGCGGACGAACGCCTTGCTCACCTGTACAGTATCCATAAGGAAATTCCCCTTTTATTGACGGACATGCGGACAAATCTGAACGCAATGAAATTCCTTCCGGCATATATATTTGATGGCGGTGACTTCGTATATGTATTCGGGGAGTCCCCCGACACTTATGCGAAAGTGAAAAAACAATCAGGGGATATTTCTTTCACATTCCTCCGTCTTTCCGAATCATTCAAAATAGAGCGCATGCTTGCAAAAGACGGGGATTTTTATTTCATAAATAATGAACAAAAGGCGGCATATGTGCTGTTCCCGAAAGAGAATGAATTGGTAAAAGTGGCAAAAACACTCAAAAAAATTCTTAATACGGCTTCGGCGCAAAACACGCGCGAAACCCAGGAAGCGGCGTATACGCTTCAAAAAGGAAGCCAGATTATCAAGCGCAGCATACATGGAAATACAGAGACGGTTTTTTTGGGAACTATCCCTCCTGTCATCGATTTTGAGATATCACAGGATAAAAAAGAGATACTCCTTCTGACAAAAGAAAGGATATACGTCTTCCCGCATCAATAAAAATAACACACCCCAAGGAGAACCCGGGGTGTGTGTAATGCAGTAAAGCCCTACTTGATCTCTACCGTCGCGCCTGTTGCTTCAATCTTTTTCTTCATCTCTTCAGCGTCCGCCTTGGAGACGTTCTCCTTCACCACTTTCGGAGCCTTATCTACCATGTCTTTTGCTTCCTTCAGGCCAAGTCCTGTTATCTCCCTTAGCACTTTAATCACCTGAATCTTCTGCTCGCCTGCCGTTTTCAATTCAATAGAAAACGAAGTTTTCTCTTCCGCCGCAGCTACTTCTCCCCCACCTGCCGCAACCGCAACCGGAGCGGCCGCAGATACTCCGAATTTCTCCTCAAGTATCTTCACCAAGTCAACTATCTCAATCGCGCTTAATTTCTCAATTTCCTCAACCAATTTGTTCAATTTATCCGCCATAGTTGTAATAGAATTAATAATTCGACCAAACCCTACTTAGACTGATTGCCGTCATGCGACGACTGCTCCCTGTTTGTCCAAGAGCAAAGCGATTGGTTACAAACAGCAGTCCAGCGAGGCCTGCCGAGTCGTGGCTCCGCTCTCTGCGTTCGCGGGTTGCCGTTTCTCTGAAACCGCTTTCAACACATATGCGAGCCGCGACAAAGGGGCCTTGAATTGTCCCAAAAGCCGCGCATACAATTCTTCCTGTGAAGACATTCTTGCCAATGCGGTGATTTTTTCTACTCCCGCAAATTGTCCGTCAAATGCCCCGCCAAGCACCTTGAACGTCTCATTGCTCTTGGCGCGCGCGAACACAGAAACAGCCCTTGCGATCTGAATCTGATCTTTTCCGCCGAATACGACGCCGACCGCATCAAACGCTTTTTCCACGTCAATCCCTTCAATGTTGATCTTCGCTTTTTCCAGCGCCACCCCAAGCAAGCTCTTTTTTATCACCTTAAAATCAGATCCTTTCATCTTCAAATTCTTTCGCAATTTTTTGATTTTTTCCACGCTTATTTTCGTGAAGTAGGTAAAAATAAGGGTTTTGCTCTTGGAAAACTTTTCAACAACCGAATTTATGATTTCTCCTTTTTGTTTTTTTGTAAGTGGCATGCCAGTGTGATTACAATTTACAAGCTCCCAGCGATGGAAATTGTACCATCACAGTGAGCACCCCGCCCTTCGCATAATATTCTATTGCAGAATAAGGGCGGGGTAATTGGTTTTTGATAAATTTCCTGCGTCCTGCGGACTTGAAAATTTAGAGAAACCTAATTAAAAAACGACCTTTTAAAGGCCGTAGAACGGACAGAAAGTAGAATTTAGGTGGCAGCGAGTAGAAAAAACAACATTACTCGCTACTCGCTATTTTCTAATTTCTAACTGTGCCTCGAGAGGTCTTATGGTGTCTGACGACACCAGCCCCTTGTCTACGGTATATATGGCATTATAGTCCCAAAAACAATAAACGTCAAGGGGACTCAAGAAACAAGCGTCGCGAGGGTCTGCTGTGCGCATTTATACCAACTGTATTTCTGTGTGTTTTTCAGCCCTTTTTCCACCAATTTCTTACGCGCGTCATCATCGGAAATCACGCTATACACGGCCTCCGTAAGCTGTGCTACGCTGTGAGGATCTACCAGCATCGCGCCGTCGCCCGCAATCTCTTTTATGCTTGGTATGTTTGAACTTACGACGGGGACTTGCCGCAATTGGGACTCAAGCACCGACATCATGCCGAATCCTTCATACAAGGAGGGAAATACGAACACGTCCGCGTATTTAAAAAACGATTCTTTTTCTTCGTGGCTGATGTATCCCGTTACAATAATATCGGTCTTATATATCGTATCCTCTATTTCCTTTTGTATTTCATCATAGCCAAACCCGGGAGCTCCGACCAGCACAAGCTTATGAGACACTTTGTATTTTTCTTTTAGGATCGCGTATGCCTTTACAATGCTTTTTACGTTCTTTTTTTTCTCAAGGCGTCCTATGAATAAAATGTATTTTTCATCAATGGGCGGATACCGATGATGATACGCGATCTGCGGATTGACCCCGTGAGGGATGACCGTGATTTTTTTCGGATCGGCGCGGTAAAACGTGACCAGATCGTCGCGCGTGGCAAATGACGGGACAATGATCTTATGTGCGCGATCCACGGTTTTTTTTGTTCCTCTCTTGAGATATTCCAAATAGTCGGGAGAAAACGCCTCCGGATAATATTCAAACTCCAGTCCGTGAATGGTTACCACATTTTTACGCGGATAAAAAAGCGGAAGGAAATTAGCCGGCATAAAAAGAACATCGGGAGGATGAAACAACATGTTTAAAGACAACCTCCCGTTTGTCCAAAAGAGAGGGTTGTACAGGCGTTTTACCTGGAAATGATACGGAAGAAAAAGCGTATTGTGCGTATGTGATGTATAGAGTTGAAATATGTGATTTTTCGACTCATCAAGCATCGCGAAATGCTTGATAAGCTGAAACACGTATTCCTCTACCCCTGTTCGTTCATATTTAAACGCGCCTTTCGCGTGAATACCGATAACCATAATTTATTTTTTACTCATGACACTTCGTTTATACACGTCAAGATTTTCAAGCACGATACCGGTTCCTCTCGCGACGCACAAAAGCGGGTCGTTCGCTTTTGTGCACGCCACGCCCGTAACTTTAAACAAGAGTTGGTCAATATTGCGCAACAACGCTCCGCCGCCGGACAGTACCATCCCTTTATGCATGATATCCGCCGCGAGTTCCGGCGGCGTATCTTGCAATACTGATTTTACTGCGCGCACGATCTCTTTCAGGGGCTCCGCGATCGCATCCGCCACCTCATTCGTAGAGATGTTCACCGTTCTGGGTAATCCGGTCACGATATCTCTTCCGCGCACATCTATTTCCTCTTCATCCTTGACAGGCACCGCCGAACCAATAGTAATTTTCACATTTTCCGCAGTCCGCTCCCCTATTTCTAAATTATGAACCTTGTGCATATATTCCGTGATCGCTTCGTCTATCTTGTTTCCCGCGACCCGCACGGAAGACCATGCCACGATCCCGCCAAGCGATATCACCGCAATTTCAGACGTCCCGCCGCCGATATTGATGATCATATTGCCCGATGCCTCATTGATGGGAATACCGGCGCCGATTGCCGCAAGCACCGGCTCTTTCACCACGTACGCCGCTTTCGCGCCCGCCTGCATCGCCGCATCCACCACTGCGCGGCGTTCCGTCGACGTAATACCCGCCGGAACGGAAATCATCATCTCCGGCTTAAAGAATCTAATCCGCCCGCATCCTTTCGTAAGAAAATAGGAAATCATCGCTTCGGTAATCTTGTAGTCCGCGATGACGCCTTCCTTCAATGGCCGCAGAGCGATAATGGCGTCCGGCGTGCGTCCGAGCATTTCTTTCGCTTCCGCGCCCACCGCCATGACGGATTTGTCGTGCGCCGACACGGCCACCACCGATGGCTCGTTCACTACCACTCCTCTTTTAGGAATAAAAACCAGTGTGTTGGTGGTTCCCAGATCTATACCGATTTTTCGGATAAACATGTCCGTAAATTACATTACGCCGCGCGTGTTATGACGGCTCCTATCTTTCTCAAGCGCGCTTCAATGCTTTCATATCCGCGGTCAACCTGATGCGCGTTATAGATTATCGTTTCTCCTTTGGCGCACAGCGCGGCGATAAGAAGCACTGCTCCCGCGCGCAGATCAAAACTAGTGATTTCTTTTCCTTCAAGCGGGGTCGGGCCCGTAATGAGCGCCCGATGGGGGTCGCATATGAACGCGTCCGCGCCCATCCGTTTGAGTTCATCAATATATTTGAGCCGTCCTTCGTACATCCAATCATGGATCAGCGTCACTCCTTTTGCCTGCGTCGCAAGCACGGCGAACATGGGAAGAACATCGGGACACAATCCGGGATACGGAAGATTGTGCACTTTCTTGACGGCTTTTAAGTGCGAAGGAAACACTTCAATATCGGCAGTTCTGTACCCCCACCCGAACTGTGCCGTTTTTTCGTTTTTCACTTTCAATGTAACATGCGCCTCCTTGAATTTCAACATATCGAATTTTATGAATTCAGGAACGCAGTTTCGTATCGTCAGGTGGCTTTTGGTCGCGGCCGCAAGAGCGATGAAAGTCCCCATTTCAATCGGATCGGGTATGATGGTATGCGATACTCCCTTCAATTTTTCAACGCCCCGTATCACAAGCGTATTAGTGCCGATGCCTGAAATCTCGGCGCCCATTTTATTGAGCATGTGGCACATGTCCTGCACATGCGGCTCCAGAGTCGCGCAGAACACTTCTGTCACCCCTTTGCGCGTCACTGATGCTAAAATGACGTTCTCCGTCGCAGTAACCGACATTTCCGAGAGCACCACCTCTCTGCGCAATGAAATGGAATCTTTTCTTAATATCTCAAGATAACCGTTTTTTTGTTTTGAAATGATCCCTGCGCTCCCCAGCGCTTCAACATGAGGATCCAAAATGCGCGCGCCGATGGAACACCCGCCCGGCTTATACATGACGAACCGCTTCACCCGCGAAGGTAGCGCTCCCCATAATAAAATCGACGCGCGTATCTTCTCCACGAGCTCATGCGGCATCCGGCCCGGATAAAGTTTTTTTGCCTGAATAACAATTTTCCTTTTTCCTACAAAACGATGCCGTACCCCTATTTTCTTTAAAATATCAAGCATGACCATCACATCGCCCACCAGCGGTAGATTGTCTATTTCACACTCTTGATCGGTAAGAAGCGTCGCCGCAAGAACGGCAAAAGCGGCGTTTTTTGCGCCGCGCACTTTTATATCCCCTTCCAGCTTCTTGCCTCCCGTGATGATGAATTTTTCTTTTGATGGCATGAATCTTAAATCTTGAAACGTGAAACGTGAAACGAAAATTCAAGATTTGTGTTTCAAGTTTCATGCTTCATGTTCTATGTTTTTCTATCTCCGCAGTGCGGGCACACGGCCATCCGTATAAAGCGCGCGCTATGGCATTTCGGACATTTCTCTAGGATCTGTTCTCCGCAATGCGGACAGAAATTCTTGGAAAGCTCAAGAGAAAACTGGCAGGACGGGCAACGTTTATCCCTTAAATAACGCAAAGCGACCCGCGCAGGGTTGAAAATCTTGCGCTGGAGCAAATACACCGCGCCGCCGAATAAGACGATTGTCAGCAACATTCCCGCATACGTGATAATGCTCTTGAGTATCTGAATCCGGTTGATAAGGTCCCATAATGCTTCCAAAATCGCCGCCAAAAGCAGCGACCAGAAATACACGCATGCGATTTTAACGACGAAAATGGATGCTGTGGCAAGCGTGAAGGTGGCAATGACGGTATACGGACTGTTTTTCGCGCTCAAGCGGAAATATGTCTTCAGCATGATAAAGAAAAACGGGAACACGAAAAGTCCCTGGAGAAGGAATGCCCATAACTCATACCACCGCCACTGGACGCGCCAGTCCGCAAGCACTTCTTTGTAGAGCGCCCGCAGTTTCTCGTTGAACGGCTTTAGTTGATCGGATGCCGCGCTTATTTGATTCTGAATGTTCGCAACTTCATTCACCAATGCCGTCTTCTGTTCCTCAAATGGTTTTAACTTCGTCTGTAATTCTCCGATGTTATAGATTCCTCCGGATACTTTTGCGCCTTTTTCTCCTATTGAAAGTTCATATTGCCGCCGCAGTTCATTAATTTGGGAATCCAGCTGTGAAAGCGCGTTTTGTTTCTGATTTGACTGATTTTGCAGATTCGCGATCTGATCGCGCGTTCCTTTCGTCTGCGCAAATGCGCCCGCGACGCCGCGCTTTGTTTCAATGTCCGAAAACACGCAGGGTTGTGCCGACGGAGGTCTTACTTGGTACGGAAATGCGGCTTCAGGGCTATAGACCGGTTTTACGGAGTATTCGTAATACGTGCCGCTAAAACGCCACGCATCCTGCCAGCCGTATGAAATAAATGGCACCGAACAGGAAGAAAGCGCTTGCGGCTTTGCGGGCACATTTTCTAAATCGGAAAGCGCGGTAAACCCAAGCCATAACGATACGATTGTCATCGCAATCAGCAACACATACCCCGCGATGGGCGTTTTCCGCTCCCGCTCTTCAAACCCGATATCTTTTCCCGCCGCCTGTCCTGTTTTTTTCTTTAAAAATGAAAACATGTTCGTTATTAGACCTTATTTGCGCTACCAAACAGCGTTATTTTATTATCCACGATATCAGCCATCGCGTCCATGGCGGGCGCCAGATATTTATACGGCGTCGTTTCATCAGATTCATTCAAGACCTTTTTAAGCGTATCGTGAAACGCCGCGCGCAATTCGGTGTTGACGTTGATTTTGCGGATGCCATTTACAATCGCGTCTTTGATTTGCGCGTCGGGAATCCCCGAGCCGCCATGCAAGACGATCACCGCCCTCCCTTTTATCAGATTGTATGTTTGTTTCAGGCGCGCGATATCAAGCGCCGGCTCCTCAATGGAAATACCGTGGCTGTTGCCGATGATGATTGCCATTCTGTCCACGCCGGTACGCGTCACAAAATCAAGCGCCTGCGCCGGGTCGGTGTAGTATTCCGGTTTTATTTCCACCTTTTCTTTTATTATTTTTGACGCGCCTGCCAAAAACCCGAGCTCCCCTTCCACTGAGATATCCGCACTGAA
The DNA here is from genome assembly GCA_016200965.1 of Candidatus Azambacteria bacterium. Taxonomy (GTDB): domain Bacteria; phylum Patescibacteriota; class Minisyncoccia; order GWC2-36-17; family WO2-46-25; genus JACQDT01. Next base: position 8,688 of record JACQDT010000021.1, on the reverse strand, counting down.
ACGCGCGCACATTTCTACGACATATTTCGTCTGTTTCACGTTTTCCTCGTACGCCAGCTCCGAACCGTCAAAATGAATGGAGTTGTATCCCGCCTTCAGCGCAATCTCCGCCTTTGCCGCCGACTTGGTATGATCGGCGTTTAAAATGATAGGCAAACCCGTTTCTTCTTCATACGCTTCAAGCAGTTTTACCGCAACCCGCACACCTAAAAAGTCGCGCTCCCCTTCCGATGTGCCGATGATGACCGGGGACTTCAAAGCTCTAGCGATTTTCATAATCGCCTTTATCTGATCGGCCGTAGACGCATTGAACTGCCCGATGGCGTACCCGCCTTGTTCCGCTTTCTGGAATAGTTGTTTGGTAGAGAGAGTCATTATATTTCTCTCGGCTTGAAATCCTTGGAGTCCTTCAGCAACGAAAGCATCTCGTCTTTTTTGAGCAGGCCGTTTTGCGGGCCGGGAATGCGGATAACATAGGCCGAATTGAACGTCCCCCAGCGCATCGCTTCATCCACGCTCAAGCCGTACACGCGCGCGGCGGTAAACGCGGCGCCGAACGCGTCGCCGCAACCGGTACGTTCCACCACGGGACTGTCATAGATTTCCAAATGGCGGAAAGTGATGCCATCATACGAGTACGATCCTTTGGGACCGTCGGTAAGCACGCATATAAGGGGGCCAAATTCGCGCATGTTAGTCATGAGTTCCTTCACATCGGACCCCGCAGGAAATCCGAGCACGCGCTCATACTCCTCTTTGTTCATAAACAGAATTTCCGAACGGGCAAACAGCGGCTTCAGCGCCTCCATGCCCAGATGCATCTGGTGCGTGCCCGGATTGAACGCGAACTTCACGGACGGATTTTTCGCAAGATACGAGGCCACCTGTCCGTGAAGCAATGGCACCGCGGACTGCGGTCCGGCGGACGTCAGATACAGCCACTTTGTTTTCATTTCCATGGGAAGCCAGTACTTGCGCGCGATGTGATACACCAAAATAGTGCGCTCGCCGTGGAATGAAACAACGCCGGACACATTGGTTGAATTTTCTTTGTCTTTTTGGATATATTCCAAACCGACATTGTATTTTTTCAACTGCTCCACGATGTCGTTGCCGGCACTATCCTCTCCTATGACCGTATAAAACGCGGTTTTCAAACCGAGCAAAGAGGAGCTTATCGCGTGATTCATCGCGTTGCCCGCGGTAAAACGCAGATACTTGTCTACCGGGAGTTTGTCCGCGTAATTGATCGTCAATTTGCAGTCCTCTTTATTGATGTCGCATACCACCGACGCATCGTGGATGAAAAAAAAATGGTCAATGGTGGCGTCGCCGACTGAAATGATGTCGTACATTTTATTTTCGTGCAATTACTTTTTTGACGGCTTGCTTGATATGGGAAACGCCCATCCCGTAATGTTCAATAAGCTCATTCGGCTCGCCTGACTGGCCGAATACGTCGCGCACGCCGATGAATTCAATCGGCGTCGGCTGTTTCTCCGCGCACGCCTGCGCCACAAGCGACCCCATGCCTCCATGTATCTGATGCTCTTCCACCGTCACAATCGCACCTGTCGTTTTTGCGAGTTCAATAACAGTTTTTTCGTCCATTGGTTTTACGGTTCCCAAATTCACTATCGTCGCCATAATACCTTCCGCTTCGAGTTCTTTCGCGGCTACCATCGCGTTGTAGACCAACGCGCCGATGGCGATGATGCCAACCTGCGGCGCTCCGGACGGCATAAAAAAGTATTGCGCCTTGCCGATTTCAAATGGCGTTTCTTCGGTGGTGATAATCGGCGTCTTCTCGCGCGCGAGGCGGATATAGACCGGCCCTTTCATCTTTGCGGCGGCAAGCGTCGCCTTCTTCGCCTCGATTGCGTCGCAAGGGGTGAGCACCGTCATGCGCGGAATCACGCGCGTAATAGCGATATCTTCTATCGCTTGATGAGTCCCGCCGTCGGGGCCGACGGATACTCCCGCGTGCGCCCCCGCGATTTTTACGTTTTGATTGTTATAGCAGATCGTCGTGCGGATTTGTTCCCAGTTGCGCCCCGGAGAGAACATCGCGTAGGAGGCGAGAAACGGAATCTTTCCCATCGCCGCTATGCCGGAGGCGACGGAGGCCATGGACTGCTCTCCTATTCCCATTTGCACGAATCGTTCAGGAAATACTTTTGAAAACGTGCTCGTCATTGTGGAGCCCGTAAGATCGGCACAGAGCGCAACAACATTTTTATCCTGTTTGCCCGCTTCCAACAACCCATCGCCGTATCCCTTGCGGATAGGCAACTGCTCCGCGTCTTTATCAAACAGTTTTGGATTTAATTTTATCTTTGGATTGAGGGGCATAGAAGAAATTATTTTGTACAAATTTCCTATTCCAATGATGAGATTTCTCCGCTTCCATTTATATTAATTAATCTGGGGTCTGTATAACCATGTCTAAAACAGAGGATAATTGAAGTATCAGTATTAATTGTTCCCTCACCTTTTGCAAATACTACATCCATGCTTTCTTGGAGGGGGCGGCAGAATTTTACATTTTTATCCAAAGAGATCATTTCCTTCGTTCTAGCCTGAGCATAATCAGAAGCAGTTGAGAAGATTTCATAGAAAGAATTTTCAGAATCCTTGTTAATTAGATGAATTCCCCACGCAAGATCATTTTTTCCACTTTTCGCATTGGCTTGCGTTTGTCTTAAATTTTCAACAAGATTATTAACATTTTTATCTAAAAGTTCTTTAGTATTGTTCTTAGATTCTTCTATAGAATCATTAATTCTTTTCGTTTCACTAGCGATCCGTTGATTAGGAATTTGAAAGTAGAAATAAGCTCCTGCGATTAAAATTACTATTACACTAATTAAAATAAAGTATTTTTTGCTCATGTTGTTATTACTCATGTTCGCCCCGCACCAGAACAAGTTCGGTACGGGACTTCGCATCAATTTCATTGATGCTCGCTTTTGATTTTTCCTCCCAGCGTACGTAATTCGTTCAGCGCTTCTTTTCCCTGCTCGCCCTTTTTTATCACATCCTCGGGGCCGAGACCCGGAGGATTGCCGTGCCACTCGAATCTGCGTTCGGTAAAGTCCACGCCCTTTCCCGGAATCGTGTGCGCGATAATCACTGATGGTTTTTCAAACACCGCCTGCGCCTGCCCCACCGCGTCGTTGATAGCTTCAAAGTTATGCCCGTCTATTTCAAGCACATGCCAGCCAAACGACTCCCATTTTGCTTTGAGCGGCTCCATTGGCATAATGTCCTCCGTAAAGCCGTCTATCTGGATGTTGTTGCGATCAATGATGCCGATGACGTTATGCAATTTTTCTTTCCCCGCGAGCATCGCCGCCTCCCATATTTGCCCGCAGTCGAGTTCCCCGTCTCCCATGAAGCAATAAAAAAATTTCGGCGTTGCCTTGCCGTGATCCATCCGCTCCGCAAGCGCCATGCCGACTGCCTGTGACAGGCCGGAACCAAGCGGCCCCGAACTTGTTTCAAGCGCGGGAAGCCATTCTCGGTGCGGGTGCCCCTGCAAACGCGATCCGAATTTTCGCAACGTTTTTAATTCTTTAACGGGGAAATATCCCGCATGCGCCATCGCGGCGTAGAGTACCGGGCAAATGTGGCCATTTGAGAGAATAAGGCGGTCGCGCTCGGGCCATGCAGGATTCTTGGGGTCGTGCTTCAGGATATGAAAATAAAACAGCGTAAAAATATCCGCCATATCCAAAGGTCCCGCCGTATGTCCCGAGCCCGCCGCAAGGAGCATCTCAATGATGCTTTGGCGTATCTCGTTCGCTTTCCCTTCCAAAAATTTTATTTTTTCGTCGTGTAAGTGCGGCATAAAAACAGAAAATGAAAATTAGGGAGTAGAACGTAGGATAGATTTAAACTCATCAATCGCCCCCTTCACGTCGTCAGTTTTGAAAATCGCGCTTCCTGAAATAAGATTATCCGCTCCCGCCCGCGCAATCACCGAAGCATTTTCTAGATTCACTCCGCCATCTACTTCTATTGTAACATCCGGATATTTTGCCCGCAACGCCTTGATGCGGTCAAGCGCGTACGGCTCAAATCCATGCCCGTAGTAGCCGATTTCGGCGATACCCATGAGTTGTACAACGTGAAGCGTGAAGCCACGACTCTGCCTGTGGCCTCGCTGGACTGCTGTTTGTTGCCAATCGCTTCGCTCTTGGACAAACAGGGAGCGTGAAGCGTGAAACAGATCGTCAAGAACAGAGAGAGGAGTTTCTAATTTCAAAACGAGCCCCGCTTCTTTGCCTGATGCGGTAATTTTTCCGATTAACTCCGCTATGCGCTCCGGCGCGGTTGATTCGTAATGAAGCAAAATGCGTTTCACGGGCGAAGCAAGCCAGTTGGCAATCGTATGTTCAGGATTTTTTACCATAAGATGAACTTCCAAATTAAGTTTGGAAATTGGAAATTGGAAATTGGAAATTACGCCGTCGACGTAAGGCCACGTCGTTGCCGGCGTGAATACGCCGTCGGTCACGTCGATCTGCGCCCACGAAACAAGGCCCTCCACCAAGGAGAGCTTGCGCTGCAATTCTTCTTTGTCTTTCGCGATGATTGCAGGGATTATTTCGGACATACCTAATGGTTTCTATATTTGAAATAAATAACAACAACGGTCAAAGCGGTGAATAATTTTATCGCATTACCGATGATAAGTGGAATGTTCATTATCGTAATTCCATAATAGAGCCACAACGTTCCAATGATGAGAATCGAAAGAAATGTTGAAATGGAAACGTTTTTGACGCTTTTCATCCTGATGCTTTTCACCGCCTGGAATAAAGGATTGAATTCCAGGAGCGTTGAAATGACTAATATTATCTCCAGTGGGGTCAGATGCATATTTAAAACTTCATTATCCTTCGTACATGCCGCGCGTCGTTTGAAAACGGCGTGCCGAGCCATAACTTGACGGCATCAAGCGCTTCCTGATCTTTAACAAACCGCGCGCCGATGGAAAGCACATTCGCGTTGTTGTGCTCGCGCGAAAGCTTGACGGTATCAAGCGGCCCGCCGTAATACTCGGCCGCACGCACACCGTCCACGCGGTTTGCCGCCATCGCCTCGCCCTGCCCCGAACCGCCGAAAATGACGCCGAATGATTCTTTACCCTCTATCAAATCATGCGCCACCGCTTTTGCCACGGGTGTAATGAAATCGGGGTAATCGTCGTTTGTATCAAGCGAAAAAGCCCCGAGATCGGCAACCTCATAACCCCATTGCCCAAGCGCCGCCTTCACCTTTTCTTTCAACTTAAATCCCGCATGATCAGAACCAAGGTATATCGTCATATGCGATTGAATATATCGTACACCCTCACTATGATAAATATGAGCGTGTACGCGCCCAACAGGGCCGAAAAAAGGATGTAAAAGGGCGTTGTATTTGCGTTGGGAAATTTCAAAAGATACACAAAACCCATTACTGGCACCGCAAGAAGGATCAGCGCAAGCACATCAATATAGTAGGGGTGCGCGATAAAACCGTTGAACGCAAAAAGAAGAACCCCAAATAAAAAAAGCAAAATAAAAATATAGAAATTGTAATCGTTGAACATCTTATATAAGCGCGCCTGCTTTAATGACGTGACGCACCAGCGCATGCGTGTACCCCATTTCATTGTCGTACCACGCGAGCACCTTCACCAGGTCTCCGTCCACGACCTTCGTGAATTTCAAATCAACGATTGAGGCGTGCGATTCTCCGATGATGTCAGAAGACACAATCTCATCGGTGGTGGTTTTAAAAATACCGCTCCATCGGGGGTCCTTCGCCGCCGCCTTCATGGCGCCGTTTATTTCCGCCACGCTCGTGTGGCGCTTGGCGAGGAAGGTGATGTCGGACACCGACCCCGAAATGGTCGGTACACGCAGGGCAATGCCGTCAAAAAGCCCTTTCAGACCTTTCACCGCCCGCGTCACTGACACCGCGGCGCCTGTGGTGGACGGCACAATATTGCCCGCCGCGGCGCGTCCTCTGCGCCAGTCGCCTTTATCGGGAGCGTCCACTAACTTTTGCGATGCGGTATAAGAATGAATGGTGGTCAACATCGCCTTTTTTATGCCGATGGCTTCATTTAAAATATGCATCACCGGATGCACGGAATTCGTCGTGCATGAGCCGTTGGAACTCACTTTGCATGTTTTCAATTCCTCCTCGTTGATACCCAACAGCACCGTCTTGCCGGTGCCATCCTCGTCTTTTGCCGGCGCCGATATCACCACGCGCTTCGCACCCGCCTGAAGATGCACCGCGGCTTTCTCAAACGTTTCAAACACGCCCGTGGATTCCACCACCACATCAACGCCAAGCGTGCCCCACGGCAGTTTCGTCGGGTCTTTTTCCTGCGTGAATTTTATTTTTTTGCCGTCCACGACCAGATTTCCTCCTTCGGTCCGCGCCTCCTTCTCCCATTTCCGATAGACGGAATCATATTGCAAAAGATACGCAAGATTTTCAGCACCGCCCAGATCGTTCACGGCGACTATTTCTATCTCCGGATTGTCGAAAGCAACGCGAAAAAACATCCTTCCTATTCTCCCAAATCCGTTAATGGCGACTTTAATCATGAATTATTTTTTTGTTTTCAGCAGATAATTATAAATAGAAAGCGTCGCCTTTACTGCATCCCCAGCGGAAATATTATTTTGCTTGTACGGATCGTCCGTTACGTCGCCCGCGGCCCATATCCCGACTTTGGACGTGGACGAATGCTTATGGTCCACAAGAATTTCTCCGATGGGGTTCATTTCCACCAGGCCTTTTACCATTTCCGAATTGGGGATGGAGCCGATTTCCACAAATATGCCGCCGACCTCAAGCGTTTTTTCTTCATTGGTCGAGCGATCCGAATATTTCAAGCCGGACACGAACTTGTCTCCCATCACTTCCTTTGTCTGAGCGTTGGTGATAATCGTCACCATCGGCGACTTTTTCAATTCTGCCTGCGTGACCGGATCACCCTTCAATGCACTTCCGAATTCCAAAAGATAGATCTTCGCGGCGTACGGCAACAAATCCACCGCCGCCTCAAGCCCCGCATTGCCCCCGCCGACAACTACTACCGTCTTTCCTTTAAATAATGGCGCGTCGCACGTGGAACAATACGCCACACCCTTACCGTTGAATTTTTCTTCGCCCGGCACGCCGAGCTTTCTCCGCCTTCCGCCCGACGCGATAAGCACCGTCTTTGTTTGATACGTCGCTCCTTTATCGGAGGTCACCTCAAACCCGCCTTTGATTTCTTTGACCGCCGCGCCTTTTTCCGGCACCTTAATTTCTATCCCTTCCTGCGCGCGCACATGCTCTTCAAGATTTTTCGCCAAATCAAAACCGGAGATGGATTTTGCGCCCACCCAGTTCTGAATATCATCCGACACGATGGACTGGCCGCCGAATGTTTCGGTTAAAAGCAACGCTTTCAATTTTTTACGCGCGGCATACACTCCCGCAGCGCATCCGGCCGGTCCGCCGCCGATGATCACAATATCATACATCATAGATAAATTTATTATACACCAATTACCTATCCACAAGCCACTTCACGCATTGCAGGGCTGCTTTTGCGCCTTCGCCCGCCGCGATAATCGCCTCTTTTTCAGGAATATCGGTTACATCGCCCGCCGCGAACACTCCCACATGGCTCGTGGCATTCGTGCGGGGATTAATGACCACTTCGCCGCTCTGATTGACCTCGCAAAATCCCCGGAGAAAATCAGAATTAGGATTCATTCCGGTGGTCACGAATACCTGATCCACTTCCAGCTGATTCGTTTCTCCTGTTGTTTTGCTTATATATTCTACGCCGCCAACCCACTCGTTGCCGATAATTTTCTGCACCGCCGCGTTCAATATATATACAACGTTTTTACTCTGCGCGAGTTTTTCCTGCGTTGACTTGTCGCCTCCTGCGCGATCTCCTACTTCCACGATAGAGAGCTTCTTGGCGTATTTTGAAAGCGCGAGCGCGACGTCAAGGCCAGCATTCCCCGCGCCCACCACGGCTACCGACTTTCCCTCAAATGCCTGAGCGCTTTCCTCCATTCCGTACGAAACCCCTTTTCCGATGAATTCGTCTTCTCCCGGCACACCAAGCTTTCTCGGTTTTTTCCCCGACGCGATGATAACCGTATTTCCTTCATACACATTCCCCCCAGCGTCTTCCAATATAAAAATCTCGTGATTATGCTCCTGCCGAAAAGAAATTTTTTGAATGCCGCCTTCTGCCTCCGCAACAGCCACGCCAAGCTCTTCGGCTTGTTTTCGTATGTTCTGCACCAATTGTGCGCCGTCATATGACGACTGCTCCGCTCTCTTGGTTCGCGGGTCGCCGTCTTTGCCCAAATACCCGGGATAACTGTACATGTCCCATTGCCGCGCCGCCTGACCGCCGGTTGCATCGGCAATCACCTGCACCGTAACCTTTTTTTTGGCCGCGAACATCGCCGCTGAAAAGGACGCGATGCCGCTTCCCACCACAAGTACATCGTACATATCAATATTGTCTTAATTGTAAGGATTGGTCGCGTTGTTTACATTTTCTCCCCCGCCAGCGCTTTGTACGAAAAGACGCTCGTCGGTTTCCCCAGCGAGGAAACCGCGCTTGACCTCGGCCTCGCTCGTCCACCCCATCCTCCGTCGGTCAGG
>JACQDT010000022.1 GCA_016200965.1 Candidatus Azambacteria bacterium | reverse complement strand
TCCGTTCAATGCTGAAGGTGGCCGATAACAGCGGCGCAAAGCTGATCCAGTGCATCCATGTGATGGGCGGTTCGCGGCGCCGTTATGGCCGCATAGGCGACATCATCGTCGCGGCGGTGAAGGTCGCCGAGCCGAGAAAGGCGGTGAAAAAATCCGATGTGGTGAAGGCGGTCATTGTGCGGCAGAAAAAATCATTCGGGCGCGCCGACGGTTCGTATATTCGTTTTGACGAAAATGCGGCGGTGCTGGTGGACGGAGTCGAGCCGAAAGGCGGAAGAATTTTCGGACCCGTGCCAAGAGAATTGAAAGAGAAGGGATTCACTAAGCTCGTTTCTTTGGCGCCGGAGGTCGTCTAGACATATGAAAATCCGCAAAAACGACAATGTATTCATAATGACCGGGAAAGACCGTGGCAAAAGCGGGAAAGTGCTCCAAGCGCTTCCGAAAGAAGGAAGAGTGGTGGTGCAGGGAATGAATATGGCCAAGCATCATCAGCGGCCGCGGAAAACCGGAGAAAAGGGACAAATTCTTTCAAAAGAAACGCCGCTTGATGTGTCTAAAGTGATGGTGGTCTGCCCCAAATGCGCCAAGCCGACGCGCATCGGGTTTCGCGTCGAGGGCGGGAACAAGTCAAGAATATGCAAGAAATGCGGCGCAACGATATGAACAGATTGAAGCAAAAATATTTCAAAGAGGTGGTTCCTGCGATGAAGAAAGAGTTCGGCTACCACAACGACGCTCAGGCGCCCAGAGTGCGCGGCGTCATTTTGAATTCCGGCGTGGGAAGAGTGGCCAAAGACGAGAAAGCGATTGAAGTGGTGGAAAAGGGAATCACGAAGATCGCCGGCCAGAAAGCGGTCCGCACCAAAGCGAAGAAATCTATCGCAACGTTCAAGACGCGCGAAGGAATGCCCATCGGCGTGAAAGTCAGTTTGCGCGGCGCGCGGATGTATGATTTTCTTGACCGGCTCATTTCCATCGCATTTCCCCGCACAAGGGATTTCCGCGGCATTGATCCCAAAAGCATCGATCAATCGGGGAATTTGACGATTGGCATAAAAGAAGATATTGTGTTTCCCGAGGCGAGCCATGACAAGGCGGGACAGATTTTCGGATTTGAAGTTACGGTGGTGACCGATGCAAGAGGAAGGCGGAAAGAGGCCGAACGGATGTTCCGTCTCCTCGGATTCCCGCTTAAATAACCGCCGACGCCTATGGCAAAAAAATCAGTTATCGCGCGCGCAAAAAGAAAGCCGAAATTCTCCACCAGAAAAGTGAATCGTTGTTTTCGGTGCGGGAGGAATCGGGGGTATATCGGCGATTTTGATTTGTGCAGGATTTGTTTCAGAGAAATGGTTCTGCGGGGAGAATTGCCAGGCGTGAGGAGAGCGAGTTTATAATGCAACAGCATTTATTTTATGCTTACTGATCCGATTGCAGACATGTTGACCAGGATTCGGAATGCCAAAGCGGTACAGTTGCCCGCAGTGGTTGTTCCGTATTCAACTTTAAAAATGGCGATTTTAAAGATTATGAAGGAAGCGCGTTTTATCGAAGGATTCGAGAAAAAGGGAAAAAAGGTGCGTAAGCACATTTCGGTGTTGTTAAAATACCGTACAAACGGCGACTGTGCGATTACGGGGCTGAAGCGCATTTCAAAGCCGGGAAGAAGGATATATAAAAAAGCGACGGAGATCCATTCGGTGAGACAGGGGACCGGCATGGCCATCGTATCAACGCCGAAAGGCGTGATGACCGACAAAGAAGTTCGCAAGGCGAAAGTCGGCGGCGAAATCATTTGTGAGGTGTGGTAAAGGGCTTCCTTCCCGATGAGAACGCTTATTGCTTTAAGCGCTCTCATCGGGATTAGAAAATCTTTATGGTGAGCTTGCCGAACCATGGCAACCCTTCGACGAGCTCAGGGTGCTCATAATTGTAGTGAAATTTACTTCGCTACGGTTGTGAGCTCAAAAATTTCAACAATTATGGCATCAACCGCAAAAAATTCAGTAGTATTGCCGGAGAAAGTGGAGGCGCTCATCGTGAAAACGGAGAACGGGTCGCTGATCGTTTCCAAGGCGGACGAGGAAACCCACAAGGCGCTTCTCGGGCTTACCAAGGCGCTGTGCGCCAATATGGTCCTGGGAGTCATCAATGGGTTTTCAAAGCGGCTTGAGATAGAAGGAGTTGGCTACCGCGTCGCGCTTTTGGGTACCAAGCTCGTGATGCAGCTCGGATTCTCTCATCCCGTGGAGTTTGAGGCCCCCAAAGGAATTACATTTGCGGTGGAGAAAAACGCCATAGTGGTGTCGGGGATAGACAAGGCGCTTGTCGGCCAGACCGCCGCAAACATCCGGAAGCTGAAAAAGGCGGAACCATACAAAGGCAAGGGCATTCGTTATACGGGTGAAGTAGTGCGGAGGAAGGAAGGAAAGCGCGCGGGAACGGTGTAATCATGACCAATAAAAATGAATCGGACGCGGATCCACAAGCGAATACGGGCGAAGATAAAAGGCACAAAAGAACGGCCGCGTTTATGCGTGTCCCGTTCAAGCAAGCATGTATATGCGCAGATCATCGATGATGTCACGCAGGCGACGATTTGCGGAGTGTCCGATACGTCGTTTAAAAAAGGAAAGCACACGAAGTCGGCGCTTGCCAAAATGGTAGGAACGGAAATCGCAAAAAAAGCGAAAGAAGCGGGTATCGCATCGGTAGTGTTCGATCGCGGCGGATTTAGATATTACGGCAGGATAAAAGAGGTGGCAGAGGGCGCGCGTGCAGGAGGACTTACGTTTTAAGGATTATATATATGGCATACATGAAACGCGCGGAAAAACCGAAGTCTGAGTTTGAACAAAAGACCCTGGAAATCAGGAGGGTGGTCCGCGTGGTTTCGGGTGGCCGCCGGTTTAGCTTCCGCGTGACAGTTGCGCTGGGGGACAGAAAGGGAAGAGTGGGAATAGGCACCGCGAAAGGACAAGATGTGGCGCTGGCGATTGAAAAAGCCGCTAGGCAGGGCAAAAAGCACATGATAAAGATTCTCATGGAAGACGGAACCATTCCGCATGAAATCGAAGTGAAGCTGAAAAGCGCGCGGATTTTATTGAAGCCGGCGAAAAAGGGAACGGGCGTTATCGCGGGCGGCGCGGTGCGCGTGGTGTGCGACCTTGCCGGCATTAAAAACGTGGTAAGTAAAATCCTCGGGAAAAGCACGAATAAAATAAATATCGCAGAGGCCACCATAGAAGCGTTCAAACAATTGAAACAAAGGCCTCAAAAGAAAGCGCCCGCGGCTCCTGTTGAAGCGGCAAAAGCCATATAAAGATACTTCTATGCAATTACATCAATTCAAGCCGGTTCATGCAGGGAAAGATAAAAAGCGCATCGGGCGCGGGGGCAAGCGCGGCACCACTTCGGGAAGAGGCACCAAGGGGCAGAAGTCGCGCGCTGGGCACCGGATCCGTCCAGCCGAGAAAGATATGATCAAGAGCTTGCCGAAGTTAAGAGGGCGCGGCAAGAATTCATTTAAGATGATCGGAAAAAAGGACTTTCCGGTGAATGTCGGTCAGGTGAACGCGGCGTTTAAAGACGGAGAAACCGTTTCTGTACAGGCGCTTTTGGAGCGCGGCTTGATAGCGAAATCAGGCGGGGTGTTCCCGCGGGTGAAGTTGCTCGCCGAGGGACAAGTAACTAAAAAACTTTTTATAGAAAATTGCCGGATGTCCGTAGCGGCAAAGGAGAAAATAAAAAAAGCGGGCGGCACCATAAAAATAAAGTAATACAATGGTACAGCAGATTCTCCAAGTATTTAAAACAAAAGATCTCCGCAGGAAGATTTTCTTTGTGCTTGCGCTTCTTGCGGTATTTCGGGTTGCGGCAGCGATTCCCGTGCCGGGCATCGATACTTCAAAGCTCAGGAGTTTTTTTGAAGGAAACCAGTTTTTCGGGCTGTTGAACGTTTTTTCCGGCGGCGCGCTTGATAATCTTTCCATTATCATGCTTGGCGTGGGGCCGTATATTACCTCGCTCATCATCATGCAGCTCATGACGATGATATTCCCGAAACTCAAAGAGTTGTATCAAGGTCAGGGAGAACAAGGGAGACAAAAGTTCAACCAATTCACCCGCATGCTCGCCATCCCGCTCGCGTTGCTTCAGGGGTATGGGCTTTTGGCGCTTCTGCAAAATCAGGGGGTCATCAACCATCTGGGATATTTTGATCTGGTGACGAACTTGACCGTAGTGACGGCCGGTACCATATTTCTTATGTGGCTGGGGGAGCTTATTTCCGAGAAAAAAATCGGCAACGGTATTTCTCTTTTGATTTTTGCCGGCATTATTTCGCGCATTCCGACTACCATGCGGCAATTTTATCTCAATTTCGATCCGTCCATGATTCCCACGGTGCTTTTGTTTCTCGTGATCGCTGTAATCGTCATCGCGGGCGTGGTGTTTATCAACGACAGTCAGCGCAATATTCCCATATCGTACGCCAAGCGGGTGCGTGGCTCGCGGGTGTATGGCGGCGTGTCTACCTATTTGCCCTTAAAGATCAATCAGGCGGGGGTCATTCCCATTATTTTTGCGATTTCCATACTATTATTTCCCCAAATGCTCGGTAATTTCATGCAGTTATCCGGCGCCACATGGGTCAAGGAACTGGGACAATCGCTTGCCGGATTTTTTAGCGCGGGAGGATTCGTATACGGCGCATTTTATTTCTCGCTTGTCGTGATTTTCACTTATTTTTATACCGCCGTCACGTTTGACACAAAGCAGATAGCCGAGAACGTGCAGAAACAGGGGGGGTTCGTTCCCGGCATCAGGCCCGGCAATCCGACCATGGAACTTCTCAACAAGATCACCAATCGCATCACGCTTGCGGGCGCGTTGTCGCTCGGGCTCATCGCGGTGCTTCCTTATATCGTGCAGTACTTCACCCAGACCAAGACGCTGACCATCGGCGGTACGGCGCTTTTGATCGCGGTCTCGGTGGTGCTTGATACCATCAAGCAGATAAAAGCTCAACTTGCGATGCATGAGTACGAAAGATTTTAAAGGGCTTTGTTCGAATTTCGAAGCGCGTAGCGCGAAAGAAATTTGATAACAAAACCTTTACCCCGCTCTTATTTTGCAATAGAATAACATGCGAAGCGCGAGTGGCGAACAGCCACGCTCCGTTTACGGCGAAGCGCTTCGCCCCAAGAGGGATCCCGCTATTCGCGGGACGCACTTCGCACAAGATACAAGGGCAAAACAAGGGCGGGGTGCTCATAATCGTAGCGAAATTTTCTTCGCTCCGGTCATGAGCTCGAAATTTTCTACAATTATGGCAGATCCCCTCAATATCATCCTGCTTGGCCGGTCCGGAAGTGGCAAAGGGACGCAGGCAAAATTGCTCGTCAAAGAATTCGGTCTTGAATATATCGGGACCGGGGACTTATTGCGCGCCTACAGCGAGCGGGATAACACGCTTGCGCGGCGGCTCAAAGAAACGCTCGCGCAAGGGAAATTGGCTCCGTCATGGATGCCCTTTTTTGTATGGATGGAGAAGCTTGCCTACAGCGATCTTAAAAAAGGAGTATTGTTTGACGGAAGCCCCCGAAAGATTGCTGAGGCAAAGATGCTTGACGAGGTGCTTGAGTGGTTCGGCCGTACGAACGTGAAAGTGCTTTTAATCGACGTGCCGCGAGAGGTTGCTAAAAAGCGTTTGCTGAATCGCAGTGTGTGCGCGCAGTGCGGAAAGGGAGTGTATACGGGAGGGGAGAATGGAAAACGGTGTCTGTATTGCGGAGGAAACGTTATCACCCGCGCCGAAGACAACCCGGCAGGCATAAACGCGCGGCTCGCGTGGTACGACGACGAGGTTTCACAATCCGTTGAGCATTATCGCAAAAAAGGCGCGCTCATTACAGTTAATGCCACAAAAAGCCCCGATCAAGTGCATCAAGAAATTTTGAAAAAGCTGAACGCATGAATACGGATGCCGTTAAAACGAAAGATGAAATAGAGAAAATGAGAGAGGGCGGAAAGATACTTGCTGAAATCCTTTCGTTTGTTTCCAAAAAAGCGGTGCCTGGCGTCAGCACCGCGCATTTAAATACGGAAGCGGAGCGATTGATTCGCGCCCGTGGTGCGACGCCGTCGTTTCAAACCTACGTAGAAAAACGCGGTTTTTCCGTGGTGCGGGATTTGGCGGGACACGGTGTGGGACACGCGGTTCACGAAGACCCCATGATTTTGAATTTCGGGAAAAAGGGAACGGGGGAATTTATCCGTACCGACATGACGCTTGCGCTTGAGCCGATGGTCAATGAAGGGGATTGGCGCGTGAAAGTGGGTCCGGACGGCTGGGGCATCCGCACGGCAGATGGTATGCTTTCCGCTCATTTTGAACATACGATTGTGGTGACGAAGGATGGGTGTGAGATTTTGACGGAGATATGAGGCGCTTTCCCGGTTTCTTTAAGGAAATTGGTTTGAAGTACCAGAATAATTTTGTTCCAGCGACAAAATTTTCTTCGCCCTCGGCGCGCCAATCGCCTGCGGTGATACCAAGCTGGCGCACCTGCGGGATGTACTTCAATCCAACTTCCTTAAAGAGCACATTATTTATTTGATAAAGATGGGTTGCGCCACCCACTTCCCGTTGACTACGATTGTCGTAGCCGTGATGCAGATATTCGCGAGCGGCCGCCGCAACAAAATCGTGGGGCCCGCGTAAGCAGGGAGATTTTGTCGGCGTAAAAAGTGAGCTTGAATATCTTCACGGCGAGATTTAGTAGGAAATGGGAAGTGGGTGGCGCTAGTTTTAGGATAACAGGACAGTATGAGATACCTTGGCATTGACTACGGTGACAAACGGATAGGTCTCGCGATATCCGATGAAGATGGGATGTTCGCATTTCCGAGAACGACGGTTGAAAATTCGCCGGCGGTGTTTTTGGAGATAAAAAAAATGTGCGAGGAAGAAAAAATCGGGAAAATAATCCTCGGCATTCCCGTTTCTTTCTCCGGCGAGCTCTCGGCGCAGGCAAAGGCGGTCCGGCGTTTTGGCGATATGTTTGCGGAAACCACGCGCATTCCGATAGCGTACGAAAACGAAATACTCACGACCAGCCAGGCGGAGCGTTCCGGAGCTGGCAGAAAAACCATAGACCAATCCTCCGCCGCACTCATTTTACAAGGGTGGCTTGACAGGGTAAAGAAATAGGCATACAATCGTTTTGTCTTGAATAAAGTACATTTTCCAAAAAACGATTCCGCAACTTGAAAACCCAACAGAAAAGGAGAGAAGGATGAACGAGGCGTCATACTTTTTGTTTCAGCCCGGCATGAAGGTCAAGTGGTCCGGGGAAGCAAGGTCGAAGGATCTTCCTCAGCTGTATGGCCCGCCTTTGCATGTGGTGTTGGTGAGGGATGCCCCGCCATCAGCGCGCGATCGTCATCCGCAATTGGTCAGTATTAAGTTGCGGGATGGTTCGCAGAAGGAATTTTCCGGCAATCTTCTTGCGCTGGCACTATGAAATAGAAAGGACCCGGAACGCATATAATATGTTCCGGGTCCTTTTGTTTTGCGGAATATACGCGCCATGTTATAATTTCCTTAATGCCCAGTAATACAACCTCGACTGGGCACGCCGTTCGATGAAACGTTTCACTTGCGATTGTTGTCCGCACCAAAGACGAACCAACGCAGACCATGTTTATCCAACGGCGCACCCGAACGTTTCATTAAGTCGAGGTTGATATACTGGGTATGGAAAAAGGCATATTTTTGTCGGTGGTGATACCGGCATACAACGAAGAGCGCCGCATCGGGCGCACGCTGGAGGCGCTTGACTCATATTTTAAAAAACAGATTTTTGACTATGAAATCATTGTGGTGAGCGACGGCTCAAAAGACAAGACGGCTGATATCGTGAATGAATATGCCAAAAAAATAAAAGGATTGAGGATTATCGCAAACGAAAAAAATCACGGCAAGGGGTACGTGGTGCGCCAGGGCATGCGCGAGGCAGAAGGGAAATTCCGTCTATTCATGGACGCGGACAATTCCGTTCCGGTTGAATATGTTGACGAATTTCTTCCGTATTTTTCAAAAGGATATGACGTGGCGATCGCCTCCATTGAGGTGGCGGGGGCCAAGATTGAAGAACATGCGGCGTGGTATCGCCGCGCGCTGGGCCATTATTCAAAATTGCTTATTCGCGCGCTTGCGATCTGGGAGATCCGCGATACCCAGCGCGGGTTTAAGATGTTTTCCGCCCGCGCGGCCAAAGACGTATTTTCTTTGCAGACTATTATCGGTTTCGGATTTGACATAGAAATTTTAGTGATCGCCAAGCAGTTGGGGTACACAATAAAAGAATTGCCGGTGGCGTGGAATAATCCGGGGGAATCAAAGGTGGGGCTTTCGGCGTACTTCGCGACATTCAAAGAACTTTTTCGGATCAGGAAAAACATGATGCGGGGAATGTATCATAAAAAACGATGATGGCTGATACATCGAAAAAAATATCAGAGTTAAGGCAGGACCTCGTATGCGGCGATTGGGTGGTTATCGCAGTAGGACGGGGAAAGCGGCCGCACGCGTTTTCCGGCGCTCCGGCGACATTTGAAGAGCCGAGAGAAATGTGTCCTTTTGAGAATTTTTCAGGCAGTGATGCGCCGCAACCGGTGCTCCAATCAGGATCGGTATCGGTCATTCCCAATAAGTTTCCCGCGTTTGCCAAGGGGGTCTGCCGCGTGTTTTCAAAGGAAGGTCCGTATACGTTTGCGGACGGCGTGGGAATCCACGAAGTGTTTGTGTTGAAAGACCACGCGCGATACATCCCCGAGCTTTCTTTGGAAGAAATGTCAGACCTGATACGGGCGTATCGCGACCGTTATAAAACAGTTTCGCGCGAAGAATGCATCGCATACGTATTGATATTTCATAATCACGGTCGTGAAGCGGGAGCATCCATCGCGCATCCGCATTCGCAGCTTGTCGCGATGCCGGTCATCCCGCCCGACGTGGCGCGGAGCGTAGAGGGTTCAAAACGGTATTTCAGGGAACACGGTAAGTGCGTGCATTGCGAAATGGTGCAATACGAACTTGTCTCAAAAAAGCGTCTCGTGGATGAAAATGAAAAATTCGTCGCGTTCACGCCGTTTGCGTCAAAGATCGCTTTTGAGACGCGCATCTTTCCGAAGGTGCATCAGTCGGTGTTTGAGATGCTGGAAGACGGTGATGTAACATTGCTGGCCGAGATATTACAGCGTTCGGTTGCGCGGTTAAAAAAGGGATTGAACGATCCGGCGTACAATTTTTTCATTCACACCGCTCCCGTAGGCGATGTTTCCCGGTACGACCACTATCACTGGCATATCGAAATTTTGCCGAAAACGTCGGTATGGGCGGGTGTTGAGATCGGCACGGGCATTGAAATTTCCGCCATTATGCCCGAAGAAGCGGCTGAATTTTTAAGAAATATTACGGTATGAAGCTTATTATTGCCAACTGGAAAGCGTACGTGACAAGCGCCAAAGAAGCGCGGACGCTTGCCGACGCCGTAAAGAAAGTGAAAATCAAAAAGGATCTGAAGGTAGTGTTGTGTCCGCCATTTGTTTTTTTAGGGGCGATGGGGAAGAAATCAGCCGCGCTCTCACTCGGCGCACAGGATATGTTTTGGAAAGAGGGCGGGCCGTATACGGGGGAGGTGACGGCGGAAATGCTTTTTGGGGTGGGGGTTGCGTATGTACTCATCGGCCATTCGGAGCGCAGACATCATCTGGGAGAGACCGATGAGATGGTGAACGCAAAGGCGAAAGCCGCGCTCGCGGGTCGTTTGAAGCCCGTGGTGTGCGTGGGGGAAAAGACAAGAGATGATGAGAAATCAATTCCGCGTGCGGTCGCAGAGCAGACGCGCAAGGCGTTTGAAGGCATTCAAAAAAACAGAGTGGAGGACGTCATTGTCGCCTATGAACCGGTGTGGGCGATAGGTACCGGCATCGCGGACACGCCCAACGACGCGCTTTCGGCCGCGATTTACATCAGGAAGGTGATCGCCGAAATGTACGATCAAAAAACAGCCATGAAAGTCAAGGTGCTTTACGGCGGATCGGTTGATGTCCGCAATGCGGCAGCATTCGTGAACCAGAACGGCATTGATGGCGTCCTTGTGGGGCGCGCTTCAACGGACAAAAGAGAGTTTGCTGGCATACTTGAGGGTATTTGACATCACGTCGCAGAAGCACTACAGCACCGGGGAAAGGAGGGATATAAGATGAAATCTCGCACATTGAAAACAGTTTTGAAGAAATTGTCTTTCACAAGGAGGTGAGTCATGAAATATGTGCGTATTATGGCGCTGTGCGTGGCAATGGCGTCAAGTATGACGCCATCTCACGCGACTGCGGGTGCGTCTCTTGAAGAAATGCCGATGCTTTTTTTCATCGCGGATCGGCAGATTGATGATTTCGACAAAGTATCGATATGTATGCCCAGCCAAAAGAAAATAAGAGCGGCGTGGATGGTTCAGGAGTTCTTGCCGTGCTGAAAGCGCTGGTTCATAAGGCGGGAATTACAACAATTGAGGTCATTCAAGTAAAACTGATTCGGCCAGACGGCTCTTTAATCGATTTTACGTTCTCGGATTTGAATATCAATATTGAAATGCCGAAAAGGTGATAAGATATACGCTCGCATATGGCATGCCATATGCGGGTTGTTTTTATTTTAAACTAATTTAATCGTTCTTGGAGAAGATTTCAAGTCCTCTCCACCAGCGCTTGAGCGCTTTCCAGTTGTCGTTGGTGATGGACCATAGGTAATAAAGTTCCACCAGTTCGTGAAACACCCACGCAAGAAGCCCCTCTATTTTAAATGGACCAATTTTGCCGACAGCGTACTTACCTCCAATCGGTATGACATACGGGTAGCGCCATATTTTGAACACTTTGCGCGGCGAGCCGAGAATATCGCGGAACACATTTTCCGCCGCGACCTTGCCCTGTTCAATGGCGAGCCGCGCGGTGGCCGCTGGCGAACGATGTGTGCGGGGGTCGTAAAAACACGCGTTGTCGCCTATGGCAAAGATGTTTCGTGCAACGTCAAGATGCTTGTCGGGAGAAAGGCAGGTCATGTAGGCGTCTGTTTCCATTTTGCCTCTTTTTTCCTGCGCGACTTGTCCCGCCGAAAAGATATTGACCGCCTGCACGCCGCCGGACCAGATGAATACGTCATAAGGCAATTGTTCCTCCGTGACGGTATCGGAAGACGATTTTATAAATACAGCTTTTTCGTCCGCGCGGGAGACCAAACAGCCAGTTTTGAGAAATATCCCAAGCGCGGTGAGCCGTTTCGTCGCTGTGCGCGTCGTCCACGCGTCAAATCCGGGGAGTATGGTCGGCGCTCCCTCAACAACCGTAATGATGGGACGCACGGCCCTTCCTGATTTCAGATTGAGTTTTCTGATGTAGCCCAAAAGCTCCGCAGCGAATTCAACTCCCGTGGGTCCCCCGCCGCCCACCACCATCGAGAGTTGGCTGTCATGCGCTTTTTCTTCATACTTTCTGCGAATAGTCGCGCGAATATGGATCGCATCATCAAGCCATTTGAGTGAGATAGAATGTTCTTTTACTCCGGGGATGCCAAAATGCGCCATTTCCGAACCAAGTGCGAGCACAAGGTACTCGTAATGGAGGGCTGTTTCGTCGCTGAAAAGAATTTTTTTCTCCGTGATGTTTGCTCCAACCACATGTCCCTGAACGAATTTTATCCGCGAATGTTCAATGATTTCCTCCGTGGGTGTCGCGACCGCCTTTTTAATGTTAAGGGGCGATGCGTCGTCCACGGCGGTCGTTGCCACATCATACAGGGCGGGAGTATAGAGATGATAATTCCGTTTGTCTATGAGGGCGATGGCAAAATCTTTAAACAGCGCGCGTTTTTTCTGAAACAGCTTTTCAAGTTTCATCGCGCACGCGATGCCTCCGAACCCGGCTCCCAGGATAACGATATTTTTTTTCACCATCGCGCGTTGAATATCCATGGTGGTATTATACCAATTCCAATGCTATACTGTCATCATGCGCTTGCGTACAGTGGACAAAACGGAGGTTAAAAATAAAAAGGTGCTGGTGCGCGTGGACTTCAATGTTGCCATGGAGAACGGGGCGATCAAGGATGATTTCAGGATACAGCGGGTCGTTCCCACCTTGCGACAGCTGTTAACAAAACGGGCGAAAGTTATTCTCATGACGCATTTCGGGAGACCTCAGGAAGCGCGTACGGAAAAAGAGCGCAGAGGGCTTGGCCTTAAGAAGGTCGCGCAGCGGCTTGAAAAGGATATTGGTCATAAAGTGCATTTTGTTTCTGAATGCGTCGGGGAGCGCGCGCAACGGGCGGCAAGCGCATTGAAATCAGGAGAAATTCTCCTGCTTGAAAATCTGCGGTTTCACCAAGAAGAAGAACGCAACGACGAGGTATTCGCGAGCAAACTCGCCGCTTTGGCGGACATATACGTGAACGAAGCGTTTTCCGTTTCGCACCGCGCCCATGCGTCGGTGTCGGCAATCACGCGCTTTCTGCCCTCGTACGCGGGCCCTGAATTTGCGAGAGAGGCGCGCATTTTGCATCATGCATATATGAAACCGAAGATGCCGTTGGTGATGGTGATGGGCGGCGCGAAGGTAGAAACGAAGGCGAAACTCATCAAGCGTTTTTTTAATAAAGCGGACAACATTCTTTTGGGCGGCATCATCGCCAACGCGGTTCTGCAGATACAGGGAATCGCGATTGGCAGATCAAAGCTTGATTTTTCCACAACCCAGAAACTCAAAGGGCTTGATTGGATGTCCACGAAATTGCATTTGCCGGTTGATGTGGTGGTGGCGAAGGAAATTTCCGAATCGGCGTGGGTGAAAACGGTGGCGGTGGGAAACGTGAAAGACGACGAGATCATTCTTGATATCGGTGTTGATACGGTGAAGCTGTTTTCCAAAATTGCCGCCACCGCGGGCACGATCATTTGGAACGGTCCGCTCGGGTATTCTGAGCTTGCTCCGTTTGCGGTCGGCACGACCGAATTTGCCAAAGCGGTTGCTGTTTCAAAAGCGTTCAAAATCGTGGGAGGAGGAGAGTCCGTTTCCATTTTGGACAAGTTACATTTGTCTCATACTATTGACTTCATTTCAACCGGCGGCGGAGCAATGCTTGAATTTTTGGCCGGTGACCCCATGCCGGGGATAGAAGCATTAAAGAATAAGTAACATTTGACAGTTGATATTTGACGGGGTTAAAGGTCAAATGTAAAATGTTAAATGTTGCGCGAAACGCATCATATGGAGATAATAGACATTTTTCATAATTATTTGAGGATGGCGGTAGCGCGGAAGGCATCCGACGCGTATTTCATCGCCGGCCAGCCGCCGGTGGTGAAAGTGGAAGGTGTGCTTGAAAATATCGCGCATGAAGACATAGACAAAGAGCACCTCGCGGAGTTCGTGTTTTCTATCATTCCCACGCAAGACGCGAGGGAACGCGTCGCGCAAGGCAAGGAACTTGACATTATCTACGCGTTTGAGGGAAGCCGCTTCCGCACCAACATCCATTTGCAACAGGGAATGTTCGCGCTTTCCATACGCGTGGTGTCAAGTGAAATCCCGACGCCGCAATTTCTTAACTTCCATCCCACCGTCTATAAATTCGCCCAGCTGAAAAAAGGCCTTGTTTTGCTGACCGGGTCTACGGCTTCGGGAAAATCATCAGTCATCGCTTCTATCGTCAATATGATCAATCACGAGCGTCGTGCGCACGTGATCACCATAGAAGACCCGATTGAGTTCGTGTATCCGCGCAAACTTGCCGTGATCGAACAACGGCAGATCGGGCTTGACAGCAACTCATTTTCGGACGCGCTGAAAGCGGCGTTCCGGCAGGACCCCGACATCATTATGGTCGGCGAAATGCGCGATCTAGAAACCATCGCGACGGCGCTCACGGCGGCCGAGACGGGGCACTTGGTGTTTGGGACGGTGCATAGCGCTTCTACGGTGGAGGCGATCGAGCGCAT
>JACQDT010000020.1 GCA_016200965.1 Candidatus Azambacteria bacterium | reverse complement strand
CAAGCGGCGTCCGCCACGTAACAACCTGCAAGGGCAAAGACGATTGTTTGGCGTACTTGGTATTCGAAAAATCTGCGGGTGGGATGGAGGCGAAAACGATTCTCGCCAAGGACATCCCCTGGTGGGAAGTTCCGAACACCTACGGCAATGTCAAACTGGCGTGGGTGTGGGGTGAAAGAGAAACTCCTGAACCGAGCGGATTTTTTCTTTGGTTCAAGGCGGGCTTCCCAGGATTTCCGCATACACATACCGAGTCATACAACGGCATAGTCGTCCAGGGCAGCTATAAACACTGGGAAGTTGGCGAGAAAAACGTGCCCGTATTGCCTGTAGGTTCGACATTCTGGCAAAGGGGTGGAGCACCCCATGATGATTCCTGCGAGGCGGGTCAAGACTGCATCAGTTACTTCCGCATCGACGGAAAATTCGACATTCAACCCTTTCAGGCGACTAAAAAGTAAATACCTTTGAAGACTAACCAGTAAGCGAAGGGGAATGACACATGGATAAGATCATCGTTCGTTATAAAGTAAAGCCGGAGAAGGTTGATGACAACATCAGGCTCGTGAAGGCCGTCTATGCCGAACTTAAGGAAAAGAGCCCTGCGGGGCTGCGCTACGCAGCGTTTGTCGCGGAAGATGGCGTGACGTTTTTCCACGTTGCGTTCGTCGAAGCGGACGAGAATCCAATCGCGCAAATCGAGGCGTTCAAAACATTCCAAAAGGACATCACGGATCGTTGCGACGAGCCACCTGCGCCGACCAAACTTAGCGAGATCGGCTCCTACAACTTTTTTGGCTGAGAGGAGCCCTCAAGATCAACGGCAAGGTGTTCGTGATGGTGCAGGCGATCTGGTGGCAAAGCTCCCCAAAGAATGCGTAGAAGCCTTGAGCAGCGCGCACCTTGGTGAACACTTCAATCCAGGTCGCACGATGTAAAGAATAGGTCGTGCTTAAATCGAAGGAGCGCACGCAATGGTTAAAGCTGGCTAAAGAAGCACAACAATTCGTCTCATGCGCGTCTTGATAATTGTAGCTGTGAGAGTACCGAGATGCACGGCCTACTCCGCAGCGCGTGCTTCGTGCGAGCCACGTGGATCGAAATTTATTTCTTGGAGATTCTTCATCGCTTTGCGCCACAGTTCCTCAAATCCGTCGGTCAGGCTCTTTGCCAGATCGCGGTCACGAATCAGCAACGAAGCAAAGCGCCCTTCGGGAACAAACGGATGGTCGAGGGGCAGCACGACCATGTCTTCATCGATGACGTGAAACGGATGACCGAGCTCACCGGAGTAGCGTACTCCGGTAAAGTGATGGATTTCTGCGGAATGTTTTTTCAAGAATTCGAGCAATCGCGGCGCGGTTTGATAGGAGAAGCCGAATACTACTTGGTGACGAACTTTTTTCTCGGTCGCATTGCGGGCGATGCGACGTAGGATCGGGAAACCACCATCGACCGCCTGATCGATGGCATCGAGATCGCCGCGCTCCATATACGACAGAATGCGTTTTTGTGCCGCCGCGAGGTGCGCGAGGTGCCGCTTCACGTGGCTCTCGGTGCCCAGCGCGAGATCGGTGAACAGATATTTGCCACGCACGCGTCCGGGCAGCGAGGCCAGCACGCGCCGGAGTTCACCGGCGTTGGCGGCAAAGCGCTCGGCGCGTTCACGCACAATCTCGACGATGCGATCCGCCACCGTGTCGGGCGGCAGTGCGGTGTACATTTTCGGCCGGGTCGGTTGCGCCAGAATCAGGCCAAGCTGAGCCAGTTTCTCCATTGACCGGTAGATTTTTGAGGTCGGTATGCCACCCTCGCGGCAAATCGCAGCAGCATCAGCGACGCCGAAAATCATCAGTGTTATAAGGCTTTTTCGCTCGTAAAGCGTCAAACCAATTTCTTCCAGCAGTTCGGTATCGGGGATGCGCATGGGAGTCTTACTACTGTCGTGAGTAGTTGAATACTACTCGCTTCGATGGAATCATAGTAGTCCTCAACCCCTACACCAAGGAGCACGTCATGAGCAAGGCCACACCGAAAGCCGTTATGCCTATCATCGCCGTCGAGTCTGTAGACGAGGTTCGTAGCTTCTACGTCGATGTCCTCGGTTTTGACCACGTCATGGGCGTGGTCGGAAAAGACGGCAAATTTGATTTTTGCACGGTGGTCAAGGACGGTGCGCGCATCATGTTTTCCCGTGCGCCCGGCAAAACCCCAACCAAAAAATCCGCAGATGCGCAGCAACCCGTCGCGATCTACTTTGAGGTTGCCGACGTCGTGGCTTACCACGCCGCCCTCCAAAAAAAGCGTGACGTGAAGATTACCGATCCACTGGCCTTGCAATGGTGGGGTGACAAGACCTTCAAAGTGATGGACCCGTGCGGCTATGAGCTTTGGTTCTACCAAACCGTCGGCGAAGTGACGCCGCCCGAAGGCGCGAAGATCGTTTGATCGCCCGATGAGTTTTTCAACCCGCTAAAAATTGATGCGAGTGAGATGCCATGGCAATTATTCATAACGAAATTATCGTCAATGCAAGTGTGGACAAGCTCTGGGACATACTCACAGACCTTGAACTCCTAGACAGGTATGACCCGACCGTAAAGAAATCCACGCTGGTTTCTGCCCAGAAAGCAGGCATGGGAGCAAAACGAAAAGTTGACATGCTGGACGGTAAAAACTGGTTTGAAGAAAAAGTAACCGTGTTCAAACCCAATGACGCGCTGACTTACCAGCTTACCGACTGCTCTTTTCCAATCAAAGGACTAAAGCACAGCTACAGCTTCGAACAAATCGGCCATCAAACGAAAGTGAAACAGGTAATGGAATACACCGTAAAGTTCGGCTTGCTTGGAAAGTTACTGGACGGTTTGATGATCCGTAAACAATCCGACAGCGGAATAAAAAAATTCTTTGCCGGACTTAAATCCTATGCAGAAACCCATTGAGCCTTATTCATGGCCTACAGCGAAAAATTAGCCGATCGAATTCGCGCGCGACTTACTGGCCTGCCGAACGTTAAAGAAAAAGAAATGATGGGCGGCTTGACATTCATGCTCAACGACAAGATGTGCGTAGGCATCATCAAAGACGAACTGATGTGCCGTATTGACCCAGATATTTACGAAGCCATTCTTGAAAAAAAGGGTTGCCGACCGATGGACTTCACCGGACGACCGATGAAAGGCTGGATCATCATCGATGAACCGGGCATGAAAAATAAAAAAGACTTCGACTACTGGATAGACCTCGCTTTGGACTTCAACAAAAAAGCCAAACCCTACAAGAAAAAACGCTGAGCACCGTCAATGTTCGGCGGCCTGAAGGCTAATCGTGGCGTATTTGCTGAGCTGCGGCATAGTTTTTGAGGAAAAAGGAAATGACCGAAGTTACTGGGATAGACCATATCTACATCGCGGTGTCCGATCTTGAGCGTTCGGAAATTTTCTACGACCAGGTGATGTTAGGCGCACTGAACTTTCGCAAGAACAAATTCGCGCTGGGAGGAGACCCACATATCCAATATTACAATCGTTATTTTGGTTATGTCCTCCGCCCTTCACGTACCCAAGTCGCACACGACGCCTACGCGCCGGGGTTGCATCACTTCTGCCTCCGCGTCAATTCGGCGACTGAAGTAGCAGCCGCATCTACTCAGCTTCGTAGGACTGGTATCGAGGCGTCTGAGGCAAAACTCTGCCCTGAGTACGCTCCTGACTATTGGGCAACATTCTTCACTGACCCCGATGGTATCCACCTTGAGATCACAAACTACCGGCTGGAGCGCCGAGAGCGTCATGACAATTGGTAAAAGCAGAGCTAACCCGGCATATACGGACTCTGCTGTCCGAAAAACTTCACGGCCACACACAGCCAAAATTCGCGACGAATCTCAGCCTGCGCATGGACAGGGAAAGGCATCGTGATGGAATTGCGCCACCTGCGCTATTTCATCGCTGTCGCCGAGGAACTGCACTT
>JACQDT010000019.1 GCA_016200965.1 Candidatus Azambacteria bacterium | reverse complement strand
CCGCAGGATGAGGGCGAAGAAAATGGTGCCGCAGGAGCAACATTATTCTGTTTCCAAGGACGAGTCGGGAACGGGGCACCCTGCCCGCCAGTTCGGCCCTGAGCTCACTGCCGAAGGGTCGGCCTCCGCACACTTTTCTTAACAAAGTGCTGGCGGGGAATAACATACGAAAGTTGTAAATAACGCTTGGAAATCTTACAAATAATAATAGCAATAAAAGTGTGTCGTATAATATTTTTGTCATTTTACCCCGATCGGGGTAAAATGACACGTTTTCCTCTGCGAATATATCTCTCCCGCCCCGCATTTTTTATTTCCTCTGTTTTTGGTAAAACCCGATGAGTTCCGTAGAGGCAAGTATATGATTTATCATCGCCGCTTCCAGTTCTATCTTGTCGGTTTCTATCGGCACACCAAGCATTGCATCAAGCGCGTAGAGTTTGAAAAAATAGCGATGCGTGCCGGAAGACGGGCACGGGCCTCTCCAGCCGGGCTTTCCAGAATCGGTCATTCCTTCCCTCGCGCCTGAGGGAACGCTATTCTCCGGGATCTCTTTGGTGTCGGACGAAATGTTCCATGCTATCCAGTGCACCCACAATCCTTTGGACGCGTCCGGATCGTCCACAATCAACACCAAACTTTTCGCCTCTTTTGGCACGCCCGAAATTGAAAGCTGCGGGTTTATGTTCTCGCCGTCGCAGGTATATTTTGCGGGAATCATTTCGTTGTGCGCAAACGCGGGACTTTCTATTTTCATATTGCTATTTAGGTAAATGCTTTGTTGCAGAATCTTTTTATGCGGTGCGTTCTGTGCAAGCAGTATACTACCTGCCGCGGCGACTGACAAGACAAATAAAATCAAAATCGGTTTTCTCATTGGTGCGCAAAATGAAACGCGACGATGCCGAACGCGACAGACACATTCAGCGATTCTTTCCCGCGACCGATATGTCGCGGGTGGTGAGCTTGCCGAACCATCGCTCCTCGCATCGGAATTTCCAAAATCGTATCGGCTCTCTCCAAGACCGACTTCGGCAATCCTTTTACTTCATTTCCCATGACAATGGCAATCTTTTTCCCTTTTTGCTTCACCCTAAAGTACGGAACTGATTTTTTGCTTTGCTCAACGGCAAAAATGGTGAAACCATCTTTCTTGAGTTTATCTATCAAACGCGCCGTTGATTTTACTTTTTCCCACGCCACCGATTTTTCCGCCCCAAGCGCGACTTTCCGCAATTTTTCGCTTGGCCTGCCAAATGCATCCACCGGCGCGGGCGTAATACCGCACAAATACAGCTTTTCAATTCCTGCCGCGTCAGCCGTACGGAACATTGAACCGACGTTGTGCGCACTGCGGATATTATGAAGTATCGCAATCATCACTTGATGGCCGCGCCCGGCAACACTTCTTTATCGGGAACAAGCACTACCGGCCCATCCGCGCTGTCGGCGGCCAAGAGCATCCCTTGGCTTTCAATTCCCATCAGCGAGCGCGGCTCAAGATTCGCCACTATGATTATTTGTTTCCCCACTACATCCTCCGGCGCGTATCGCTTTCCTATCCCCGCCACAATCTGCCGTGCGACACGCCCTGAGCTTGCCGAAGGGTCCGTACCCAAATCCACCTGAATCCTCAGAAGCTTCTCGGACCCCTCCACCCGTTCCGCGCTTGTCACCTTCACCGCGCGAAGCTCCACCTTTTTGAAATCGTCGTACTGAATTGTTTCCATATATTTTATAGTACCATAATTATCTGACAATATTTACTTTTCCCTCGTGAACATGGATGAACTTCTCTTTTGCCAAAGAGAGAATGATTTTGCGCACGCGGGCGCGCGGCTCGTTTAATTTTTTGGCAATCGCCTGATGAGAAAGCATACCTTCGCGAATAAGTAATGTAAGAATATTCCCGCGCAACTGGCGATCAGAACCGCGGAATTTTGACTGCTTGTGATACTGCGAGCTCCTGCGATTCGGGTTTTCTTTTTCGCGGCGGCCCAGCATAGAGCCGTAGTCCATGAGCGCCCAGAACCACTCGCGCGGATTATGCGTATCCACCGTGCGCTTCACAAGCGGTAAAATGTCGTCGTCCCCCACCGTGCGCTTCTTCGGGAAAAAGAAATGAATATACGCGCGCCTGATGTTTGTTTCTATAAACGGAACGGGGATATTGAACGCAAACGCGCAAATCGAGCCAGCGGTGGCAGAGCCAATGCCGGGAAACTCCTCAAGTAAAGCAGGGTCTTTCGGCAATTTCCCTTTGTATTTTCTCACAACCGTCTCCGCGATTCTTTTGAGCGCGAGCGCGCGACGGTTATAGCCAAGTCCCTGCCACGCTGCAAGCGCCTGGGCGGGCGTTGCGCGCGCAAGCCGCTTCCAGCTTGGAAATCTGCGCACAAAAATCGGATACTTCTCAAGCACCCGCTCCACCTGCGTTTGCTGGAGCATGATCTCTGATGCCACGATCCGATACGGATCTTTCGTATTCCGCCACGGCAACGCCCGCCCATGCTCATGGTAATGGCGCCACACGATATCCCGAAATTTTTTCATCCTGCGCGGCGAAACGCTCATACTCATAATGATACCTATAACACAAAAGCCCGCTTCTTGCGAAACGGGCTTTTTGTGAAAACATGCTTACCTAAAATTTAGAACCGGGCGCTCCGGCCGCCAAAACCCCTCTCGCGGGGAGGACGGCTTTCCTTCGGGCGCGCTTCGTTCACCGTAAGATTCCGCCCGTCGAGATCCTTCCCATTGAACATCTCGATCGCTTTCGCGGCGTCTTCGTCATTGACCATCTCCACGAACCCAAACCCCTTGGAGCGGCCCGACATCTTGTCGGTGATAACGGTTGCTGATTCTACTGCACCTGCCTGAGAGAACGCGTCTTTCAGCGTGTCATTGGTGGTGCGGTAAGACAAGTTACCGACGTACAATCTCTTTGCCATGAACTATCACTTAAATTACTGATTATCGTAGGGCGACCTCTTCTCTCGTCGGCTTCTCACAAACGCATGTCTTAGGCACTTGCTTTGATAACCCACTTGAGAACACTAACCTACTTATTTTTATAATATACACTACAATCGGAAATAACGCAAGCCCTCCTTTTCCTGCCTACGATTGTACATATAAATTGCTATCGCAACTTATATATACAATTGCAAAAACGTGGAGTGAAAAGGAATGGCTATATAGGGAGGTGGAATCTCCTCCGTAGATCAAGATCTGTGTCAATCTCTAAAACAGTAAGCGTCCGCACATATGGGCGAAGATTAAATAGTTCGATGATAAAATCAATCTCATCTTTGCATGGGTATGGAAATATGAATACGCTCTTTTGGAACGGATAAAAACCAAGCTCCTTCAACTTACCCGATAGTGCCATTCTTCCCTGCTTCAAGCGTTCAGGGATATCGAACACAACCATGCGCCATCGCCCGTCCCATCTCGCGGGTTTTTCAATCTTCATGTGCTCCACATGATAATGCAAAACTCTCTGCTTCCCACCATCCGTGAGCGTAAGAGCAACAGCTCCGTCGTGGTGTTCTTTGTATCCAATAAACTCTGACCGATACAGGCGTTTGATTGATCTCCGCACACTTTCTTCGTCAATATCCCGCCATGCTTTGCGCGCCTGCTTCACCACGCGGAAATAATGATCTGGCCTGCTCGTGAGCCCGAGAATAACTCCTGCCTCCAATAAAAGGAGTATCTTCTGAGCGATCTGTCCTAACCGTTTCTTTTTCATGGAAACAGCATATCACAAGATTGTATGTCAAACAAGCGATCGCAACTGATGCATACAATCTTAAAGATACATGTTTTATGCGTTTCGTATATATCTGTCTGCTTTCCGTATGTCCTTCAACTTCAACTGCAACTCCCTCATGCCGTTGTACGTGTTAGCTTCCAGTTCAAACACCACGTCTATCCGGTCTCCGATATCGCAATGCCGCATGCGCGATGAAAGCCCAAACCCGATGCAGTCAAAATATTTCACCGCGCCGTCTTTGAATTGCGTTTTGAGTTTCATTTTCAAATGATCCTCTTTCTGCCCCACCGCGCGCAGTGAAACCACCTCTGCGCCGCGAAGCAAAAACACCGGCTTTCTGTTTTCCATGCCGTACGGCTCAAACCGCAACAACACATCGAACAGATCCCAGCTGACTTCGTGCGCCTCCACTTCGGCGTCAACGGCGAGCAACGGGTGCAGAGTTTCCTCGTCAAGCGCTTTTCTTCCGTACGCAATGAGGCACTTCTTAAAACGGGTGAGTTTTTACGGCGCGACGGAAAAGCCGCCCGCCATGGGATGGCCGCCGTATTCGGTCAACAGCCCGCCTTCCTTCTCGTCGCAGGCGCGCATTACGTCCACCACATTGAAACCGTTTATGCCGCGGCATGATCCGCGATAATATCCGTTGACTCCGCCGTATACAAACGAGGGTTTGCCATACTTTTCGGTGAGACGGCCCGACACGAGCCCCACCACGCCGACCGGCCATTCCTTGTCGCCCAAAAACAGCACCGGCTCGTCTTCTAATTTCTCGGCCGCCTCTTTCATGATCCTATCGACTGACTTTCTTCTGTCGTTATTTAAATCCTCCAGCGTGTCGGCCAACGTCGTGGCCGATGCTTCGTCTGTGGCGATCAACAGTTCAAACGAGGCGGTCGCATGCGCCATACGCGAGGCCGCATTGATGCGCGGCGCAATCATAAACGCGATGGTCTCGGCGGTAATCTGCCCCTTTTCCGCAGAAAATCCATTTCCATTCATGCGCGCGGGCTGAAAGCGCAAAAGCTCTTTTAGTCCCAGCCGCCTTGTCTTTTTCACCACGATAAGACCATATTTCACGAATGTCCTGTTTTCGCCAAGCAAGGGAACCATGTCCGCGACCGAACCGATGGCCACGATATCCAAAAGCCATTTTTCAAATCCCTCTTTCACGCCAGCCTGTATCGCCTTGTCCGTTTTCAAAAGCGCCGAAGCGAATTTAAACGCCACGCCCGTCGCGCATAAATACTTGAACGGATACGTTTCTCCTTCCCGCTTGGGGTTGAGCATCGCGAAACAAGCGGGCGCCTCAGGAGGAACCAGATGGTGATCCACGATGATGACGTCTATGCCTTTTTTGTTTAAAAATGCGACTTCTTTCACGTCCGTCACGCCGCAGTCAACCGTCACTATCACGCCTACTTTTTTGTCTTTCACTATTTCCGCAAGCGCCTTCTCGTTCAATCCGTACCCTTCCTGAAACCTGTCTGGAATATACACCTCAACGTCCGCGCCAAGCGCGGTGAGGGCGGTATGCAATACCACCGATCCGCACACGCCGTCGGCATCATAGTCCCCATACACGATGATTTTTTCCTTTTTTTCTATTGCGCGCGAAATCCGCGCCACCGCTTTTTCCATATCAATGAAGAGATACGGATCGTGCACGTCTGCCGGATAATCCGGGTTGAAAAACTCGTCCACTTCTTTCTGCGTCCGCAAGCCGCGGTTGTACAACAACTGGAGCGCCACCTTGGGATATTCGGGGAAAGAGTCCGTGAATAATTCGGGAGCCGGAGAAAACACCTGCCACCGTTTTCCCTGACCGTTTTGCGGCAAAAATGCGAGAGGCGGCCCGCTTGCAAGAAGCGCGTGAGAAGATTCCATCATTACAAAATTAATCCCTTTTCTTTCAAATCCACTTTGGATTGCTCAAGGGTGATCATGCCGTCTTTGGAACCTATTTGTATTGAAGACGTGATGCTCGCCAAACGGTTTTCACGAATCAAACTGGAAATAGCGGGCGTGTTCACCATGATCTCCCATGCGGCGACTCTCGCGCCTCCCCCTTTGCGCGCAAGAAGTTCCCTGGACACCGCGGCCACCAAAATACCGGAAAGCTGATTGAGGATCTGCTGAATTTGGTTGGCCGGAAAAATATTCACGATGCGCTCGATCGCCTCCACCGTAGAAGCGCTATGCACCGTCCCAAACACCAAGTGCCCCGTCTCGGCCGCCGT
>JACQDT010000015.1 GCA_016200965.1 Candidatus Azambacteria bacterium | reverse complement strand
GAAATAAAAGAAGGGGGCGTAAAAAATCAAATAGTATGGACAAAGTCATACAAACGAATCTTTCAAAAATATAATCTTCCCAATGAGGAAAATATAATTCGAGACATTGGTTCAAGGGGCGGTAATTTTGTATCTTTCCTACAACAGCAGAAATCAAAATCAGTACACGCTGATCCGTGGTTGGTTGCACAAGCGAAAGTTGAAAACCTAATTTTAATAACGGAAGAAGTCGTGAACAGTCCAAAGAAAATCCCGCAAGTTTGTACTGCAATGGGTGTGAAGTCAATCGGTATTTTGGGATTGATTCAGGAAGAGGGTTGGAGTTATTAATCTTACATTGCCTTTAAGGAAAATCGGAAATCAAGGCAGGGATAATAATTTATGAAATTAACTTTCGACAAAAAACTTGTCGAGGATTACAAGAGCCCATCACAAAAAGCGCGTGTTTTGACGGAGGCGTGGGTCGGCGATTCCATATTTTGTCCGAATTGTGGGCACGTTGATTTAGGGAAATACAGGAAATCGGGACAGGGACAATAATAAAATTTGCAGGATACTGCCGTATAGGGATCCAACCCATGCGCATGATGCGGATGATTTCCTGAAGAAGTTCTGGGTGGTTGACAATCACTTGACAATTAAATATAGATTGGTTTACAATTGCTTTACAATCTATGTTAACAAAGGATCAAATACTGAAAATAGCTAAGGAAAGGGGAAAGTTGCACTCTAAAGATGTGTCGGAGCGATTTAAGGTTTCTCGGCAGTATGCGAACATCTTGATTTCGGCGCTTGTGTTGGAGCATAAGCTTATTAAATTCGGCTCTACAAGGAAGGCATTCTACGTGCTTCCTGAATATGCGCAGGCACATCAGGAGATATTTCCGCTTCGATATGCTAAAACTTTTAAAAATGAAAGGCTTGAAGAGCATAGAATTTTTGCTCAAGTAGAAGAGGTCTTTCCAACAGTAAAAAATCTCCCTGAAAATGTACGGAGCATTTTCACATATGCTTTTTCGGAGATGCTTAACAATGCGATCGAACATTCAAAGTCCGTTCGCATCGGCGTGGAGGTATCAATTCCCAAGAAGACGCTTTCTTTCATCGTTCAAGATTCGGGTATCGGCGTCTTTCGCAATGTGATGAAACAACGCGGCTTGAAATCGGAACTTGAAGCTATTCAGGATATTCTGAAAGGGAAAACGACCACCATGCCGAAATCTCATTCAGGAGAGGGGATTTTCTTCACTTCAAAAGCGGGGGATCTTTTTATTCTTGACAGTTTCGGATGCCAACTCATCGTGGACAATGAGATTCCCGATGTTTTTGTAAAAACAGTAAAGAAAATAAAAAGATGTACGCGTGTCATGTTTCAAATATCCGCCGCATCGGACAGGCGCTTACAAGAAGTTTTTAAGAAATATACTAATTTGACAGACGATAGCGATTACGGTTTTGATAAAACAGAGATACGCGTGAAATTGTATACCATCGGCGGTGTGCATATTTCCCGTTCACAGGCGCGCAGAGTGCTTGCGGGTCTGGAAAAGTTCAAGATAATCGTTTTTGATTTTGATAAAGTTCTTACAGTAGGGCAAGCATTTGCCGATGAAGTTTTTCGGGTGTTCCATCATACATATCCTGACATTAAACTCGAGGCTGAAAATATGACCGAAGGAGTGAAGTTTATGGTCCAGCGGGCGCAGAACGAAGTTGCAGAATCACAAAGCAAAAAACGATAATATGAACTACAAAACGCTTGCGGATGAAAAGTCCATTCAGAAGGCGATTGCCGCGCTTGCGGAGCGGGGCGTGGAGGGAATTGCGGTTGTCGATGGGATGGAGGCGCTTGCAAAGATAAAGGAATTCATCCCGCAAGGCGCTTCGGTGATGAACGGCGCTTCGCGCACGCTGGAGCAAATCGGGTATGTGGCGTATCTCAAGTCGGGCGCGCACGGCTGGAACAATCTGCACGAGAAGATCTTTGCCGAACAGGACCGCACGAAGCAATCAGCGTTGCGCAAACAGGCGACGCTGTCGGATTATTACTTGGGGAGCGTGCACGCCATTGCCGAAACGGGGGAGTTTGTCATCGCCTCCAATACGGGCAGTCAGCTGTCGCATATCGTGTTCAATTCTCCCAATTTGATTTTCGTCGCGGGGACGCAGAAAATCGTGCCGACGCTCGCTGATGCTATGAAGCGCCTGAAAGAGTACGTGGTGCCGCTGGAAGACCAAAATATCCTCAAAAAGTACGGCATGCACACCATGCTATCCAAGATCGTCATCTTCAACCGCGAAAATTCCATGATGGGAAGAAAAGTCCGTCTTATTTTCGTCAAGGAGAAACTCGGATTTTAGTTTGTGCAGAGCCCGCCGATGGTGTATATTAGTGGTGAACGGATTATTATCAATTAACTCAAAAGCGAACATATGGAGCAAAAAAGCAACAACGCGCCGGCCGCAGGCAACAAGACGCTCATGGGAATTCTGGCGTACCTCGGGCCTTTGGTCATCGTGTCGTATGTCACCTCAAAAGACGACGCATTCGTGAAATTTCACATGTTTTTTGATCTATGAGTCCAAGGATTAAAAAAAGAGGCGTATCGGTTGTACCGGGGAAAAAACCGCGGCATATTTTGTCCCAAGGCGGGACCGGCAGGCAACGGAACAAAAAGAAAGCATCCCCGAAACTCAAAACGAAAAAACTGCAGATATTGGAGAAGATCAAAGAGAATCCGATTATTTCGCCGCGAGCAGAGCATGCATGGGAAGCATGGCAGACATTCAATCCTGCCGCCATTCTTTTGGAGGACCACGTTCACTTTCTGTACCGAGCCATAGGTCCGGACGGCGTTTCTCGCGTAGGATACGCCGCTTCGCGCGACGGTGTTACCATTGATGAACGGCTTGCGTATCCGGTATATGAGCATCCGTCTTTAAAACGTTCTTTCAGTGTGGCTTCGTATTCTTCCGGCGGCAGTTGGGGAGGCGCTGAAGATTCCCGCATCGTACGGGTAGACGAAGAAGACGTGTTATACATGACGTATACCGCTTGTGATAATGGCTTGCGGGTCGGTTTGACTTCCATAAAAGTTGATGACTTCTTGAATAAAAAATGGAAATGGAAACTACCGGTTCTCATTTCGCCTCCGGGCGAAGTTCATAAAAACTGGCTGATTTTTCCGGAAAAGATACATGGCAGATATGCTATTTTACACAGCATCAAACCGGATATCCAGGTAGAATACCGCGACAGTTTAGCGTTTGACGATGCTTCTTATATTGAAAGCTCTCATGGCGGAAAACCGCGAAAGGGCTGTTGGGACAAATGGCTCAGGGGGGCTGGCGCGCCGCCGATTAAAACCAAATACGGCTGGCTTTTGTTGTATCATGCGATGGACAATGACTGGAGCAAATATAAAGTGGGGGCGATGCTTCTTGATCTGGCCGATCCGACCCGCATTCTGTGCCGCGCCAAGGAACCGATTTTAGAGCCGGAGGAGTCCTATGAAAATAATGGCTATAAGCCGGGCATTGTGTATGTGTCCGGAGCGGTAGTGAAAAACGGAAGGATTTTTGTATATTACGGCGGGGCCGATAGCTATGTGTGCGTCGCCCATGCCGACCTGGAAGAGTTTCTCGCGGCATTACGACAAAAAGAAGCCCGGCCGAAACTGAAGGGTGGGATGGTCAAAGATAAAAAATAAACATAACGGGCATGATGTTTATGAAAAGGTCAGATGAAAATCCCATTCTCATTCCTCAGGGGGAAGCGCCATGGGAAGCGGAAGCCGCATTTAACGGCTGTCCGGTACGTGACCGAAACACCACACATCTTTTGTACCGCGCCCTTTCTTCCTCTCAAAAGGTATGGGATCAAGACATGCAGATCTCTTCCATAGGCATAGCTGAAAGCCGCGATGGAGTTCACTTCAGACACAGAAGACAACTGGTGAAGCCCGACCGAGAGTGGGATAGGTTCGGCTGTGAAGATCCGCGGGTGACGAAACTGAACGGCACCTACTACATTTTTTATACCGCTCTTTCGGCATATCCGTTCCGTCCGGAGGGGATTAAAGTAGGTCTTGCGATCACGAAGGATCTCAAAAAAGTTAACGCAAAATATCCCGTTACGCCTTTTAACGCAAAGGCGATGGCGCTTTTTCCGGAAAAGATCGGAGGAAAAATCGCCGCGGTGCTCACCGCGAATACCGATATGCCTCCTGCGCGAGCGGCCATCGCTTTTTTTGAGAGCGAAAAAGACATATGGTCTCGCGAGTTTTGGGAAACGTGGCAGCGCAATATGCATCATTTCGCGCTCCCGCTTGCCCGTGACCCGAAGGATCACATAGAAATCGGCGCGCCGCCGCTGAAAACAAAACACGGATGGCTTTTGATATATTCGTACATACAACATTATTTTTCTCCGCCTTCCGTGTTCGGGGTTGAGGCGGTATTGCTTGATCTGAACCATCCTTTCAAAGTGATCGCGCGCACGCAACGCCCGTTGCTTGTGCCGGAAGCATTGTATGAGAAATATGGTAAAGTTCCCAATATTGTCTTTCCTTCCGGTGCGTTGATACAAAAGAAGAAACTGCATGTGTATTACGGCGCCGCCGACACCTCGTGCGCGCTTGCCTCGGGAAAACTGCAACCCATTTTAAACGATATGCTCCGCACAAAGGCCGAGATGACCCGTTTGATGCGTTACCCCGGAAATCCTATCATTATTCCCAATCCCGACCGTGCATGGAAGAGAAAAGCGGCGTGCAATCCCGCCGCGCTCGCCGCGGGAAACAAAGTGCATATATTGTATCGGGCTATGTCCGAAGACAACACATCAACATTCGGATATGCCGCAAGCCGCAACGGTTTTTCAATCACCGAATTGCCGCCCGATCCCGTATATACGCCCCGGGCATCCTTTGAACAAAAGCTCGTTCCGGGGGGGAATTCAGGGTGCGAAGATCCGCGTCTTACCAAGATAGGTACTACCGTGTATCTGTGTTATACGGCCTATGACGGAGCGCATCCGCCACGAGTTGCGTTAAGTTCCATTTCTTTTGCCGACTTTACTGCAAAACGCTGGACATGGTCCGCGCCGAAGCTTATTTCTCCTCCCGGAATGGACGATAAAGATGCCGCCCTTTTCCCTAAAAAATTCAACGGAAAATTTGCCATTTTGCACCGGCTCAACGGAGAAGGAATCTGGCTGGATTATGTAAACGATCTCAATTTTGACGGTTCCCAATGGATCAAAGGCGACATCATCATGAAAGTCCGTACCGGTCCGCGCGACAGCAGAAAAATCGGCATTGCGGCGCCGCCGCTTGAAACCAAAAAGGGGTGGCTTCTTTTGTATCACGGCATTTCAAAAAAAGAAGATCATCACTACCATGTGCGCGCGGCGCTCCTTGATCTGAAAAATCCCGCAAAAGTCATCTCACGCACCACCGAACCGATATTGGAAGCGGAAATGCCGTATGAAAAGGAAGGACAAGTCGCAAATGTGGTGTTCCCCTGCGGTGCCGTGATCATCCAGAAGCGGTTATTTGTTTATTACGGATGCGCTGACACGGTGGTCGGGGTCGCAAGCGTCGGTCTTGATGAACTGCTTCAAAAACTTGAAGCGGAAAAAATAAAAAATTAAATCTGAAAATGAAAGAGGGTGCGCATTTTTTTATGATGCACACCCTCTTTGTTGTTTTAAGCGTCAATTGATGCGAAGCTCGCTCTGGAGTACGCGCTTCACTTCGGCGACGGGATTTGCCGATCCGAGAATCTGGCGGCCCGTTACGATATGGTCAGCGCCCCATTCCATGGCTTCCCGGGGCGTGGCCACACGCTCATGCGCATATGTTCCGCGGCAAAATTTTTCCGCCTTCCCTGCTGTCGGTCCACCAACACGACGAGCGTTTCGGGACGAAGGCCCATGTTCAGGCACTCGCGATACGGCGCGATCTTGGACTCGCCGTCGGTGATGACGTCGTCTAACATCACGATCGTCTCGCCGTAATTTCCCGAACCGATGACGGAGGATTTCGCCACGCGCCCTTCCTTGGGATTCTCGCGGATGGTGGGATAGGGGAGATTCGTCTGCACGGAAAGCGGGCCCGCAAAACAGCTTACCGAGTCGGGCACTTCGGCAAAACGAGTACAGCCGAGCCGGCGGAGCGGGTTTTCAAAAAGGTCGGCGATGAACTTGATCGCCTTGGGGCGGTTTTGGGCATCCCGCAGATTCACGTAGATG
This sequence comes from Candidatus Azambacteria bacterium, assembly GCA_016200965.1. Lineage (GTDB taxonomy): Bacteria > Patescibacteriota > Minisyncoccia > GWC2-36-17 > WO2-46-25 > JACQDT01. Next base: position 7,793 of record JACQDT010000015.1, on the reverse strand, counting down.
TCCGTCGCGCCGCCGCTTTTAAGCGGGAGGTCGCGCTTGTTTGAACACTTCAAAAGCCCGTACTCGAGCAGGCGCTCGCGCGCCTCTTCCTGTTCCGCGGGAGTTAGCCACGGACTGTCGGGTATGTTCCTCATATGCCGTCCTCCTTTATGTTGGATTGTAAAAAGATACCGATGGTATCCGAACTAAAGGCGTTATATATCAAGGGAGCGAAAAGTTCAAGGGCGGGAGAAAGGCATTGTTAAAAAACCGCCCCGTAAAACGGGACGGTTTTTAAAGGAGATCTCAGGATAAGGTACTACAGTTTTTCATCCACTCCTTGTCCGGTCTGGTCGTCGGAGGCCCCGGCTTTGCCGCACGCTTTGCGATCGGTCATGAATTGCTGCCATGCGGATCGTTTTGCGGTCTTTAAGTCCTTCCGCGCTTTCTCAAGCGCCGTCCTGTAATCTTTCCACGCTGTTTTCAGCGTGTCACGGAGCGCTTTTCTGTCGGTGATGCCCCACGCTGTTTTCAGCGCGCTCTTTCGTGTTTCCAGCGCTGTTTTTACCGCTGTGTAGTAAGCGTCCAGCCCGGCGCCGATAGCGGTATCGCGCTTGTCGACGGCGTTTTGCATGCACGCAACGTCAATGACCGGCTGGGTGCTTGAGGCGGTTATGCGGTCACGCATTCCTTCCTGTTCAAATCCATGCTTGGTGCCTGAAGTTGAGGTGCTTGTTCCGGAAGAAGTCGCGGCGCCGTTTGTTTGGGCAAGCGCGCCCAGCGACAACGCGAGCGCGAATGCCACAGTCAATATCGTAGCCCCTATTGTTTTTATTTTCATAGAATAGTGAGTTAGTATTTATAAAGTAGCGACCTTTGTTATGATGTCAGTATATCATAAGAAAAGGAATGTGTCACGCTTGCCCAGTAGAAGCACTTCGGCCGCCGCAGAGCGGCGAGATGGCGAAGCCTGCCGAAGTCCTCTATCTGGGCTTGAATACATATATGGCATAGGAGTATAGTGAAATAGTCGGAATATAAAAACGCATTATATATTACACAACATATGCCGAAGGTAATCATTTATACCACTCCCTCATGCGTGTATTGCAAAATGGCGAAAGAGTTCTTCAAAGAGCATGCTGTTGCGTATGAGGAAATAAATGTTGCCATAGATGAAAAAGCGCAGGGCGAAATGATAGAAAAGTCGGGGCAGATGGGCGTGCCGGTCATTGACATCGGCGGGGAGATCGTCATAGGGTACGATAAAGAGATGCTCATAGAGCTGTTGGGCATCAAGAAATAATAACAATAACAAAGGAGGAACCATGGACATTAAAAACAAAACCATTATCCTTACCGGAGCCGCGCGCGTGGGCAAAAGCGTTGCGAAAATGCTCGGCGAGCGCGGGGCGAATCTGGTCATCACGTATCTCCACTCAAAAAAAGAAGCCGATTTCGTGTGCGAGGGGTGTAAAGAAGCCGGTTCCCAGGCGATTGAAGTGCGCGCCGATCTGTCCAAAGCCGCCGATGTCGCCGAAGTGGTGAAAGAAGCCAAGCGGGCGTTCGGGAGAATAGACGGGCTCGTGCATATGGCGGCAAGCTATCCCAAAACGCCGTGGGAGACGCTCAAAGAAGAGGATTGGGGGCGCACGATGGACATCATCGCAAAGAGCACTTTCTTGCTTGGCAAGGCGGTGGGCGATGAGCTTTTGAAAAATAAAGGCGACGAAGTGCGGTCAAACGGCGGCGTGACGGGAAGGGTAAAAGGGAAAATCGTCACTATTTCTGACTGGTCCGTGCTCGCGCGGCCGTACAAGGATTATTTACCTTATAATGCGGCAAAAGCTGCGGTGGAAGGGTTGACCATAGCGCTTGCCAAGGAGCTTGCGCCGTATGTGACGGTTAATGCCGTGGCGCCCGGCCCCATTTTGGCGCCGCCAGGGCTGACACACGAAGAAAACGCCGAGGTGCTTTCCAAAACGCCGCTTGCGCGGTGGGGCGGCCCCGAAGAGATCGCCAAGGCGGTGCTGTATTTCTTTGAAGCGGATTTCGTCACGGGTGTGGTGCTTCCCGTTGACGGCGGAAGAACTATCGGATAAGGAGAGGAAAGAAGGTGCCGGTTGCGCAGAATATGTGCGCAACCGGCTTTTGTTTTCCGAGAAGAAACGTGTACAATATCAATACGCAACATGATAGAAGATTCCATCAGAAATTTTCATACGCAGTTTTTGTTTGAGCCGCGGGTGGCGAATGAGGCGAATCTTAAACCGGCCCGGGTGTTCGTGGTGTGCGGCATGGGCGGATCGGCGTTTGCCGCCGATGCGTTCCGCGTGGCGAATCCCGGTCCCCGCGTCGTGGTGCACCGCGGCTACGGCTTGCCGCGCGCGGCGGAGAGAGAAAAAGACGAAACACTCGTGATTGCCGTATCGTACTCCGGTAACACCGAAGAAACGATTGACGCATTCAACGCCGCGCGCGCGGCGGGGCTCGCGGTCGCCGCGGTGGCAAGCGGCGGGAAGCTAAAAGAGCTTGCGCTGGCCTGCGGCGCGCCTTTTGTGGAAATTCCCGCGGGCATCCAGCCGCGCATGGCGCTCGGGTATCTGCTGAAAGCCCAGATGAAACTCATGGGGTATGAATCGGGTTTGCGGAATGTAAGCGCGCTTGCCTCTTTACTTGACTCGTCCGCATATGAAGAAAAGGGGAAGGTGCTTGCCGGCGCGCTTTTCGGAAAAATACCGGTGGTGTACGCGTCCGGCAGAAACGGCCCGGTTGCGTACAACTGGAAAGTGAAATTTAACGAGGGCGCGAAGATCCCCGCTTTTTGGAATATGTTTCCGGAGCTCAATCACAACGAGATGACCGGCTTTGACGTGACGGACGCGACAAAGACGCTGAGTGAACGGTTCCATTTCATTTTTCTTACCGACACACAGGACCATCCCCGTCTGAGGCGGAGAATGGAGGTGACGCGCCGGATGCTCTCAGCGCGGGGATTTGGGGTGACAACAGAGGCGCTTGCAGGCGATTCCCCGTGGGAAAAAATATGTGCATCGCTTCTTGTCGCCGACTGGGCCGCATACCATCTGGCACGCTCGTACGGGACGGAACCAGAGAAAGTTCCGATGATTGAAGAGTTCAAAAAAATGATATAAGTTAAGCATTCAAGGGGTTTTTCGGCTTTTTGCCGTCATACGACGACTGCTCCCTGTTTGTCCAAGAGCAAAGCGATTGGTTACAAACAGCAGTCCAGCGAGGCCTGCCGAGTCGTGGCTCCGCTCTCTGCGTTCGCGGGTTGATTGACTTTATGGCGGTAATTTCGTAGTATGGAGGGGTTGGAATTAACCTCAAAGATCATGGAATACAAGCATGTAAGTGCTTTTTTTATTGCAATATTTATTTTTGTGGCGTTTGGTTTCGTCGTCGCGCAGGAGCAGGATCAAAATCAGGACCAAAACCCATCTTCGCGTAAAATAATCGTATTTAAAGAAGGCCTTTCCGATGCCGATGAGGCAAGGATTATCGCGGGTTCAAGGGGGACGCGTCTGGGGCGCCTGCGCGCAGGCAATCTTTCGGTAGTGCAACTGGACAAAGCCGGCGAAGCAAGGATCGCTAAGTATCAGGGAGTTGTTCGCGTTGAAGACGATATCGTGGTTGACGCGTTAGAAACAGTAAATGGAAATGTTCAGAAAGCAAAGGCCCCGATAGTTCCGGCGCAGGTGTTGCCGTGGGGGATAGACCGCATTGACGCCGATCGGGTGTGGCCGACCAGTGAGACGGGCGCGGGCGTGAATGTCGGCGTCATTGATACGGGCATCAGCATTTCGCATCCGGACCTTGCGGCCAATGTGAAAGGCGGGGTGAGCGAAGTGTGGTATACGTCAAGTTACAATGACGACAATGGCCACGGGTCTCATGTGGCGGGAATCATCGGCGCGCTCGCAAATACGATTGGCGCCGTCGGCGGCGCGCCTTCGGTCAATGTGTATGCCATCAAGGCACTGGACAGGAACGGCTCCGGATATCTTTCCGACGTCATCAACGGCATTGACTGGGCGATCACGCATGGGATGACAGTGATCAATTTGAGTTTGGGTACGGACGTTGACGTGCAGTCGTTTCATGATGCGGTGATCCGCGCCAAGAGCGCGGGTGTGATAGTGGTCGCCGCGGCGGGAAATAGCGGCGGGGCCGTGTTGTATCCTGCGGCGTATCCGGAAGCGATTGCGGTCGCCGCGACGGATATTTCAAATACCGCTCCCTATTGGTCATCGCGCGGCTCGGAAGTTGACCTTGCCGCTCCGGGCGTGAACGTGTACTCCACATACAAAGGAACAAAATATGCTACTATGAGTGGTACGTCCATGGCGACGCCGCATGTTGCGGCAAGCGTAGCGCTCGCGCTGAAGTCCGCTTCGGACTCCGCAACCGATGTGCTTGGAAATTGTATCGCGGTGTATGACACCAACTGTGACGGGGCATGGAGTCCCGATGAAATACAGTATAAACTGGAAGCGACCGCGACTGATTTGGGTGTTCCCGGCCAAGACGATGTGTACGGATGGGGCTTGGTGAATGCGTACGCGGCCATGCAATAGAATTTAATTATTATTTAACGCAGTTTTATATATGGAAAACGAAACAAAACCGTCCGCTTCCGTCAGTGAACCGGTGCAGCAGTCCGCGCAGGCAAACTCGATGTCGGTACCCGCGTCTATTATCGCCGCGGGAGTGATCATTGCGATCGCCATCATCTACAGCAACGGCGGAGGGAATACGGGGCAATTGGCAAACACAAAGACGACGACTGTCGGGCAGGCCCAGCCGGGAGCACAAGCGCCCGCGGCGCAAAACGGTTCCGCGATTAAGTTTCGCGCGATTTCCGATTCGGATCATATCTTGGGCGACAAGAACGCCCAAGTGAAGGTCATCGAGTATTCCGACCTTGAATGTCCGTTCTGCAAGCGGTTCCACCCGACGATGCAGCAGGTGATGACGGAGTATCAGGGAAAGGTGGCATGGGTGTACCGCCATTTCCCGCTTGATTCTTTGCATGCAAAAGCGCGCAAAGAAGCGGAGGCATCCGAATGCGCCAACGAGCTGGGCGGCAACGACACATTTTGGGTGTATATCAATCGCGTATACGAAGTGACGCCGTCCAACAACGGGCTTGACGCGGCGGAGCTTCCCAAGATTGCCGAATATGTCGGATTGAACAAAGCGAAGTTCTCGGAATGCTTTTCTTCAAGCAAACATGCCTCGTATGTGGAGGCGGACGTGCAGGATGCAATGGCGGCTGGCGGCAGAGGAACGCCCTACAGCGTAGTGGTGTCTAAAAGCGGCAAAACATTCCCCATTAACGGCGCGCTTCCGTACGCGCAGGTCAAGACCATCATAGATCAGGCGCTCGCAAACTAACTTCTTTGCAATTTAAGGCTCCTAAAAACGACAGTACGCTTTCGTGGACACAGCATGTGACGCGTAAGATGATGTATTACGGCATCTCGGAGGGGCTCATCCGCCGCGTGATCAAGTCCCCCAAGCGCACGGAAGAAGGGATCGCACCCGGCACCATTGCGGTCATGCAGCCGACGGGATACGCCCGAAAAAAAGAAGTGTGGGTGATGTACCAGCAGGCGGGCAAGAAGAAAAAAGTCATCACCGCGTGGCGGTATCCGGGGGTAAGTCCGATACGCAAAGCGATCCCCATTCCCGATGACATTCTCGCAGAGCTTTCCCCAGAATTTTTATGAAGATTCCTTCTTATGTGATGTATGGCGCGATAGCCCTCGCCCCGCACCAGAACGTTGTTCGGTGCGGGGCTTCGCTTATTGTTTTGTAAACGATGTTATGTCAAATCCATCGAAATACGTTTGGTTGGTAGTTCTTGGTACGGGGCTCGCTCTTTTTGCGGGGGTTTTTGCATTTTGGAGCGGCAAAGGAACGCTGATTATTCCTTCCGAAAAGAAACAAGCGGTTCCGCTGCAAAAACTGCCGGAAACCGCTCCGTCCGCATCGCGGCGAATAGATGTTGCGCAGATCGCCGACAAATTCAAAGGAAAAGATGTCATCCAGGTTCCCCTCAATGAAAAATTGTTCGCGCTTACTTTTGACGGGGGAGGGAATGAAAACGGCGTGAAAGAGATTTTGGATATTCTGGCGAAGGAGCGGGTCCATTCCTCTTTTTTTCTTACCGGAAATTTCATGAAAAAGTTTCCCCAAGCAGTAAGCGCGATCTCAAGCGGAGGGCATGAGATTGCCAATCATACGCTCTCGCACAAAAATCTCAAAGAGATGTCGGCGCAAGATGCGGCGCAGGAAATCGCCGGATTTGAAGAAGCGGCGCGCGCGCAAAGTGTCAGCTGGGCGCCATTTTTCCGTTTCCCTTACGGCACGTATAAAAAGGAGGATATCGCGCTGGTAAACGGCGCCGGCTATGTTGCGGTGCGGTGGACGGTTGACTCGTGGGGGTGGCAGGGGAAGGCGGATGGGCGCGCGGCGGAATTCGTCGCCGGGCGCGTCATTGAGAAGGCGGTGCCGGGTGGCATCGCGCTTATGCATCTCGGCTCGGCCAAAGACGGCAGTACCCTTGATGCCGATGCGCTTGCGGATATCATCCGCGCGCTTGGCGCTCAAGGGTACCGTTTCGTGACGCTTTCGGAATTGTTTACGCGGGGTTTATAAACTTAGGGCGATTATTCTTGCTCGTGGCGGTCTTTCAGATTCTTATCCCACTCATTCATTTTCTTTTTTGTTTCCTCGTCTATTTCCTCAAATTTTTTTCCATCTTTGGCTTTCGCTTGTATGCCGTTTCCCGTATCTTCACCCTCCGACCACGCAACATCACCTTCCAAATGGGTTGGGTCCGATTCTATTTTTGGCGATTCAAATTTTTTTGGCATGTTTGTTGGTTTTTAAGAAATAAATACAACACCCCCACGCGACCTTGACATTTTTTGCATTAAGGTATATTATACGCACACTTAAAATCACCTGGTTACAGTATATCATTACTTTCACCTTTTTCAAGGAAAGGAGGAACGGATGGATGAGAAAACGGCCAGAAGGTTTGAGGAAGATCTTTTACAGAAAAGAACGATCTATCTCTGGGGCGACGTGACGGCCAACGAAGCCAACAGGATCGGAAAACTCATCCTGTGGATGAATGCCAAGAGCGAAAGCGAGCAGATCATCCTGTATCTTAGCACTCCGGGCGGCGATGTGACGCCTGCGCTTGATGTTTACGATATCATCAGGCATTCACGCGCTCCGGTGGAGGGAAGGGTATACCGCATGGCAAAGTCGGCAGGCGCGCTTGTGCTCCAGGCATGTGCTTCGCGCAAGGCGATGCCCCACGCCGAGATCATGATGCACAGCATATCCGTAAGAAAAAAGCTTTTTGAATTGGAGGAAGATTCAGAAAAGGCGTTGAAGGACGCGAAATGGCTCCAACAACGCACGTTTGAGATCTTTCAAGAAAGGACGAAAAGACCCCTTGAAGAATTAAAGAGGGTGTTTCGGGAGGAGAAATCCTTCAACGCTCAAGAGGCCCTGGAGTTCGGCCTCATTGACGAGATACTATAACTCGTCTGAATCTAACAAAAAATCCAGTCGGTGCGCAAAGCGCCCGGCTGGATTTTTTATTTGTCATAGAGAAAAATATGGTATAATCATGTAAGATTTCCAAGCGTTATTTACAACTTTCGTATGTTATTCCCCGCCAGCACTTTGTTAAGAAAAGTGTGCGGAGGCCAAGCGGGCAGGGTGTCCACCCCATCCTCCCTCAGTCCGTCAACCCGCGAACGCAGAGAGCG
>JACQDT010000014.1 GCA_016200965.1 Candidatus Azambacteria bacterium | reverse complement strand
CTACCACTGAGCTATACGCGCATATTTTTAGTGCGGGGTGAAGTGCTCATCCCGGGGCAAATTCTGTTGTAAAAGTTTAAGGTATTTGCCCGTTCAAAGCAAAGCAATTTGCTTTGAACCCACATCGCTACACACCCAAATTTCTCAGAAATAGTAGCATATTCCCGCGGTATTTGTCCATTATCCACAGCGTCTTGAAGGCGCGCTGATTATCGTGTAGTATATATAAAGTAATTATTATTTTTAATATACGCATCTATGCCGGTACAAACATTCCCAGAGGTGATGGCGGAGTCGATGAATTTCGTATGGTCGAGTATTGTGCTGTATATTCCGCGGTTGTTTCTTGCCATCGTTCTTTTCATCATCTTTTTGATGATAGGAGCGACGTTGCAGGGGCTGGTAGCCCGTTTCGTGGCGATGTTAAAGATTGAAGGTCTGCTTGAAAAAGCGGGCGTACAGGGGATCGTGCGCCGGTTCGGACTGAATGTGCATGTAGGCAATTTCATCGGATGGCTCGTGAAGTGGTTTTTCATTATCACCGGTTTGCTCGTTGCCGCGAACTTGCTCAATCTCGCGCAGGTTTCCAGTTTCTTCACGCAGGTGTTGTATTACATTCCGAATGTTGTGGTAGCCGTGGTCATTTTGGTGGTGGGGGCGCTGGTTGCTGATTTCCTTGCAAAAGCGACTGCTTCATCCGTGTCTGCGTCGGGACTGCGCTCGGGCCCATTTGCGGCGAAGGTGGTTAAATGGTCCGTTTTTATCTTCGCGTTCATGACCGCGCTTGACCAGCTTGGCGTGGCGCAGGCGTTTGTGAATACGATGTACATCGGTCTCGTGGGAATGCTCGCGCTCGCGGGCGGACTCGCATTCGGCCTTGGCGGAAAAGAACACGCATCCGAATTCCTTTCTAAAATGAAGCGTGATATTTCCTAACAGGAAATCGCGGTGATGCGAAAGGGAAGCGTTGTGTTATTTACAGAAGCCCTCGCTGATTTAAGAACGGTTGGCGCCCTTGTGGGTTCCAGCCGTTTTTTGGCGCGCGCGATGGCGCCCCGCATTGCGCACTCCGATCCGCCTAAGGTGATCGTGGAGTTGGGCGTCGGCACGGGAAACATTACAAGGGAAATAATAAAGCGCCTCCGCCCGCAGGATCTTTTTGTCGGTATCGATGCAAACGAGGAATTTGTAACAATTTGCAGGCAGAACATCGCGCCATTCGTTGGAAAACGCCGCGTGCATATCGCGCATGGCTTCGCGCAGGACATAGACCGCATGCTCAAGAAGCATGGCGCATATGAAGCGGATGAAATCATATGCACGCTCCCGTTTCGCGTATTGCCAAAAAAAGATACTGCCGCGATACTGAAAAAAGTGAGATCGATTATAAAAAGCGGCGGACATTTTACTTTTATCCGATACGTGCTCGCGGCCCCAAACAAAAATGTGTTTGATGCGCTTGACGGCTTTGCAGTAATCAAGCGCACATTCGTGGCGCGGAATTTCCCTCCCGCCGAGGTGGTGAAAATGAGAAAAACATAGCCATTATTTCGGCACTTGACCCCGTAATACAACCTCGACTGGGCGCGCCGTGATGAAACATCTCGCTTGCAATGGTATTCACTGCAGAGACGAACAAATATAACCCCTGCAATCCAACGGCGCACCATGATGTTTCAGCTGTCGAGGTTGATATACGGGGTTGACACCTTTCTCTTGTTTGATATGTTATAAGTAATAGCGGGCTCCAAAGCCGCTTGTGCACCTACTCAATGTAAAGGGGGTGATGCAGGTGAAGGGTTTATGCCGTGGAAAACTTCAGATGATTCTGGAGAGATTCCAAAAGGGTGAATTATCCAAGGTCCAAGTTCTCTTCGGGATATGGAGAGCTTTGGTCCAGATAAAAAAAGGAGTGATTACGGCGAGGGAGGCGATGGATGAGATACTCGGAACGTGTCGGCGGATGGGATAATGCGGGCGGCAAAAAAATGCCCCACCCTTACAAGAACGGGGATTTGTCATATAAAAGACAGGTCCCCGTTTCTTCATTACTGGGGGCTATTGACCCCCCCACCAATTTTGCTTCCGAGTAACCTTGAGAAGCGCGAGGAGCGAATAGCTCAACTCCGTTTTAGGGCGAAGCGCTTCGCCCAAAGAAGGGATATGCCTATTCGGCATGCGCACTTCGCTCACTATTCCGTTGGCAAAATTAGTGGGGGGTTGACAGCTGACGGCGTCTTGAAGTAGAATTTAGTACAGATGAAAATGAATACAAAGAATACCATTTTGAACAAAGGGAGCGCGTAGTTTCTCTGTTTTGCGTTGTGTCCAGAGAAAAGCGCTCTTGAGAGAGCGCTTTTGAATTTTTTTAAAGAGGTTCTGTATAGCGGCTGGGCATTGTTTTTATACGATGGCCAGCCGCTGGATGGAAAGCAACGGGCGCCACGACAGCTGTTTGAAAATAAAATAAGTGGGTCAATTTTCGTTTGTTAGTATGTTTTCGCGGGAAAAAAGAGTATATGGTGGATGCCTTGACACAAAAGAGCGATGAAGGACGTGGCGTGACTGCGATAAGCGTCGGGGAGGCGTCAAGCTACCTGTGATCCGACGATGTCCGAATGGGGAAACCCAATACGGCAAACCCGTATTACTTTGTACGCAAGTACGAGGTGCGCACCCAGTGAAGTGAAACATCCCAGTAACTGGAGGAAAAGAAAAAAATTGTCTCGCTTACTAATTTATCAGTCACGCCTGTGGTGTGATTGATAGATGTGTTGGCGAGATCCATTCCCTTAGTAGCGGCGAGCGAAAAGGGAACAGTCTAAACCTTGGTGCTAAGTAATTTATTACAAGGCGTTGAGGGGTTGCAGGGCAGATGTGTCTTTGTCGCAAGATGAAGCAAAGCGAATCAAGATGTGATAATTAATCGAACTCTCATGGAAAGGAGGGCCATAGCGGGTGATAGCCCCGTAGATGAAAATTATCATGCGCTTTGCATATCTGTTCCTAAGTAACGCGGGGAACGACAGCCCCGCGCGAATCCGGGAGGACTACTCTCCCAAGGCTAAATATCTTTTGTGATCGATAGTGAACAAGTACCGTGAGGGAAAGGTGAAAAGAACCCCGGTGAGGGGAGTGAAATAGAACTGAAACCATATACTTACAAGGAGTCGGAGCCCAGCACATAACTCGCAAGCTCATAAACGTCGGGAAGGATTCGATGTTTGTGGCGAGTTATGTGCTGGGTGACGGCGTGCCTCTCGGAGAATGAGCCAACGACTTTATGTATACTGCTCGTCTAACCCCGTATAGGGGGAAGGCACAGGGAAACCGAGTCTGAATAGGGCGTCATTTGATTTTTAAAATACGATTCTCCTTCGGGAGAGTCGGATTTAAAAATCAAAACGCAGTATGCATAAGACCCGAAGCCAGAGCGAGCTTACCATGACCAGGATGAACCCCGGGTAAAACCGGAGGGAGGTCCGAACCGGTGTGCCGTGCAAAACGCTCGGACGAGTTGTGGTAAGAAGTGAAAAGCTTATCGAGCCTGGTGATAGCTGGTTCTCCCCGAAATAGTTTTAGGACTAGCCTCAAGTGTTTATGAGCGGAGGTAGAGCACTGGATGAGTCTGAATGACGCAAGTCGTCAGACCCAATCAAACTCCGAATTCCGCTCAAGGAGGCCACCCTTCAATCCTGCTTTTGAAGCGAAAACTAATATGTTCGAGCAGATGCGAGGAAAAACGACAAAGGCGATGCAGTACAACAGCATCGTCAAGGAGTTTTGACGAAGCAGATGCCGAAAAGATTAGTTTTTAGCCAGAATGAGGATTGAGGGGTGGTCTCTAAACTTGGGAGTTAGAATGTGGGGGCAAAGCTCCATGTTCAAAAGGAGAAGAATCCTAACCGCCGCTTAAGGTCCCTAAATGCAAGCTCAGTGATAAAAGGAGGTGGAGTTTCTCAGACAGCTAGGAGGTTGGCTTAGAAGCAGCCATCCTTTAAAGAGTGCGTAACAGCTCACTAGTTTAGAGATTCTGCGCCGAAAATTCAACGGGGCTAAGCTTGCTACCGAAAGCGCGGATGCCGCTGTATTCGTACAGCGGCGTGGTAGGGGAGCGTTCTCAACCGCTGTGAAGGCGAAGCGTGAGCTTTGCTGGAGCGTTGAGAAGTGCGAATGTTGGCATAAGTAACCGCAAGTCCGGTGAAAGTCCGGACCACCGAAAGCCCAAGGTTTCCTTGGCAATGGCAATCAACCAAGGGTTAGTCGCGCCTAAGGCGATGCAGAGATGCGCAGCCGATGGACAGCAGGTTAATATTCCTGCACTTCCGTTTTTTCTGATGGAGGGACGGAGCGTAGTAGATTGAGCATATTATTGGATTTATGTCTTTTACGAAAAGGGGTGTGCCAGGCAAATCCGGCACACGGCGTTGAGTCGCGAACCTGACGGAAAAAGCGACCCCTCACATGCGATAGCATCACATTCTCTTTTTATTTCCGGGTGTATACCGTTCTTATTGAGAACGAAAGAGACAGGTGGTGATATGGCATGTGAGGGGGAGTCAATCAAGCGCGCTTCCAAGAAAAACTTCTCAAGATAAAAAAGCGGAACGCGTACCGCAAAACCGACGCAGGTGGGCAGGTCGAGTAGACCAAGGTGAACGAGTGAGAATTCGTTAAGGAACTCGGCAAAAAAGCAGCCGTAAGTTCGCAATAAGGCTTGCCCCGCCCCAATTTTGCTTCTGACAATCACGCGCAGCGCGCCTGCCGAATAGGCAGATTCTGCTTTGGGCGAAGCGCTGCGCCTAAAACGGAGTGTAGCTATTCGCTACTCGCACTTCGCATATTGTTGGGAGGCAAAATTGGGGCGGGGCCGCAGCTAAAGTACCCCTGGCGACTGTTTATCAAAAACACAGCTCCGTGCTAACTCGCAAGAGGATGTATACGGGGTGACGCCTGTCCGGTGCTGGAACGTTAAAGGTGGATGTCAATGGTATAGCAATATAGTGTTGGCTATTGCCCGAAGCGCCAGTGAACGACAGCGGTAACTATAACCGTTCTAAGGTTCGCCGCGTCTGCAATAGTGCAGGTTCGGCGAAGGACTAGGACGGTTGTAGGAAGTGTAAGAGCTGCCTATTTACTCATAGCGAGTGAATGTCCTTAAAAAACATCTGACTATATGCTGGGAACCCTGTGCATAAAACGCTGGAGTATTGAGCGCCACGCATGATATAATACAGGTAATAGTTATTACTTGTCGTTTCATGCGTAACAATGCGTCTCATGCAGGCAATCAGCAGGAAAGACTGATTATGATCGGTTGGATTGTCGGTTTTGTTGATGCTGAAGGTTGTTTTTCAATAAACTTCATCAAACAACCGGACCGGCAAGAACGCAATCGTATGCGAAAAGGATATAAAACTGGATATCAGGTTGCATACGAGTTTGCTGTGGTGCAGGGTGCAAAAAGTTTGAAGAGCTTGGAAAAAATCAGGGATTTCTTTGGGATTGGCAACATTTATATCAACAAAAGATATGATAATCACAAAGAGCATCTGTATCGGTATTGCGTAAGAAAAAGGGATGATTTGCGAAATGTTATTGTTCCTTTTTTCAAGGAACACAAACTTCAAACTTCGAAGCGGTATGATTTTGATCAATTTGTAAGGTGTCTCAATCTTATAGAAAAAGGAGAACATCTTACGAAAAATGGATTGATAAAAATCGCTCGCATCACCGAAACCATGAATCACAAGAAACCAAAAACCGATCTTTTCAGAATCCTCAGAAACCAAACGTCAGACTTTGTTTCCAAGAAACAAAGAAGATAGAGTTCGGGCCGTACAGCGATGTACGAAGGATGCCCTAGCGAAATTCCTTGTCAGGTAATTGAATTGCCTGTGCCCGTGGTGACACTGGTAACACATTCGGCTAATAACGGTGAAGTCTTCCTCGGAGTCCCGCATCAAGGGCGGGGCGATGATGAAAAGATGATACCGTGGGAAGTCTCTGTGATGAGACCCCGTAACGACTGGAGTCACCGTCAACTGGCGGTGACAAAGATAGTTTTTCATGGTAGAATAGCAATATGAAAAACTATAATACGCCGACGCTGAAAAGAGAGTTGGGAAACTATATATCGGGATATGTAGACGGTGAAGGATGTTTCAGTGTTTCTTTTTCTCAAAGAGAGAAACTGCGAATTGGGTGGGAGGTAAAGCCGAGCTTTGCGGTCGGTCAAAATTATGATCGACGGGAAGTTTTGGATCTCATGATAAAATATTTTAATTGTGGATTCATGCGTAGAGATTACGCAGATAAAACATTAAAATACGAAATCAGAAGCCTTCAAGAGTTGCTTGAAAAAGTAATTCCCCATTTTAAAAAGTTTCCTCTTAAATCTTCAAAACAAAAAGATTTTCTTCTTTTTGCGGAGATTTGTGGACAAATGAAACAGAGAGAGCATCTTACCGTTGAAGGGTTCAGAAAAATAGTCCGACTCGCATATCAGATGAATGGTTCCGGCAAGCGGAAGCGTTCACAAGTGGATATGCTCAAATCTTGTCAGATGAAGATATAGTCTATGCCTTTATGAAAATAAAGGAGCACATGAAGTTCTGACGTGCACGAATGGCGGAACGACTGGGGGACTGTCTCAACGAATCGCTCGGTGAAATTACAGTGAGGGTGAAGATGCCCTCTTCCTGCAGTTAGACGAAAAGACCCCGGGAGCTTTACTGTCTCTTGTTATTGTGATGCGATCTTGGATGCGTAGCGTAGGCGGTAGACGTTGAAGCCGTGCTTTCGGGCATGGTGGAATCGCCAATGAAACACCGCTCTTTCGAGCTTGCATTACTCACTTTGGCGGCAAAAACGCTTAAGGACAGTGGCTGGTGGACAGTTTTGGTGGGGCGCTAGCCTCCTAAATGGTAACGGAGGCGTTCATTATGGTCGGTTAGGTCCGGATGGAAATCGGGCCGATAGCATAAAGGCATACACCGGCTTTACTGCAAGACGGACATGTCGCGCAGTTGCGAAAGCAGGACTTAGTGAACCGACACTACATCGTAGGATGGGTGAAGATTATCGGACAAAAGCTACCCCGGGGATAACAGGCTAGTCGTGCCCAAGAGTTCATATCGACGGCACGGTTCGGCACCTCGATGTCGGCTCGTCACATCCTGGGGGTGGAGAAGCTCCCAAGGGTTGGGCTGTTCGCCCATTAAAGTGGCACGTGAGCTGGGTTCAAACCGTCGTGAGACAGGTTGGTCTCCTATCTACTGCAGGCGTAGAGACTTGAGGGGAGTTGTCCCTAGTACGAGAGGACCGGGATGAACAGACCGCTGGTGTACCAGCTGTCCCGCCAGGGGCATCGCTGGGTAGCTATGTCTGGAAATGATAAGAGCTGAAAGCATCTAAGCTCGAAGCATACCCCAAGATGAGGTCTCATTGAAATATTAAGTTTCTGAAGGGTCGTGGCAGATTACCACGTTGATAGGCTCGAGCTGTACGCGCCGCAAGGCGTTTAGGCGACGAGTACTAATAACCCGATCCCGCGAAAACATATCAGCACGTGAAAATTGACGACAGCGGCTTCCCGGTGATTTAGTGCGGTGTGGTCTACCCGATCTCATTTCGAACTCGGTCGTAAAAGCGCCGTACGCCAATGATACTTGGCCGTCAGGGCTTGGAAAAGTAGGCTTTGCCGGGATACCATTGTCAGCCAATTCCTCATGTAGCATGAAACTTAAAACGTGTAACTTTTGATTCAAAAACTCGGGTATCACCCGAGTTTTTGTGTTTTTGAGATTGTACGTCACAGTTGCTATCGCAGTTAAGACGTACAATCTGTATTACACAAAAAATACACGAGAAAGGGGAAAACAAAAAGCCCCGCCTTAAAAAGCGCGGGGCCTTGAATTTACGAGACTTAGTCTCGTAAATCTACCGAATGTCTAGCACCCTCCTTTCAATATATATTTTACCATTTTCAGTTTTGTGAGACTCGTTTTATAGTCATGCTTTTTGACTGATGCTCTGGACTCATTGACAAGCACGA
Organism: Candidatus Azambacteria bacterium; assembly: GCA_016200965.1. GTDB lineage: Bacteria > Patescibacteriota > Minisyncoccia > GWC2-36-17 > WO2-46-25 > JACQDT01. Next base: position 16,172 of record JACQDT010000014.1, on the reverse strand, counting down.
CTATTTCTTCAAGGTCTTGCTCAGAGAGAAACAAATACTTGAAAAAATCATAGAGCTTCATGAGAAAGAGTAGCCTCAGCCACTCAACGCTGATTTTCATCAGGGGTATGATGTTCTGTCTCTGTATAGTTTCCATTTTGCTCACCATCCTTTCTTGTTGTTAAAGGCCAAAAACCATGAAATTACTTAACCTTTCCGTGTAGTATACACCTATTTACATATTTGTCAAGAGGTACATTTTATGTAGAATCTGTTAGAATTTCATAAGTTTCACGTTTCAAGATGTATGGATTACAAACTCAAACGACAACTCATATTCGGTAGTGGTTTTATATTCGTGCTGGTATTGTTGTTGGCGGTTGCGTATCAATCGTTCAAGCCGCAGGTGAGCTGCACCGACGGCGTACGCAATCAAGGCGAACAAAAAGTTGACTGCGGCGGGCCCTGCGCGGCGTGCAAAGAAACTCGTTTGCGGGATGTTGAAGTGCTTTCGCACAACCTGTTGAAAGCGGACAGTGTGTACGATGCGGTGGCGCAGGTGCGCAATCCGAACCCCGCGCACGGCGCCCGCTCGCTTGTCTATGTGTTTCATTTCTATGACGAGAAAAAAAATATGATAGGGGAGCGTTCGGGAAGCGTGTATCTGCTCGCCGGCCAGACACGCTATATCGTGGAAAGCAACATTGCGCTTTCCCAGCAAGCGGCGTTTGAGGCATTCAGTATAACCGGCACTGTGGCATGGGAAATACAAGAGCGCTTGACGGGACAAGCGGCGCTTCCCGTTTTTTCCAAAAAATTTGAGAAGATATCGCCCCCCGGCATCGGGTTTGCAAAAGTAACCGGCACCGTGGAAAATCAGACCCAATACACGTTTTCCGCCGTCGATGTGCAGGTGGTGCTGGTTGATAAGAATCAGCAGCCCATCGCGGCGGGGAGAACACAGATAAATAATCTTCGTTTCGGGGAGTCGCGGGCGCTGACGGTGCTTTTTCCTTCGGAAATCCCCCTTCCCGTCGATGTGTATGCGGAAGCGGTGACGAATGTGTTTGACGATTCAAACATTCGGTAAATTATGCGTTTTTTTCCGCATCTCCAAAAAATAGACTGGGTGCTCGCTGGCGCAGCCGTTTTATTGGTGCTATTCGGTATCGTGGACTTGGCAGGAATGGCTCAGAATAATCCGCGCATGTTGTTATATGAACACAAGCAGATAATCGCGCTCGCCGCCGGGATGTTGGCAATGATAGTTGTTTCGTTCTTTGACTACCGTTTTTTCAGGAACAGCCCATATGCGGTGATACTTATGTATGTCTCTGCGCTCGTATTGCTTGGCGTATTGCTGTTGGTGGGAGAAAAAACCAGAGGGCTGACGGGGTGGTTCAAAATAGGGGAGTTTGCATTCGGTCCCGCGGAGGCCGTAAAAATCGTTATAGCTCTTTTATTAGCGAAGTATTTTTCTTTGCGCCATATTGAAATGTACCGTTTTTCTCATTTAGCGGCGTCGCTTGTCTACGTTGGTATTCCTTGCATGCTTATTTTATTGCAGCCGGACCTTGGAACGGCGGTGATTGTGGTCACGCTCTGGCTCGCTATTTTATTTTTTGCCGGCATTTCAAAACAACAGCTCGCTATTTTATTTCTTTCGGGGGCGTTGGTATTTACGGTGGGATGGACGTATGCGCTGAAAGAGTATCAGAAAGAACGTGTTATTTCGTTTTTAAATCCCTATAACGATCCCCAAGGATCCGGTTACAACGCCATTCAGGCGATGATCGCGGTAGGAGACGGTGGGTTATTTGGCAAGGGCTTGGGATACGGCTCTCAGATCCAGCTTGGATTTCTTCCCGAAGCACATACCGATTTTATGTTTGCAAGTATTGCGGAGGAATTTGGTCTTGTTGGAGTTGCGCTCGTTTTTTTTCTCCTTGCGCTTCTTATATGGAGAATCATGTCCATCGCATTCCATGCCGACAATAACTTTGCGCGTCTCTTTTGCGTGGGGGTGGTCTTTCTCATCTTCATCCAGGTGGTCATCAATATGGGCATGAACATCGGTTTGATGCCCGTCATCGGCATCGCGTTTCCGTTTTTAAGCTACGGCGGATCAAGCGTGATCTCTTTTTTTCTCGGGCTTGGATTGGTGCAGAGCATTAAAGCGAGAAGTTAATATGGTCAAAGTCGCAATCATTGCAAAAAACGGCAGAACATATGGGTTTTTTGTGCCTGGAAGAGACGATTTCTTGTCCACACTTGACAATTTTTTGAAAAAGAATACACTTGATACATCGCTTCTGAAGCGTGTTTCAGTTTTTTGTATTCCTAAAGAGTCAACCGGATGCCGCGTGGCGAAAGCATCAATCGCGGCGCTGAGGAGCGCGGGATCCAAACAAAATCACATTGAGAAGCTGAAAAAATGAGATGATTTCGAGGCGCGACGACGAAAACGTGCTCATTGGCACATTAAGGAGGAGCAACAAAGAAATCAGCCATTTTTTAGCTTCCTTTCGGGCGGGCGCATTCGGGCAAGCTTCTTCGTTGCTCGTCGCTCACGATACGCATGTATCGCATCGCTCCTCGCGCCTTGCATCTTGCCCGAATGCGCTCCGCTCAATTGATTTTGTTTGGATCCCGCGCTCCTGCATCAACAATGGAAAGCACAAGCAGACAGTAATTGCGTGCTTTTTTGTTTTATATATCCATTTAACTATTTTGGTTTCTTCGCTTAATGAATAAGTGATACGCGCCGGCAAAAGTCCTTGCCCTCCAAGGGAGGGATTGTTGTTTTGTCGGCGTCTCATTGTTTCCTATGAAAGAGCGCAAATTATTTTCCAAAGCGGGACGAAGCGCGGCGGTTGAGTTGCCCAACCTGGTTGAGGTGCAGTTGAATTCGTATAAATGGTTCGTGGAAAAAGGACTGCGTGAATTATGCGATGAAATTTCTCCCATAAAGGACTACTCGGGAAAAGATCTTTCACTTTCGTTTTCGGATTATTATTTTGACGAGCCAAAGCACAGCGAAAAGAAAGCAAAGGACCACGGCACTTCCTACGAGGCGCCGCTGAGGGCGAAGGTGCGTCTTGAAAATAAGCGCACCGGCGAGATAAAAGAGCAGGAGATCTATCTGGGAGATTTTCCCATCATGACCAACCGCGGGACGTTTGTTGTCAACGGCGTGGAGCGGGTGATTGTGTCACAGATCATCAGATCTCCCGGCGTGTTTTTCACTGCGCAGATCCAGAAGGGAAAGAAAAATTTCGGCGCGAAGATTATTCCCAACCGCGGCGCGTGGATCGAATGCGAAACCGATTCTGACGGGTCGCTGACGGTGAGGATCGACCGCAAACGGAAGGTTTCACTCGCGGCTCTTTTGAAAGTATTCGGCTTTAAAGACAATGACGAGATCAGACATGCGTTTAAAGATGTGAATGATGAGGGAGGGTGCATTGAAGCAACGCTCGCGAAAGATCCCGCCGCCACTCAGGAGGACGGATACATAGAGGTATACAGGAAAATCCGCCCTGGAGATCCGGTTACCCCCGAAGGAGCGAAACAGCTTCTTGACGCCATGTTTTTCTCTCCATCAAAATACGATCTTTCCGAAGTGGGAAGATATAAGTTGCAAATCCGCTTATATGGGGAGCCGTCGGAAAAATTGCGCAATCGCGAGATCACTTCTCAGGAACGCGTGCTTTCCAAAAAAGATCTCGTATCCATCGTAAAAGAGATCATTCGTCTCAATAACGATCCGTCCGCACTGCCCGATGACGTCGATCATTTAGGCAACAGGCGCGTGAAGTCGGTGGGGGAATTGCTTCAAGGGAAGCTCCGCGTGGGTCTTACGCGCATGGAGCGTATCGTGAAAGACCGCATGAGTACGCTTGATATCTATACGCTTACGCCGTCTCAACTCATCAATGTGCGGCCGCTTATGGCCGCGGTAAAAGAGTTTTTCACTTCCTATCAGCTTTCCCAATTCATGGACCAGATCAATCCGCTTGCCGAACTCGAACACAAGCGGAGAATATCAGCGATGGGTCCCGGGGGGCTCACTAGAGAACGGGCGGGCTTTGAGGTGCGCGACGTGCATCCTTCTTCGTACGGTCGGATCTGCCCCATTCAGACGCCCGAAGGTCCGAACATCGGTTTAGTAGGGCATCTTGCTACGTATGCGCGCGTAAATAAATTCGGTTTTATTGAAACGCCGTGCAGAAAAGTGAAAAACGGCAGAGTAACGGATGAGATGACTTATCTTGACGCGGCGGAAACCGAAAAGCACGTCATTGCCGCGGCGGATATAAAAGTAGATGCGCGCGGAACGATCGTTGAAGAAAGAGTAGGCGCCCGGGTGAAGGGAAAGCCGGGGCTTGTGTCCGCGTCAATGATCGATCTTGTGGATGTGGCGCCCAATCAGTTCGTATCCGTTGCGACGAGCTTCATCCCTTTCCTTGAGCACGACGACGCCAACCGCGCGCTCATGGGTTCCAACATGCAACGGCAAGCGGTGCCCTGCATCAAAACGGAGGCGCCGATTGTCGCGACCGGCATTGAAGAGAAGGCGGCGCTTGATTCCGGGCAGGTGCTTGTCGCGCACAGCGACGGGGTCATAATGGAATCGGATGCCAATCACATCACACTCCACGCCGAAAAAGGGAAAGAAGAAACGACACACCATTTTCATTCATTCGTCCGTTCAAACCAATATTCAAGCATTTCCCAGCATCCTATCGTGCATAAAGGGCAGAAGGTGAAAAAAGGAGAAGTGATTGCCGACGGAAGCGCGACTTCGGGCGGCCAGATGGCGCTCGGGCAGAATCTGCTTGTGGCATTTCTTTCCTTTTCGGGATATAACTTTGAAGATGCGATCATTCTTTCCGAACGCTTGGTGCAGGATGACCGTTTCACCTCTATTCACATTGAGGACTTTTCCGTTGACGTCAGAGATACCAAGCTCGGCCCCGAGATCACGACGTACGACATTCCGAATGTCGGCGAGGACCGCCTGAAGGATTTGGACGAAGACGGCATTGTTCGCATTGGCGCGGAACTTGATTCCAATGATATGTTAGTTGGCAAAATTTCGCCAAAAGGCGAAGCGGACCTCACTCCCGAAGAGCGGCTCTTGCGCGCCATTTTCGGCGAACACGCGCGCGAAGTAAAAGACACTTCTTTGCGCCTGCCGCACGGGAAGCTGGGAAGAGTAGTTGGCGTGAAAGTGTTCTCGCGCGATCAGGGCGACAAGCTTCCTTCAGGGGTGATAAAGAGCATCCGCATTGAGATCGCGCAGTTGCGCAAAGTCGCGGTGGGCGACAAGCTTGCCGGCCGCCATGGCAACAAGGGCGTCATCGCAAAGATCATGCCCGTGGAGGACATGCCGCATCTGGAGGACGGGACTCCCGTTGACGTGATTTTGAACCCGCTTGGCGTGGCATCGCGCATGAACCTCGGCCAGATTTTAGAAACGCATCTTGGGTGGGCGGCGTCCAAGTTGGGCTATCAGGCGATCACGCCGGCAATGGCGGGCGCAAAGGAAGAAGATATCAAGCGCGAATTGAAAGCGGCCGGTTTGCCGGAAAGCGGAAAAGTCCAGTTGTACGACGGAAGAACGGGAGAGCGGTTTGATCAGGCGGTAACTGTCGGCGTGATTTACGTGATGAAATTGAACCATCTTGTGGAAGACAAGATCCACATGCGCTCCATCGGTCCGTACTCGCTTATCACCCAACAGCCGCTTGGAGGCAAAGCGCAATTCGGCGGTCAGCGGCTCGGTGAGATGGAAGTGTGGGCGCTTGAAGGATATGGCGCGGCGTACACTCTGCAGGAAATGCTTACCATCAAATCGGACGACGTGCTTGGGCGCACCGCGGCGTATGATTCTATCATCCGCGGCGAGAAAATCAAGAATCCGAACATTCCGGCGTCATTCCATGTATTGGTCAATGAATTGAAATCGCTCGGATTATCGGTGCTTTTTGATGGCGCCATGGCGTCGTCAAAAGAAAGCGCGCCTGATACCTCCCATAACGAATAACACTTGTTATATGATAAAAGTTTCTGATTTCAAATCAATGATACTCAAGCTCGCTTCTCCCGAGGACATCTTGGCGTGGTCGCACGGCGAGATGACAAAGTCAGAGACCATCAATTACCGCACCCAGCGGGCGGAAAAAGACGGATTGTTCTGCGAGCGCATTTTCGGTCCCGAGAAGGATTGGGAATGCTATTGCGGCAAGTACCGCAAAATCCGGTATAAAGGGATCGTCTGCGATAAATGCGTAGTGGAAGTGACGCGTTCCATCGTGCGGAGAGAGCGGATGGGGCATATCAAGCTTGCCACGCCGGTCGCGCATATCTGGTTTTTACGCGGAGTGCCGTCAAAGATAGGCACTTTGCTTGACGCGCCGCTTCATCAGTTGGAACGGGTGGTATACTTCGCTTCCTATATCGTCACCGAGGTGAACGAAGAGTTGAAAGCGAAGAAAATCGAAGAATTGGAAAAGGAATACGGCGTGAAGATCAAGGAAGAAACAAACGCGCAAAAGAAAGAAACGCTCAAGACCGCATTTGACAAAGCGTCGGGCGAGTTGAAGAGTTTGCGCCCGTTGCAGGTTTTTTCCGAGGCGGAATATTACGAAGTCAGTTTGAAGTACGGAGAATTGTTCAAAGCTGGCATAGGTGCCGAAGCGGTGCATGCCATAGTGGCCGCGCTGGATTTAAAGAAGCTTGAAAAGGAACTTGAAGAACAACTGAAAAAGATAGAAGAATCCGCGCTCAAAACAAAGATTTTAAAGCGGTACAAAGTAGTACGCGGTCTTTTGCACGCGCGCATCAACCCGGGATGGATGTTCTTGTCCGTGGTGCCGGTGATGCCGCCCGACCTTCGCCCGATGGTGCAGTTGGACGGCGGACGCTTCGCTTCAAGTGACCTGAACGATCTGTACCGGAGGATCATCAATCGCAACAACCGGTTGAAAAAACTGCTTGAACTCAATGCGCCTGAAGTGATTGTGCGCAATGAAAAGCGCATGTTGCAGGAAGCGGTGGACGCGCTGATCGACAATTCGGCGCGCAAAGGTCAGGCGGTCATGGCCGCGACCGGCCAAAAGCGCCAGTTGCGCTCGCTCGCGGACATGCTCAAAGGAAAATCGGGAAGATTCCGCCAGAACCTTTTGGGAAAGCGCGTGGATTATTCGGGACGTTCCGTCATCGTCGTCGGGCCGGAATTGCGGCTTGACCAATGCGGTCTTCCCAAGAGAATGGCGCTTGAACTGTTCAAACCGTTTGTCATCAATAAGATCATTGACCGCGGCCTCGCGCATAATATCAGGGGAGCGGGGCATCTCATTGAAGACGCGCCCGATGTGGTGTGGGAAATTCTGGAGGAAGTCATTTTAAACAAGCATGTGTTGCTGAATCGCGCTCCGACTTTGCATCGTCTCGGCATACAGGCGTTCAAGCCGATGTTGATCGAAGGCATGGCGATCCGCGTGCATCCGCTGGTGTGCGCGGCGTTCAACGCCGACTTCGACGGCGACCAGATGGCGGTGCACCTTCCCGTGACCGAAGAGGCGCAGAAAGAAGCGGGTGAGCTCATGCTTTCTTCAAAAAATCTTTTAAAGCCCGCCAACGGCGATCCTATCACCAATCCGGCGCAGGATATCGTGCTGGGCTGTTATTTCCTGACCGCCATCAAAGAGGGCGCTAAGGGGGAAGGGAAGCTGTTTTCGTCAAAGAACGAAGCGGTGCTCGCGTATCATTCCGGCGCGCTGGATATCAATGCGCGCATCAAGGTATTTTTGAAAGACAAAGAAGACCGCGAAAAGGAAGATCAGCCCATCATTGAAACATCGGCGGGGAGAATCATCTTCAATTGGGCGCTTGGAGAGACGATGCCGTTTGTGAACAGAGAACTGACGAAAAAAGACCTGGAACATTTGGTTGCGGACATCATTGATCAGTTCGGCGTGGATGCGTCCGTGCACGTGCTGGATATCATGAAAAAGCTCGGGTTTGAATACGCGACTCGATCGGGTATTTCATGGGGCATGGATGATCTGAAAGTTCCCGAAGAAAAAGGGGACATGATAGGCATCGCGGAGAAGGAAGTGGAACAGATCACGGATCAGTACGGCAACGGATTCCTTACCGACGATGAACGGTACAACAGGGTGGTGCAGGTATGGAATAAGGTAAAGGTGCAGGTGGGAAAGCTCGTGCCGTCTTCGCTTGAAAAATACGGTTCCACGTATTCTATCTTGCGTTCCCGCGCGCGCGGTTCTGAAGCGCAGCTGGTCCAGATGGCGGGTATGAAGGGGCCGGTGGTGAATCCTTCCGGAGAAATCATCGAGTTGCCCATCAAAAAGTCCTATAAAGAGGGGCTCGGTATTTTGGAATATTTCATTTCAACGCACGGCGCCCGCAAAGGAACCGCCGACACCGCTTTGCGCACCGCATCGGCGGGTTATTTGACGCGCAAATTGGTGGATGTCGTGCAGGATGTGATCGTGAAAGAGGTGGATTGCAAAGACACCAAGGGAATCGTGCTTGCCAAAGCGGAGAGCAAGGCCTTGGGCCAGGATTACTCTTCGCGTATTTTCGGAAGGGTTTTGCTCGAGGACGCGGTTGACGCCCGCGGCACGGTGCTCGCGGCGTCCGGCACGCTTCTCACTAAAAAACTTTCCGATCTTGTGGACGAAAAAGACGTCGTTTCCGTTAAGGCAAGATCCGCGCTCGCCTGCAAGACGGAAGACGGTATTTGCCAGCAATGCTACGGATATGATTTGGGGACGAATGAACTCGTGAGAATGGGCTCTCCGGTGGGCGTGGTTGCGGCGCAGGCGATTGGCGAGCCCGGCACTCAGCTGACCATGAGAACCTTCCACATCGGAGGCGTTGCGGGCGGCGGCGACATCACGCAGGGCTTGCCGCGCGTGGAAGAAATATTTGAAGCGCGCACGCCAAAGAGCAAAGCGTTCGTGTCTGAAGTTGGCGGGAAAGTGGTTGATATCATCCGCGCGGGAGACACGCGCACCATTGTGATTGCGGCCGACGCCGATTCTCCGGTGCTTGAGAAAAAGACGCGTAAAAAGAAAACAAAGAAAGATGAAGCAGGAGGTGGCGCCTCCGATGTCCAGAAGGAAATGGACAATATGAGAGAATACGTCGTGCCCGGATTCGTTCCGGTATGGGTAGCCAAGGGTGACGCGGTGAAAAAAGGCATGCAATTGACCGAAGGACACCTTGATCTGGGAGAATTGCTCAAAGCGACTAGTTCGCGGGACGTGGCCCGTTACATCGTTTCCGAAGTGCAGAAGATCTATATCGGAGAAGGCGCTTCCATTTCCGACAAGCACATCGAGGTCATCGTGCGCAAGATGTTTTCTCGCGTGCGGGTAAAAGACGCGGGAGACACTGTGTTAATTACGGGAGATATCATAGAAAAGGCGTCGCTGTCGCGCACGAACCGCGTGTTGGAAGGCGATAAAGAAAAAGCGACCGCGGCGCAGGTGCTGTTGGGCATCACCCGCATCGCGTTGACCACCGAATCATTCCTTTCGGCCGCGTCGTTCCAGGAAACGACCCGCGTGCTCATCAACGCGTCCATTCAAGGCAAAGAAGACCGCCTGCGCGGACTTAAAGAGAACGTCATCATCGGCAAACTCATTCCCGCCGGAACGGGATACAAAGAAGGTCAGAGACAGTAATTTTCTGCTCGCTCTCCCTTTTGAGATTGTATGTATAAGTTGCTATCGCAACTAAGACGTACAATTATAAGCAGGGAAACGTGCTGTTGACAGAATATCAAAGTAGGTGTATATTGTGAAAAAGTGAGAAATTTGATGGTTTTTGGCCTTTAACCCTATAACAAGGAGAAGGAAAATGACGGGAGAACTATTTTCCTATGTGTTCTTTTTCGTGATAAGTGCAGCCGTTGCTGTTTCTGGCTCGATAAGGGTAAGGGAAACGGAACCCGAAACCGAGGACCGATGCAGTGCTGTTGAAAGTCAGATTTTTGGATCCATGCTTGCGCTGATTGCCCTTGGAATGATATACGGATATATTTACAATGGACCGGCGCAATCAATCTCGAGTTGTGGTTTCATATGTTAAAAGTTTTTTAAAAGCCCCGTGCGGAAAAACGCACGGGGCTTTTTGTTTTCTTAAAATAAACCTAAAAATGCAAATTACACGTTTTCACGCTATCGCGCGAGAATATACAATCTCAAAAACAAAAAATCAGGCCTACTGCCTGCTCGCTATGTTCTCACCTCTGCTTTTTAATGTCCCTTTCGTCCTAAGATGACGGGGATTGTTTTCAAGATGATGTCCAGGTCCATGATGAGGTCGCGGTATTTGATGTAGTACAGGTCGTATTGAAGCTTCTCAAGCGTGTCTTTCACCGATGCGCCGCCTTGCGGCTCATGCACCTGCGCCCATCCGGTGAGTCCGGGTTTCACTAAAAGGCGCATGTGGTAATGCGGCACTTCTTTTTCCAGTTTTTCGACGAACTCGGGACGTTCCGGCCGCGGGCCGATAAAACTCATATCGCCTAAAAGCACGTTCCATAATTGAGGGAGCTCGTCGATGCGTACCCTGCGAATCCATTTGCCCACGCGGGTTATCCGCGCGTCTTTCATCGCGGTCCATTTTGCGCCGCCGGCTTCCGCGCCCTCTATCATAGTCCTGAATTTCAGCAATTTGAATATGCTCCCGTTTTTGCCGACGCGTTTTTGCGTATACAATATGGGTCCTTTACTGTCGGCGCGGATTGCGGCGGCGATGAAAGGAAGAAACGGCAGAGAAATCGCAAGACAAATCAGCGAACCCGCGACGTCAATAAAGCGCTTCTGGATCTCAAACACGTTCTTTTCCCGTTCTATCAGGTTCTCAAGGAACCACGCCTGGCCAATGATGGAAACGGGGATTTTACGCGTGATATGCGCGAAAAAAGTCGGCAGATCCACGATGGCAATGCCAAGCGGGACGAGCGCGTACAAGGCCCCCGATATGTTTTCGGGAAATGCGTTATGCGCATACACCACCGCGGCGGCTTTGTGCCGTTGCACCGTTTCTTTCAAGTGCGTGAGGTCTTCATGCTGGTCAATAATGTGGGCGACCCGGTAACCCAGCTGCGGATGTTCTGAAATAATACGCACAATGTCGGCCATCTCTTTATTTGAGCCCACGCATATGATAGTATGTAAAAGTCGTTGGGAACGGGCGAGTGCGGCCCATGTGTGCCGCCATGCCAGGAAAAAAATAAAAAAGACAAAGGCGGTCAAGAGAAGATTTGTTTTCGGGGTGATGCCGAACGAGGGGACCAAGTAAAAAAGCATCATTGCCGTGATGATGGCAGTGATGATTGCTTTTGCAGAAGTGGCGTAGAAAGTGTACGCGCGTCCCAAGAACCCTTGTTCATAAAGACCCGCGGCGTAAAAGATGACGATCCAGAGCGCGAACGACACGCTGAAAGGGTATAGATGATCGTTAAAGATCTGCGCGCCAAATGCGCTTTGATAGCGGATCGCAAGCGCGATCCACAGCGAAAGATACAATAGGGCGATGTCTGCCCCGATAAGGATGATCTTTTTTGTTCCGTGCGCCGATCTTTTCATCTCGTTAAAATACAATATTTTGTCTTATTTCGCAAATGAGTTTCTCCCACAACGCATATACCGTAAAATTTGATGCATTTGAAGGTCCGTTGGAACTTCTTTTAGAGCTAATAGAAAAGGAGAAGCTTGATATTTCCGACATATCTTTAGCGCGCATTACCGATGAATTTCTGGGATATCTTTCGCGCTTTGAAGAGAAGAATCCGGCTTCTCTCGCGGACTTCCTTGTGGTGGCGGCGAAACTTATCCTCATCAAGTCCAAAACGCTGCTTCCTTCCTTTGAAGTTACCCAGGAAGAAGAAAATGAACTCACCCAACTGAAGGAAAAGCTGGTTCATTATCAGAAAATACGCGCGGGGAGCTGTATCATCGCGGCCGTTTCCCGGAAACACCGCATCGCGTATCACCGGTCTTCCTCATTGCGGAGCGTTGCGGTGTTCTGGCCGCCCGAAGGAGTCGGGGTCCAGACGCTCAAGGAACATTTTGTTTCGCTTAAGCGGGCGCGCGAGGCGGAAGACATTGCATACGAACGGCAAGGGATCAAGCTCATTGTTTCTTTTGAAGAGAAGGTAAAAGATATCAAGGCGCGACTTACGCAGAACCTTGAAGAAAGTTTTTCGGCGATGTATGATGCCAGCGCGAAAATCAATGTGATCATCGCCTTCCTTGCGATCCTGGAATTGGTCAAACAGCGTTATGTGAAAGCGGATCAGGAGGAAATGTTCGGCGAGATACGTTTGGTACGAGTTACGAGCGATACATCATAAAAAACGAATGTCCGATCTCACATCAAAAATTGAATCAATTTTATTCATTTCAGGAGACGCGGTGCATATGCGGCGGCTTCGCCAACTGCTTCCCGATGCTCCGGAGGAACAGATCAGGGAAGCCGTTGCGGCGCTCGCCCGGGAATATCAAAAGCGCGGCGTGCGCGTTTTCATGAAAGACGACAGAGTGCAAATGGTAACGGCCCCCGAAAACGCCGGATTGGTGGACGCGCTGGTGAAGTCGCATCTTACAGAGGAGTTGACGCCCGCGGCTTTAGAGACGCTTTCCTGCGTTGCCTATCGCGAGCCGATCACCAAGGCGGAGATTGACGATATACGCGGCGTGAATTCCATTTTTTCCCTGCGTGCGCTTATGATGCGGGGCCTTGTGAAGAAATCAAAGGACGACGCGTACCGGGTGACCATAGATTTTTTAAAGAAGCTGGGAATTGAGAATATAAGCGATTTACCGGATTATGAAGAACTTCGCGGACAACATACGCCAAGCGGTGGAGCGGCTTGACGCCGGCATGTTAAACAGAATACGGATCGTTTCTATTTTGTTGTGCGCCTTGGGGTTCGGCGTGATCTTGCATGGCAAGGTGTTCCGCGATTCCTTTCCGCAGAAACAATTGGTTGCTTCTGCCGTCGGGGGAGCGGACGCGCGCGCCGCGGCAGATCAAAGCGCGCTCGCGCCGCGCGATGCGGGAGGCGACATCGCTTCTCCCGCGGCTGTTCGGGAGTCAACTGCGCCGGCAGAACCGCTGTCTGTTTCTTCGTCAGCCCTGTCTTTGGCGCCGGACGCGCCATTATCCAGCACCGAACCGTTTTCTCTTGCTGCGCGCGCGGCGATTATGACAAACGGTCCCGCGCTTCGGACCATTGCATATCAAAAAAATGCGGATGAGAGATTCCCCATCGCGAGTTTGACCAAACTCATGACTGCGGTCGTGGCAGTTGCATACGGAAAAACCGACGATGTCATTACCGTAAGCAAACATGCGGTGGCCACGGAAGGAGCCGCAGGCCTTCTTGCTGTGGGCGAAAAGCTGACGGTCGGCGACATGCTTGAAGTGATGCTTGTGGTTTCAAGCAACGATGCCGCGGTTGCGCTTGAAGAATACATCGCTTCAAAAGGGCTTGACCTCATCGCGCTGATGAACGAGAAGGCCGCTGCGCTCGGCATGGCGAATACTCATTTTGCCAATCCAAACGGGCTTGACGACAAAGGCCATTATGCAAGCGCGCGCGACCTTGCCGCGCTGACGCTCTATTCGCTTAAATATCAAAGCATCTGGGACATTCTTTCAAAAAAATCGGCGACGGTGGTTTCGGTTGACGGCCGCTTCACGCATCGTCTTGTGTCCAATAACGAACTGGTGCAGAAAAATGCGCCCCGCGTGAAGGGGGGCAAAACGGGGTACACGGAAAAAGCGCTCGGGTGTATGATTACCGTGCTTAATGACAACAGCGTGGCGGTGGTGCTTGGATCGCCCGACAGGGAATGGGAAACGGAAAAACTTATAGAACTCGTGAAACGTGGAATATAAAACATGAAACGTGAAGCTCGGAGCATTCATTCGCGGAGTTTTTGTGTTTTTTGAGATTGTACGTTACAGTTGCTATCGCAGTTAAGACGTACAATCTGTAGTACACAAAAAATACACGAAAAAGAGGAAAACAAAAAGCCCCGGCTGATTCGTCATTTGACGAAGGCAGGGGCTTTATTATCGAGGTTCAACCTCAATAAAACCTCAATAAAGCTTTATAGCAAACCGGGTTTTAAATGCGTGAAACCAAGGGTTTGCATAATTTTCTTGCCGAAACGACTTTGGCTTCGAACCTTTTGAGCTATATCATTTCTTTCCAGCCACTCCCAGGCGACCTCGGATTGCTTATGTCGAGAAAGCTGTACACACGGAAAAGATAATCTTTCTCCCACTAAAGCGCCGACCCCCTTACTCAAAGCGGCACTCTCCATTTCATCCAACTGAAGCGCAAGTGCTTGCGCTTCAGTTGGCAAGAGCTTTTTCTTTCTTCTGAATTGCAGAATTTGCATTAAACTCATCCTCTCACCATCCTTTCTTTGTTAAAGGCCGAAAAAACGATAATTGAATACTTTTCCACAGTATACACCTATTCACATATTTGTCAAGAGGTACATTTCCTCACAAATCTGCTAAAATTCCATAGGTTTCACGTTTCAAGTTTCACGTTTCAAGCCATATGATTGACCCGTTTCTTATCGTCAGAATACTCGGCTTTTCCGCGCTGGCGTTTATTGCGGCGATGGCGTGGACGCCGCTCGTCACGCATTTTCTGTATAAATATCGCGCGGGAAAGCAAATCCGCTCCGCCGAGACCGCGCCGATATTTGCAAAGATGCACGCGGCAAAGGAAGGCACGCCCACCATGGGAGGCGTGCTCGTGTGGGGGACGACGCTTGCCGTCGCGCTCGTTTTTTGGGCGCTTGCGGCCATGGCCCCTCACAGTATGTTTGAGAAACTTAATTTTCTCACCCGCGAGCAGACCTATCTCCCTTTGGGGATGCTTGTCTTTTCCGCGCTGGTCGGTTTCATTGATGACGTGCTGGGCATTGCCAAGCGGGGGAAAAACGGCGGCGGCCTCGGCATGGGGCATAAGATTCTTTTGTATGCCGGCATCGCTTTTGTGGGCGCGTGGTGGTTTTTTTACAAGCTCGGATGGGATATCATCACCATTCCCTTTTTCGGGAATGTTGAGATCGGCTGGTGGTACGTGCCTCTTTTTATGTTCGTCATCGTCGCCACCGCGTTTTCGGTCAACGAAACGGACGGCCTGGACGGGCTTGCCGGCGGCGTACTGGCCATCGCCTTTGCCGCCTATATTTTTGTCGCGGTCGTAAACGGAAAGGCGGAGCTCGCCGTGCTGTGTTCCGTCATTGTGGGGGCCTTGCTCGCGTTTTTGTGGTTCAACATCCATCCCGCCAGATTTTTTATGGGGGATACCGGCGCAATGTCGCTTGGCGTGACGCTCGGCGTCATCGCGATGCTGACCAATACCATATTTTTTTTGCCGCTATTCGGTTTCATGCTCGTGGTGGAGTCGGCGTCGGTGATCGTACAGGTCGCGTCAAAAAAACTGCGCGGGAAAAAGATTTTCCTTTCCACGCCCATCCACCATCATTTTGAAGCCATCGGCTGGCCGGAAACGAAAGTGACGATGCGTTTTTGGATCATCTCCGCCATTGCCGCGCTTTTGGGGATTGCGTTGTTCGTGCTTGAGCGGAGTATATAGGCCTGTTTTACAAAAAACAGAATTTTTCTTTCTGCGCACATCCGGCGGTTTCGCTTTTTCACGAAAAGACGCATTGATTTTCCCAGCGAGAAAATCAATGCTCGGCGTCGGTCTGCGCTCGCCCGTCTCCCGCCTCTCGGTCAGGAAACCTTTGGAGCAGGCGAGCTTGGTGGTTTTGGTATAATCTGCGCGAAGCGACCAAAACCTCGCCGTTGCGGAAAAAAGCGAGGGCTCGCTGGAAAGCCCGAGCGGGTTGACGGACAGAGAGGCGGGAGATAGGCACCCTGCCCGCTTCGGCCTCGCGACGCTTTTCTTTGAAAAAGCGAAACCGCCGGATGTGCATGCATAAACATACTACCGCGCTCATTCATGATTCAGCCATTTTATTGTATAATAAAAGAAGGTAATTAGTGGGAAACGTAACCAAAATAGGTTGCGAGGAATAATTTGAACAAATTATCTTTCCGGTGATTGAATCGATACTCCACCTCTTTAAGATACATCGGAAAGTGATATT
>JACQDT010000016.1 GCA_016200965.1 Candidatus Azambacteria bacterium | reverse complement strand
CTCGCTGAAAAATTTCAAATGCAGAGCGAGTTTTCCCGCCGTCGCCAAAAGCGCATTCGCTTTCTGGGCCATCACCATGTCCAAGGCACCCACCATTTCCCCCACTCCAGAAAGCGCGCGGTCAACACGCGAGGATATCTCCGCCCCCATCGTGTCGGCCATGGTATCCACGTAGCGCCTGACATCGTCGCGGTGCGGCACGAGCAATTCGGCGGCCTGCGAAGGCGTGGAGGCGCGCACATCGGCCACGAAATCCGCGATGGTCTCGTCCTGCTCGTGGCCGATGCCCGCGATCACGGGCACCGCAGAGCCGAACACCGCGTAGGCGACCTCGCGCGAATTGAACGCCGCCAGATCCTCAAGCGACCCGCCGCCGCGCACGAGCGCAACCGCTTCAATGCCGAGCTCTTTGTGGTGCGCGTTGAAATACGAAAATGCTTTTTGGATGTCTGCAATAGCTTCTCCCCCCTGCACCTGGACGTGATACAAAAAGACCTCAAGCCCGCCGAAGCGCTGTTTTAAAATCTTTGTG
The DNA here is from genome assembly GCA_016200965.1 of Candidatus Azambacteria bacterium. Taxonomy (GTDB): domain Bacteria; phylum Patescibacteriota; class Minisyncoccia; order GWC2-36-17; family WO2-46-25; genus JACQDT01. The sequence continues at coordinate 25,071 of JACQDT010000016.1, read as the reverse complement.
AAATCGCCGTACGCCGCCGATTCCTTTGACGCGACGAGCGCGATTTTTTTCGGGAAACGCGGCAGAGGCCGCTTGCGCGCCGCGGCAAACAGCCCTTCTTTTTCCAGTTCCGCTTTCAATAGTTCGAACGAGCGCTTCAGCGCGCCCTCGCCCGCCGGCTCCGCCCATTCCACCGTCATGCTGAACTTCCCACTTTTCGCATAAATGCCGGGCCGCCCGTACACCCGCACGCGCATGCCGTCTTCCAGCGGCAGGCGCAGTTTGAACACCGTGCTGAAGCATTCAAGCGTCGCCTCTTCGTCCTTCACCTTAAAAAAAATCCATTTGCTCTGGTTGATCTTATATTCGGATATCTCCCCTTCCACCACCGCGTCGCGCTCAGAGAGCGCCTCGTTGAGATACGCCACATACTCAGCCACCGAAAATATTTTGAGGTTAGTCATGGCCTACTTCGGTTTCGCCTCAATGCCCCCCTCTTCCCCTCTCACAAACCGGACCGAGTCAAGAATATCTTTCCACGCGCGCTCTGCCTTCGTTTTATGCGAAACATCCGCGAACATTTCAAAACGGTAATACCGGTCCGCGAATTTCAGATTATCCGCGCGAAACACTATCGCGCCGGATGTTGCATTCTCCCACATGCGCTCTTTTCCTTTCACGCCGTCAAGCGTGATGTCTTTTTCCTCCGATGCCTTCCCGTTCACCTTCGCGGCGTCAAATATCTTGCTGGACGAAGCGACAAACACAATGGCATCTACGGATTCATACGCCTGCACGGAAATGAAATCCTGCGCGGCGGGAATATCGTTTAACTGCCACTGGGCGGGATAAAAAAACGATGTCTTGCCTTTGATGTATTTCGCCTTTGCCAGCACCGCATTTTCAAACGATTGGGGCGGAACGAGCCGTGAGGTCCGATACAAAAGAAAACCCATCGCCGTCAGAGTCGTCACAACGACCGCCAATATTATTGTGAGAATAAAAAGCAAATGGGAACGTTTCATACGCCCATTATAATCCAAACCAGAAAAGTAGACCAGTCATCTCCCTTCGCCGCTTGTTTCGTCAAATTCCCGTTCAATCTGTTTTTTGAGCAGTTCCTTTTCCTCTGCAGAGAGAGCGCGCCCCTGATATATCTGTTTCACGCGCGCTTGCACCTCTTTCATCCGTTTTTGAATGATTTCCGGTTTCTTCACTTTCGCGTATTCGGCATTCAAATGCACGAGAATGCCGTCAATCTCCTCATCGTTGAAATTCCCTTCCCGAAGCATCCGCATCCAGTTCGCCAGATCGTCATCGGGAATGCTCATCTTCGCAATGTATTCTTTTTTCGGATCAAACGTTTCCATGATTCAATTAAACCGCTGATAAATGGTGGCTGATCCTATTTCTAGTTATATTGCTTGTCCTGCCACCATTTTTCCATTTCCTAAAAGACCCGCAAGATTATTTCAAAGAAATATTTGTAGTTTTTTAGACAGATTTGTTCCCACTATAATAATCGCGCAACAAAAACTTATAATTTTCTACGTTCCTTGAAGCCTTGGTGCCGCTTCAAAACAACAAAAATATCTGATTTTTCATCATTTGGGTTTCAAATCTTTTGTCGAAAGAAATGCAACAACTATCATTGCCAAGCCCGCAAAAGAAAGCGTCCCACCTAAAAAAGGATGGTCTTGTAATGTGGTATAATAGCACAAATAAATCAAAACAAACCGCCCACGACACCCCTTTATTCCGAGCAACCTATAAATTGTATCTTGCTTGGTATCGTCGCTGCGAAACGCTTCCAAAAAGGGACAGATACGCTATCGGTCAAAAGACAGAAAATCTTTTGTTGGAGATTATGACTTTGGTTGTAGCTGCTTACCATACCAAGGATGGGTCTCGCAAAAGAGAAATCCTGTCTCAGATTAACTTAAAATCGGAAAGCGTGAAAATTCTCTTGCGGTTGGCGAAAGACGTGAGGGCGATTGAGCAGCAACACTACATTGATTACGAAAGTCGCTTGCAAGAGATAGGCAAAATGATCGGCGGTTGGATGAGACAAACACAAAGCTCGTCCATTGGGTAGACGAGCTTTATGACACTTCGGGAGAGGAGCACACCAAGATTGCCATTGCGGTTGTCCGGCGTCCACCTGTTGCCGTTCACGCCCTTCGCGTCGAAATTGCCGAGGTTCACGAGCTTGCCGTCAGGGGACCGCTCTTCTCAATACGCCTTTCCATCCAAGTCAGCAGCGCTTCATGCTAATGGGACATGTCGCGCCTGTATAAATACGCGCGCACTCCAAAAAAATCATTTTGCCTGCGCCAGAAAAGCGTAAGCAGTGTTGTAGATGGCGAGCATGATCCGTAAACCATACTGCATTAGCCATAAAAGAATTATACCACACCCAGGTGCAAAAACTCAAAAATTTTTTCGAAAAAAGACCATCAAAGGAATTCACCCCGTTAGAAGTTCAGCCGAGTTGTTACTAATACATTTTGCATTCTGCAAACTCGCCTTCGGCTTTGTTTTGCGCAATACATTATTTGTTGTAAAACTTCTAACGGGGCAAGAATAACAAAAAACAAAGCTACAACCTGCGGGAGAGGAGCACACCAAGATCGTCAACGCGGCGGCTCGGCGCCCACCTGCCGGCGTCCACGCCCTCCGCGTCGAACTCGCCAAGGTCCACGAGCTCGCCTTCAGGGGACCGCGAATTAGACCAAGTATAGACATTGGGCAATAAACGCTCGCCGTTCTTATCGTAATAAAGGGCGAGGTCGTAGATGGTTTCTTGAATGGATTGGCGGGTGAGCTGGGTGATTTTAAGCTCGGCGAGTTCTTTGGCGGCTTGTTGCCAGTCATACTTTGGATTGTCTGGATTGCGAAGTAATTCTTGTATGTTTTTGTCCGTTTGTTTGGCCTGTTCCCATTCTTGAAAGGCCTCTTCGTATTCTTCGGGAATCTCCATATCCTTGAATACAGTATCTTTCAAGTAAGCGACCATTAACTCGGTTTGTTGGGCGTAGTTTTTACTTGTGCTTTGCGGAAGTAATTCTCTGGAGACGAGAGTCCACCCGGCGCGAGGGGCTTTTTGGCTGAAATCTGCGCCAGTTCTCTCTTTCCAGTTCTTATATTCGTCATCCGTGTAAAGCAGTTTCCCCTTGCCTTCTTTATTCCACCTTTTCTGAATAATATCGATCATTACTTCAAGTGACATCGGTTTGCCATCTTCTGTTTTCTCGACTCGAAGAACCAACATTTGCCCCATTTCTTTGGCGCGTTCAAGTTCTTCGCGGGAAAACGGAATCTCCGGCACGTCCTCCGGCCTCACGCCCCAAGTTTTTTCAATTTCTTCCGGTCCGATGAGGTCTTCGCCTAAAAGCTCTCTGGCTTCTTGAAATTCAATGCCAGAGATCGTTTCTTTGCCTTGAGCCCGCTTCATTTCATCAGCCTCTTTCAATACGCCCTCCGCCTTCTTTTGGGTGGAGGTTTTGTATTTGTCTGGCTCGTATTCTTGATAAAGTTTGTAGGCTTCGAATGGCATGGCTATTATTCTTTGCCCTGCCACTGGCGAAGAGATTGAGCGGCAAGGCCTTGTATTTTGAAATCTTCCGGCTTGGTATCTTTGAAAAATTTATTGGCAATAAACACCCGTACCATATTCTCCCGGTCTTTGGCAGCACGGCCGCTTATTTCCGCCTTGCGGAAAAATTCACGGAGAATAATTTCCTGCAGCGGTTCCCTAAATCCGCTCGCTTTCCATGCCTTCATTATCTCTATTTGATCCTTGAGAGTGATGACTAACTCCCGAAATGCGAGACGGTCGGTTCTTGCAAGCGTTTCTTCGCCTCCTTCGCGGATGGAGAGTGTGAAATCTTCTTGAATTTTGCGGCACGCGGCAACGAATCGTTTAAGTTCATCCTGTTTCTTTGGTGCGTCTGCTTCATCCCACTCGATATTCCCGTTACGGTCGGCGAGCACTGCCCCTAATACCTTTAATGTCTCGGGGGCAATATATCCACCGCCTTTATCTTTTTTTCCGATATCAAGATAATGGATTTCCCGTGCTCCTGCTCCGCCGATGAAACGGCGAAGAGTGGCGACATCCAGTTCATAGCGTTGTTTGTATCGTTCTGACTTGAGGTTGGCGGTTGCCATAATCGGCGCGGTAATAGGAATTTGTTCCCCCGTAGTTGGATGAGTCCAAACATCACCAACGCGTTTCTGTAGAAGATCGTGAAGAATGCCCGCAAATTCGTGGGGCATAAGATTGACCTCGTCAAGAATGACCGGCCGGCCTTCTTTCTGCGCTTTGACGAATTCGGAGTATTTGAAAATCGTCTCGCCGGCTTCAAGTCCCCGTGCTCCCAGTATTTGGGATTCTTTTATCTGTTCGCTTACCGAAATAACCGCCGGCTCTTTGCTGAGATATTTTTGAGAAATATATTTTGCAAGCTGGGTTTTGCCCGAACCAGTTTCTCCCTGAAAAAGAACCGGTGCGCCCTGCATAAGGTCGGGCAGAACTTCACGGATGAGTTCGGCGCGCGTTTCGGTTTCGGCGAAGCTGTAGTGCGCAAGGTCTCGCTGCGTTCCTCGGATTTCTCTTCGGCGTAGCATATCTATAGTAGCTTCATCGAGTTCAAACCCTTTCAGTTCTTCTTTAATCTTCGCAACTCGATTTGCAAGACCCTCCATTTTTTTGCGTTCTATCGGCCCCGGCGATCTTCCGTATTGTTCATAAAAAAGCCGCAGTTTTTGCTCGGTACTTTCTGCAGCATTCAATTCTTTTTGCAGATGCTCAAAAGAGAGAACTTTGGCAAGAGTTCCCTTAAGAGTTTCGAAGCGGTCCCTGTAGGACTTAAGAACGTCCGGGTTCGAGGCGAGTTCTTTTATCCGTTCGTCGTACTCGGCGAGAGTCGTTTCTGAAAATTCTCTAAGTTCCGGGTCAACCTTGAGCGAATCAAGATGAGCGATGACTGCGTTTTCGCCTTTGGCCTTCAATTCTTCCCGCTCTTTTTTGGTAAGGCCGCCCCACGTTTCTCATACATGCATGGAGATTTCGGGTCGGGCAGCCGAGAGGTCAGCCAATTCCGTCACTCGTGTCTCTACCTCTTCTGGGGCAAGTTTCTCCTTTTTTGACACCTCTACCTCTTTACCCGCTTCTTCAAGAACACGTTCGGGCGTGGTCTTTACTTCCGGGATATGTGGCATTTTTTCGGGGGACATCATAGCTCAAGTATATCATGAATGTGAGCAAAATATCAACTTGATGGATGAAATGGTCTCTATTTTTTGATAATTTTATATTCTCGTTGGAGATACATTAAATCATCTTCCAAACTTTGCAGAAGTTTAATGTGCCAATTTTTCTTAGGTCCGCGCATATCTTTCTCAAGAGTTTGTCGCGCCATATTAAGCACGATAGCCAGCGTGCCAAAATAGTTGTCTTGTGCGATATGTCGCTCTAATTGCTTTTTATGCATGTTGGGGTGATGTTACCTTCGGTAGCAAGCTTCGCTCAAATCTGGTTATCCACTCCAGCATCAAACGCAAAAAGCCCACCACCAGGCTAGGGTCTTGCGACCCACATGCGGGTTTCCCCACATGACGCATCGAGCGACCCTGATGATGGGGTCTTTATTCTCGATGCGATTTGCGACCATACCTCGTAGAAAAATTCTCCAGAGTTTAGGTCATTCGGTTGTTAATAATTATGTCATTATTCCAATATATAGGCCGAAGCGGGGCCCTTGCCGACTTGTTTGATAATTTTGAGTGTTTTCAATCGTTGGAGATGGGCTTGCGCAGTTCGTTTGGGACACTCCAGAATATCCACGACATCACTCACGGTGATCCTGCCCATTTGGAATTGGTGTCAGGAATTGGGAAGAATTGGGAATTGGTGTCAGGTACCTTTTTCCATTATTACACCCTCTGTTTCAAAAATTGTCCCGTGTAGCTGGATGCGTGCAGGGCGATCTGGGCGGGGGTGCCGACGGCTACGACCTCGCCCCCTTTGTCCCCACCTTCGGGCCCAAGGTCAATGATCCAGTCGGACGCGGAAATGACGTCCAGATTGTGTTCAATCACGAGCACTGTGTTGCGCCGGTTCACGAGGCGGCGGAGCACTACCAACAGCTTTGAAATATCCTCAAAATGAAGCCCTGTGGTGGGTTCGTCTAAAATGTAGAGCGTGGCGCCCGTGTCGCGGCGGGCAAGCTCGTCGGCGAGCTTGATGCGCTGGGCCTCGCCGCCCGAAAGCGTCGTCGCGCTTTGGCCCACCTTCACGTACCCGAGCCCGACTTCCACGAGCGTGGAAAGGATGTTGCGCAAAGTCGGGACCTGTTTGAAAAAAGCGAACGCCTCGCTCACGCTCATATCAAGCACCTGCGAAATATTTTTTCCTTTGTATTCAATTTCCAGCGCCTCTTTGTTGAACCGCGTGCCGTGGCATTCTTCGCACTCCACGTACACATCGGGGAGAACATGCATTTCTATCCGCACCTGCCCCTGCCCTTCGCACACTTCGCACCGGCCTCCCTTGACGTTGAAACTGAAACGCCCGGGCTTGTACCCGCGAATCTTCGCTTCCTGCGTCGCCGAGAACAGATCGCGGATGACCGTGAACGCGCCCGTGTATGTGGCGGGGTTGGAACGCGGCGTGCGCCCGATGGGCGACTGGTCCACATAGATGATCTTGTTCAAATGCTGGGCGCCAGCGATCGCCTTGTGCTTGCCCGGGGCCGCTTTGGCCTTGTACAGCTTTTGCGCGAGCGCTTTGGCCAAAATATCGTCCACGAGCGTGCTTTTGCCCGACCCCGACACGCCGGTAATGCATACGAATTTCTCAAGCGGGATGTTCACATCTATCTTTTTGAGATTATTCTCTTCCGCGCCTTTGATTTCAACGAACTGCTTCGCGGCGGTTTCTTTTTCTTTTATTTTCGCGCTTTCGTCTGCCGCGCGCTTTTTGCCAGAAAGATACGCGCCCGTGATGGTGTGCGCCTTTTTCAGCTGGGCGGGCGTGCCTTCGTACACCACCTTCCCGCCGTCGGCGCCCGCGCCCGGCCCGATTTCCACCACCCAGTCGGCGGCGCAGATGGTTTCTTCGTCGTGCTCCACGACGATCACCGTATTGCCCAGATCGCGCAGGCCCACAAGCGTCTTGATGAGCTTTGCGTTGTCGCGCGGATGAAGGCCTATGGAGGGCTCGTCTAAAATATAGAGCACGCCCACTAGGCGCGAGCCGATCTGCGTGGCGAGGCGGATGCGCTGGGCCTCGCCGCCCGCGAGCGTTTCGGATTCGCGGTCAAGCGAGAGATAGCTCAAGCCGACGTTTTCAAGGAATTGCAGGCGGTTCTGGATTTCCTTGATGATCTGCCCCGCTATCTTGCCTTCCGCCTGCGCGAGCTTCACTTGGGAAAAAAACGTGCGGCAGTCCGCAATGGAAAGCGCGGCGATATCCGCGATGTTCTTCGCGTGAAACAGCACCGCGAGCATCTCTTTTTTCAGGCGCTTTCCTCCGCATGAGGCGCACTTTTCCACGATCATGTATTTTTCGATCTCAGAGCGTATCCAGTCCGAATCCGTCTCCGCCCAGCGCCGTTCAAGCGAAGGAATAAGGCCCTCAAACTGATGCGCCGCGCTTCCGCGAAGGATGATATCAAGCGTTTCCTTCGGCAAATCCGCGACCGCCGCGCGGAGCGAAAAACCGAGGCGTTGCGACAGCTCTTCCAGCACCGTCCACAGCGGATTGTATCCGGCCGAGGTCAGCGGCTTTATCGCGCCCTCGGATATGGAAAGCCGCGGATTATGTATCAAAAGCGCGGGGTCCACTTTCAGCTTCTTCCCGAGACCGGCGCACGCCGCGCAGGCGCCGTGCGGACTGTTGAAAGAAAAACTGCGCGGCTCGATCTCCGGAAGGGAGATGCCGCAGTGCGCGCAGGCGAATTGTTCTGAAAAAATCAGGTCGTGCAGCCCGTCGCGCGAAACCGTCACGAGTCCTTCTCCTATCTTTAAAGCCGTCTCCACCGAATCGGCAAGACGCGCGCGGTCGATCCCCCGTTCTATCGCTATCCTGTCTATGACCGCCTCAATGGTGTGCTTCTTGTATTTATCCAGCGCGACCGAATGCGCTTCCCCGACCGGCATGATGGCGCCGTCAAGCCGCACGCGCGCATATCCCGCCCTGCCGATATTCTCGATGACGTGCTTGTGCTCCCCTTTTTTGTCGCGCACCACGGGAGCAAGCACGGCAAATTCCGTCCCCTTGGGGAGTTTTAAAATGCTGTCCACTATTTGCGTTGAAGTTTGCTTGGCCACGACCCGCCCGCACTCGGGACAATGCGGCACGCCCGCGCGCGCGAACAGAAGACGAAGATAGTCGTATACCTCCGTGATGGTGCCGACCGTGGAACGCGGATTGGCGGACACGCTTTTTTGATCTATGGAAATAGCGGGCGAGAGGCCCTCTATCTTATCCACGTCGGGCTTGTCCATCACGCCCAAAAACTGGCGCGCGTACGAAGAAAGCGATTCCACGTAGCGCCGCTGTCCTTCGGCGTAGAGCGTGTCAAACGCAAGCGACGACTTGCCGGAACCGGAAAGCCCCGTGATCACCACGAGCCGATTCCTCGGCACCTCAAGATGGATGTTCTTGAGATTATGCGCCCGCGCTCCCGAGATGACGATTTTCCCGTCGCGGAATATGTCCTTGGGTTTCTCCATTGATTGGATAGTATATACCGCTTTGCGCAAAAAGGGAAGAGCCGTGGGGAAAAATGAAAAAGCCATCCCGTTTGCGAGATGGCCTTTTCCTTGAAACTTACTGATTAAGGAACTGATACGAAAGAACCGAATTTCCCTTGTCCATGACTTTGGCGGCGCGGAATCCCTGCTTTTCCGCCAGCCGCTTTGCGAGAGCCCAGCACGCCATTTTGTCATACAACTCGGGTCCGACGTAGATCTTGTCCTTGTACGGTTCATTGAAATAAAGGCGATGTACACCTTCTTCCCCGCACCGTACAAACCCCAGTGTGCCATCCTTGGGGCAGAAAAAGATAATATCATTTTCTTGAATCTGCGTGGTTACCCCTTCTCCCGTCACCATTTCTTTTATCACATTGTCAATCACATCTATCGTTTCCATCACAACCTCCTTTGTTATATGTGCGCTCATACCTTGAGAAACTGGTAGGAAAGAAGAATATCTTCCCTGTCCGCCACTTTTTTCACGTGAAACCCCATCCGCCGCGCAAGTTCCCCCGCAACCTCAATGCACATCAATTTCTCACGCAATTCCTCAAAATAGATCTTGCTGTCGTACGAACCGCCGAAAAACAGAAAATCAACCTCCTCAACATTCGGGCGCTGAAATCCGAGTGTGCCGTCCTTGGGAATGAAATAGATGATATCCCCTTCCCTGATATGCGCCGGAGCTTTCTCCTCAGTCACAAGATCCGCCATCTTGACGACGATTATCTCGCAGATTTCTTCAACGGTTTTCATCTTGTCTCCTCCTTGTGTATGAAATTGGAAATGTTCTTTGTCTTTGCGCGCATTTAACACTATTTCATGCGGTTGTGTCAACCCCGTATATCAACCTCGACTGATGAAATGTTCGGGTGCGCCGTCAGATACCGTGGTCTTGCGCTAGTTCGTCCATGGTACGAATATCCATAGCAGATGACACATCTCATCGAATGGCACACCCAGTCGAGGTTGTATTACGGGGTCAAATGTTCCGTTTCTTCCGCCGGCGCGCGGTCTTAAGCTGCGCGAGCGCATGTGCAAGCGCGGCCTCCGCATCGGCGACTTCTTCCCCGGTCGCTTTGCGCGCTAAAATGTCCTGCGCCCGCGCGCGGGCTTCTTCCGCTTTCAACTCGTTGATATCTTCGGCGCGCTCGGCGGCGTCGGCGATAATGATCACTTTACTGTCGGGTTGCACTTCCACAAACCCGCCCGACACCGCCATAAAAATTTCCTCATTTCCCTTTTTGATGCGCATTTCGCCGGGCCGAAGCACGCTCACCAGGGGCATGTGGTTAGGCAAAATCGTAATCTCGCCGTCTTTGGTATCCAAAGTCAGCGCGTCAATTTTATCCTGATACGCCACTTTTTCCGGCGTCACAATTTCGAAATGGATTTGAGACATGGATAATTTTTAAGTCAGCGGTATACCTCATCATGCGTGCCAACATCTAAAAACAAAACTTCCTCGTCGGCGAGGAAAATAAATTTGATGCGGTAGAAATGCGTGATCCAAAAAGCCCAATGTTCTTTCTCTTTTCCCGAAAGCTTATGAGTGCGCAGTAAGGGATGAAAAGGGCTTACGCGGAAAAGTTGCTCGCGCTCCTTCGCTCTCTCCTTTATGTGTGCCGGCAACTTTTGGTAGCGTTTCTCAAAGCGGGAAGAAGTTCTTATCAACATGAAATCAGTCCAAATCGGCCAGCGACGTAATCGCTCTGGTTTTCCCGGCGCGATATTCGCGCAATCCTTCCTCCACCAACTCATCCAACTTCTTCGCCGCTTTTCCTTTTAGATAATACGTCGGCACAGCCCTTTCATAAAGTTTTTGGTACTCTTTGAGAGAGAGCACAACAACTCCGCCCTCCTTTTTTATTTTTGATTTTGGGATTGAAATAGTAGCCATACCGAAATAGTATCACAGCGCAAAAAAACGGTCAATAATCTGTATGCGTCCACCACATTTGGCACTCTTGAGTTGACTGTGCAAAAAATGCGCTATCTGCAGAATAAGTCCTTCAAGCCGCTCACGATTCTCCGAGAAAATGACAAAATCGTCCGCATAGCGGATATAAGAACGCGCCTTGAGCTTGTGTTTTACAAACTGGTCAAAATCGTTCATGTAGATATTGATCAGCAGTTGTGAGGTTAAGTTCCCCAGCGGCAAACCTTTGCCGGGCGCCGTTGAAGAAAAGCTGGAAATGATTTCCTGCAGAAGCAAAAGAATCCTCTCGTCGGAGATGTATGCTCGCAAAATACTCATGAGTATTTCATGGTCAATGTTTGCAAAAAACTTTCTGATGTCGCACTTGAGCACCCAGCAGGTACGAGTATCATTCTTACTCACCCGATACGCTTTTCATTGAATCGCTTGAAGCCACAGCGACCGCAAGCTTTCTTTCGCGAGAGGAAAAACTGCCGTACGTCCGGCTTGCTATCAGAAAAATAGACACCCAGAAAGTACTGCTCATGGTGCTATGGGAAAGTAAATCGCTTGATAATAAAAAGTATATCGCACTTTCGATGAAAATAAACGAGATAGGCAAGATGCTTGGCGGTTGGAGCGGACAGCTTACAAAACAAAACTCTCCCGAAAAAATGGGAGAGAAATGAATGAAGTTGCGCGCAGAGCCACGGGGTTGTTGTCGTTCCAGTCGTTGTCGAGCCAGTGGTCGTTCCAGTTCCACTGACCGCCGATGAAGCACAGGCACCGGACATACAGGTTGCCGTCCGCACCGCGGTTGCGTAGAGAATGCCGCCTGGTCCACCGCCCATAGAATACTCTCCGGGCTGTATCGAATTTGGCATATCAAATGCCATAGCATTCTCCACCAAGTATCTTCATTTTTTGATCCTTCGACACCGCTCAGGATCATCCCGAGCCTGCCGAGGGATGAAGTTCTGCATACATCACCCTATCCCCAGCCGTGGCCGGAAATACTCCCGATGTATGGATACTGGTTTCGGTAGCGGGAAGCCGTAGCCGCCGGCATATTCACCTACTGCCGCTTTTACAATATCATATCCGTTAAAAAGAATCGACCCTCGGAACATTCTGTTCCGAGGGTCGGGTTTCAAAGGGCTATGCTTCCAAGGTCAAAAATCAAAGGGAGCAAAGCCGAAGTGCTAATTACTTGCGCGCAGAGCCACGGGGCAGCGGCCGCTCCAGCCGATGCCGAGCCAGTGGTCGCCCCAGTCCCACCGACCGCCGAAGAAGTACAGGCAGCGGACACACAGGTCGCCGTTCGCATCGCGGTAAATAGTGCCCCAGAAGAAGATATGGCGGGTCCTTCCTTGCTCATCTTTCTTCCAGCTCTCCGGTATCAGATGCGGGTGAGTAAACAGATAGTCCAGTATATTCGCGTTCAGGACCGGCTTCCCCGAAAGCTCTTTGCGGAGTTCGTTGCCCTTAATCCACTTTTCATTCTGTTGCGGCTTGGAGAGATAGAACCGCACCTGTGCGGGATCAAACTTGAACTGCCCGCCTTTTTGGTGCTCCTCCACGCTCCATCCTTTCGGGACGAAGGGAGCGGCATCGCAATCAATGACGTGTTGCTGAACATTCACCATGACGATTCTCCTTGTTTAAGCAACAATCCTTTCGGATATCGTCGCGCCGTTCACCTCTGCCCGAGGCAAGGGTTGCCGCGTGATGCGACCATTCATGTGTGTTTTTCAAGGAACAATACAGTTTATCGTAACGCACCCATTTTACTACGGTTTATGAATCTTGTCAAGAGCTAGCGAAAAGTGGTTTAAATAGAGGTTATTTCACCTCTTCCGGCGTCACAATTTCGAAATGGATTTGAGACATAATTTGTTGAGTAACCCCGCGAGAACTTTCCACGAAAACACGCGTTCGCGCCCCCAGCGGGGGCGCGCCGCTCAACCCTCGGCCTCACTCGCCCCGTTCCCGACTCGTCCGTCGCCGTAGGCGACCCCGCAGGATGAGGGCGAAGAAAATGGTGCCGCAGGAGCAACATTATTCTGTTTCCAAGGACGAGTCGGGAACGGGGCACCCTGCCCGCCAGTTCGGCCCTGAGCTCACTGCCGAAGGGTCGGCCTGCGCATGGTTTTCTTAGAAAAGTTCTCGCGGGGTTATTTCACCTCATCGATTCCGCCTTTCATATAAAACGCCTGCTCGGACTTGTCGTCGTGTGTGCCGTCGATAATCTCTTTGAATCCGCGAATGGTTTCTTTCAGCGACACGTATGTACCCGGGGTGCCGGTGAAGTTCTCCGCGACAAAAAACGGCTGGCTCAAGAATCGCTGAATCTTCCGCGCGCGCGACACGGCAACCTTATCTTCCGCGGACAGCTCGTCCATGCCCAAAATCGCGATGATATCCTGCAATTCCTTATAGCGCTGGAGCACGCGCTGGACCCCGCGCGCGACTTCATAATGTTCTGCTCCGACAATGCGCGGATCCATGATGGTGGAGGTGGAATCAAGCGGATCCACGGCCGGGTAAATGCCCAGCTCGGCGAGCGAGCGCGAAAGAACCACGGTGGAATCAAGATGCGCGAACGTCGTTGCCGGCGCAGGATCGGTCAGGTCGTCGGCGGGCACGTATACCGCCTGCACCGACGTGATAGACCCTTTGCTTGTTGACGTGATGCGTTCCTGCAAACCGCCCATTTCTTCGGCAAGCGTGGACTGATAGCCCACCGCTGAAGGAATCCGTCCCAACAGCGCCGACACTTCACTTCCCGCCTGCGTGAAGCGGAAAATATTGTCCACGAACAACAACACGTCCTTGCCTTGGGTATCCCGGAAATATTCCGCCATGGTAAGCCCCGAAAGCGCAACGCGCAGACGGGCGCCGGGCGGCTCGTTCATCTGGCCGAACACCAAAATGGTCTTATCAAGCACGCCCGACTCGCTCATTTCGCGGTACAGTTCGTTACCTTCCCTGGTGCGCTCGCCGACTCCGGCAAACACCGAAAAGCCGCCGTGTTCGCGCGCGATGTTGCGGATAAGCTCCATCACGATAACCGTTTTCCCCACACCCGCACCGCCGAACAACCCCACCTTTCCGCCTTTCACGAACGGGCAAATAAGATCAATGACCTTGATACCCGTCTCAAAAATCTCAAGCGCGGTGGATTGCTCGCTGAAACCGGGCGCCGCGCGATGAATGGGCAGGCGCGCCTCTTCCTTCACCGGCCCCTTGCCGTCAATCGGATTGCCCACCACGTCGAACATGCGCCCCAGGATCGCTTTCCCCACGGGAACCGAAATGGGCGCACCCAGCGCTGTTACCTTGTCGCCCCGGCGAAGACCGTCGGTCGCCCCCAGCGCAATCGCCCGCACTACGTATGAGCCCAGATGCTGCTGGGTTTCAAGCACAATTTTTTCGTCTCCCTTTTGTATCTCAAGCGCGTCGTAAATACGCGGCAATTTTTCTGAGAACTCCACGTCCACGACCGGTCCGATTATTTGTTTTATTTTACCTGTATTCATAATCTATTGTTGAATGTTATCCTTCCATCGCGATTCTTCCCGCGGAAATTTCCGCGATTTCACGGGTGATGCCCTGCTGCCGCACCTGGTTATACTCCAATGTCAGACCGTCTATCATCTCGCCGGCGTTTTCAGACGCGCTTTTCATCGCCACCATCCGCGCGCTGTGCTCGGACGCGTTGGACTCTAAAATCGCCTGGTACGCCTGCAATTACAAAATGCGCGTCAGCAAATGGCGGAGCACTTCCTCGGGAGACGGCTCGAACGCATATTCAAAACGCGGTTTTTTCCCGCGGTGCAATTCGGGTTCCACGTCAGCGACGTTAAACGGGAGAATGTGCCTCACTGTCGCCTTTTGAACAAGCGTATTTACGAAATCGGTATAGCAAAGGTACAGCGCATCTATTTTCCCGGCGAGATAATCTGACACGACGGTTCCGATGACGGACATGCTGTGCGCGGCTTGCACAAGCGCTGGCGTAGCGCCGAAGTCCGCTTCAAGATGCGCGCCGAGACGCACCAGCGCCTCCCGTGATTTTTTCCCGATGGTGTACCAGCGCGCGTCCTGCGAAGCCACCCCGCCGGGCGCGGCCGCGACGATCTTCTGCAAAAGCCGCGAGGGCAAACTGCCGCACAATCCTTTGTCGGGAGACACCACTAAAAATCCCGCGCGCTTCACCGCGCGCTCTTTCAAAAGCGGATGCGCGTTTTTTTCCACATTGCCTTCAAGCGCGCGCATCATTTCCCACGCGAGCGCGGCGTACCGCCTTGATTGTACGGCGGCGGCCTGCGCTTTGCGCATTTTGATCGCAGAGATCTTCTCCATGGCCCGCGTGATCTGGCGGGTATTTTTCACCGATTTGATGCGGCGGCGGATATCAAGCGTTGAAGACATAGGTTTCCAGCGCGTTCTTAATTTTTTCCTCTATCTCTTTCGTCAATTCTTTCTTTTCTTCTATTTCTTTGATGAGGTCTGCGTGCGATGCGGCAACGTATTGGATCAATCCTTTTTCCCACGCGCGCACGCTCTGTACGGGAACGGCATCGCAGTAACCGTTGGTCACCGCGTAAAAAATAACCGCCTGCAGGGTGAAATGCACCGGCTGATACTGGTCTTGCTTGAAAATCTCCACCACGCGCTTGCCGCGCTCGAGCTGTTTTTTGGTATTTTCGTCCAGATCGGCGGCAAACTGCGCGAACGCGGCGAGCTCGCGATACTGCGCGAGATCAAGCCGCATCTTTCCCGCCACTTTTTTCGTGATTTTCAACTGCGCCGCGCCACCCACGCGGGACACGGAAAGCCCGATGTTGAGCGCGGGACGGATGCCCTGATAAAAAAGATCGGTTTCCAGATAAATCTGCCCGTCGGTGATGGAAATGACATTGGTCGGGATATACGCCGACACGTCGCTTGCCTGCGTCTCAATGATGGGAAGCGCGGTCAAACTGCCGCCTCCGTATTTCTCATCGCGGCGGCATGCGCGCTCAAGCAAACGGGAATGCAGATAAAAAATATCGCCCGGATACGCCTCGCGTCCCGGCGGCCGGCGCAAAAGAAGCGAGATCTGGCGGTACGCCTGCGCGTGTTTGGATAAGTCATCGTACACGACCAGCACGTCTTTCCCTTGGTCCATGAAATACTCTCCCAGCGCCGTGGCCGCGTATGGAGCGATGTACACCATGGCGGCCGGATCGGACGCGCCTGCCGTCACCACCGTCGTATAGTCCATCGCGCCCCGTTCTGATAATTCGCTCACGATGTGCCGTATGCGCGACTGCCTCTGCCCTATCGCGACATAGATACACACCACATTCTGCCCCTTCTGATTTAAAATGGCATCAAGCGCGACGGCGGTTTTCCCCGTTTTGCGGTCACCGATAATGAGCTCCCGCTGGCCACGCCCAATCGGAATCATGGCATCAATCGCTTTGATGCCGGTGTGCAGAGGGACCGAAACCGATGTGCGCGTGATGACACCCGGCGCAATCTTCTCCACCGGATATTCGGCGCCTTTGGCGATTTTTCCTTTGCCGTCCACCGGCTCCAAAAGCGCGTTTACCGTACGACCGACATATCCATCCGACACCGGCACAGAAAGGATTTTCCCCGTCGCTTTCACCACATCCCCTTCCTGAATTTCATGGTACGACCCAAGAATAATCGCCCCCACATGATCTTCTTCCAAATTCAACGCGGTACCCGGTATTTTTTTCCCTTCTTTCGTTTCAAAGGTAAGCATTTCGGATGCGGCGATGTTGAAAAGCCCCGCGATCTTCGCCACGCCGTCTCCCACCTCAAGCACCGTGCCAACTTTTTCCATCTTTGTTTCTTCTTTGAAGCCGGCAATCTCCTCTTTTAATTTTTTGATGATGACATCCGATATCATAATGTTATCGTAACAGCGCTCCTTCCAAACGTTTCAGTTTTCGCCTCAGTGACGTATCAATAAGCACATCATTATACTTGGCCACGATCCCCCCGATAAGAGAAGCGTTGACTGTTTCTTTTACAACTGTTTCCTCGGGCGCGTCCAGTTTCTCGCGTATCATTTTTTTTAGCGAAGAAGAAAGCGGCACGGCGCTTTGTATGTGAATCTCCCCTGACATATTGCGCTTCAAAAGCAATGCGCGGTATTGGGAAAGCACGCGTTCAAGCTGACCGAGCCGGTTTTTCTCCCGTAAAAAACGGGCCAGCGAAGCCACAGCCTGCGCCGCATCGTGCGCGCCGTTGTCTTTCGTCGCAGCAATAAGCATGTTCGCATAGTGAGCGGTTGTGTACTTCATGAGTGTAATCCTTGCCTTACCAATTCTTCCGCCTCTTTTCCTTCAAATTTTTTGCCGAGCACTTTTTCGGTAGCGGCGATCACGATTCCCGCCACTTCTCTTTTCGCCTCATCCACTATTTTTTCTTTCTCTTCGTGAATTACCTTCTTCGCGCGCGCAAGTATCTCAGCTGATTTTACCTTCGCATCCGCTCGAGCATATCCATCACCGGCTTGTACAAATACCGCTTCAAGATAAAAAGCAGTATGGCAAAATTGATGATCTGCATCACCAATAAACGCCAGTCAATGCCGAATTTTTGAAACAATTCCATGCCAATGTTGTCTAAATATATAAGCCGAGCTCAATGCGAGGTAAAATATATTTAACCACAACATTGAGCACCCTGACCCATTCGATGCACTCAGGGTCACCCTGAATTGCATTGAAGGGTGAGCGAAGCCGAAGGGTGATGGTTCGGCAGGCTCACCATAAAGGTTTTGTTTCTGAAATTCCTTCGTCCGGTAGTGGACTTGGAATTTCAGACAAAGCCCTTTATGCGTATCTGACCAAAAACGCGATGACCAAAGCGAAGATCGCAAGCGCCTCGGTAAACGCGATGCCAATGAACATCGTCGCCTGAATCTTTCCGGACGCTTCCGGGTTTCTTCCCATTGCCTCAAGCGCACGGCTCACGATAAGTCCGATGCCGATACCGGGACCAAGCACGCCAAAACCAACCGCAAACGCCATCCCTAATAATTTTGCCACTTCTGTATCCATAACATCCTGAAACGTGGAACCTGAAACATGAAACGTTCGTTCGGGGAATGTTTCACGCTTTATGTTTCACGCTTTATGTTTAATGACCTTTCTCTGTAATCGCAATTTTAATAAAAAACAAAGTGAGCAAAGCGAAAATCGCCGCCTGAATGAATCCTACGAACAATTCAAACAGCATGAACGGCACGGGAAGCGCGATGGGAAGAAACGCGGTCATCACGATAATCAGCACTTCCCCCGCGAAGATATTTCCGAACAACCTGAATGAAAACGAAATGAGGCGCGCGGCCTCACTCACCAATTCTATCAGGCCGATGAAAAAATTCAAGGGTCCTGAAAAATCAAAAAACTTCTTCAAATATCCGAATGCCCCTAAATACCATAGTCCCGCGATCTCCGTCGCCCCCATAGCCGCCGCCGCAAGCGCAATGGTGACATTCAAATCGGTATTGGCGGAACGAAAGAGCGGCTCGCATACGGCCTTCCCGCACTCGCCCGCAAGCCCGATACTGCCGAACCCCGGAAGGAATTCAAGCCAATTTGAGACCCAGATGAACAAAAAAAGCGTCGTGACGAACGGGAAGAAAAGCCGCGCTATTTTTCTGTCGCCGAACGTGTGTTCCATGAAATCAATGACATATTCAAAAATCATTTCAATGAAATTCTGAAATTTGCCCGGCTTGAATGAAAGCCCGCGCGAGACAAGAAGTGAAAAAACGATAAGCACCGCCATCGCCATCCAGCTTGAAAGCAGGGTGTTGGTGATGGGCAATCCCCACCACTGGGTTATTTGTTCCGGCGCGATTGCGATGTGAAATTCCATAAATATAAAAGCAATCCAGTATGATACCACTAAAAACAGCAGGGAGTCAATCAATGTAAAAAATGAACCGCGGGATTGTTGTCCCGCGGTCCTGTAAAACATTGAGGGATACTATGCTTTCGCCATTTTTGACATCCGTTGAAGCGCTCCTTTGGGAATCGCCCTTCCTTTGATAACGCCCAAGGAAACACCTCCTTTCCCCGACACCATTCCGAAAAAGGTGACCTGTTTGCCGATTTTTTCGCCCAGCTCCACTTCAATTTGAATCCCGTCGCCGCTTACGGCGAACAGCTCGATATCAAAAGACGAATGCCCCATGAGAGGCATATATCCTCCGATACCGTTCCCATTGCCGTTTCCCTTCTCCATCATCAGCAAAGCGGCCAGCTGTGCCGCTGCTTCCATTTGCAGGTGCCCGGGGAAAATCGGCGTTCCGGGAAAATGGCTCTCCATAATTACGCTTTGTTCAGGGAAACGAACGCAATACGAACCGACGGTTCGGTATTCGTTTTCCAGGACGCGAGCAGAGTCAAGAAACAGGAAGTCCCTCCCAAAAGGCAACAGCTCAAGCAATTCCTCTCTCGTAAAATATGCCATGTGCGATACTCCTTTCTTTGAGTGTGAAGAAAAGAGAGCTCCGCGCATATTGCTGCGCGGAGCCCCTCAGCTTTAGAACCTTGAGGTGAACACAATCCCGAGAGAGTGTCTGTTTGAAGGATACGCCCCTCCGGAAAGATACTCCCTGTTCGCTTCAACCACGAGATGTTCGGTGAACGCCACCGAGTCAAGGAGGGAAGAGGCATACGGTTCCGGCAGTCGTGTTGCCAGAAAATGCTGGACCATATAGCATCCCGCGAAATAGAGATCAATTTTCCCGTCGCTCGGATGCCTCCCTAAGATAGGATTCGTCTCGTAAGTGCCGGGCTGATTCTTGAGGTCACGGGTTTGATGCCAATCCTCCTGAAGATAATGCAGAAACCGCGCGAGCTCTATCTGCCTGGTAAAATCAGTCCCGAACCGCTGCCCTTCGTACAACGGTATTTCTTTATTGAAATCCGGATGAGTGACTATCGCCCATTCATCAAGCACAGGGAGGTCATAGAACCCGGCATTCACAACAAAGGGCGCGCACAAAACAACGAAAAACGCTGTTAAGATGATGGTTTTCATCACCGTCTCCTTTCTTTGTGAGATTTTAAAACAACTGACCAATTTAACAATACTTGAAATATAGTATGAAAGATGTAAAAAGTCAAGAGCGCAATCCACACCTCTTAGCGCAGATATGTTTCCAGAAACCGCTTTTTATACTCAAAAAAAGTCCCGTCTAAAATGGACTGACGGATGGCATCCACCACATGGACTATGAAATACAGATTATGAATGGTCGCGAGGCGATACCCGAGCAATTCCTTTGCTTTGAACAAATGATGGAGATACGCTTTGGTCCAATGCGCGCACGCATAGCATCCGCACCCTTCTTCAATGGGCGCAAACGATTCCGCGTGTTCTTTTTTGCAAATGTCGTATTTGCCTTGCGCCGTTAAAATCGTCCCATTGCGCCCGAGCCGCGTCGGGAGCACACAGTCGAACAGATCGATCCCGCGCTCGATTCCCTCGAACATATCCTCCACCTCCCCTATGCCGAGCATATGGCGCGGTTTGTTTTCAGGCAATATTCCATTAACTAGTGCAACGATACTCGTCATATCATTTTTATCGAACGATCCGCCGATGCCGAACCCGTCAAAATCCATGCCGCCGATAAACCGCGCGCTCGCTTCGCGCAAATCGGCATATCTGCCGCCCTGCACAATGCCGAACAGCGCCTGATCGCTCCGACGTTTCGCTTGGAGCGATTCGCGAGCCCAGCGATGCGTGCGCTCAAGCGAGGCCTTCATGCTGTCATGCGGTAAAAACGGCGAAGTACATTCGTCAAACGCGAAGATAATATCCGCGCCGATATGCTCCTGTATCGCGATGGACCGCTCTGGAGTGAACCGATGCGTGGTCCCGTCGATGTGCGAAGTGAATGTCGCGCCCTCATCGTCAATCTTCACCAGCTTCGTATGCTCGGTGGCGGTATCGTTTTCATGAGCCGTCGCCGCGTCGCGCAACACTTTCGTGACGCCCTTTTTCCCTTTTCCAAATCCCAATGAAAACACCTGAAATCCTCCGGAATCGGTCATTGTCGGACCGTTCCACCCCATAAACTCAGAAAGCCCGCCCGCCTTGGCGACCGTTTCATCGCCCGGCTGTAAATACAGATGATACGTATTGGCAAGGACCATTTGGGCGCCAAGCGCCTGCAGTTCTTCGGGAGTGACGGATTTCACCGCCGCGAGCGTTCCCACGGGCACAAACGCCGGCGTCCGCACTTCCCCGTGCGGCGTTTTCAACGCGCCCGCCCTTCCCAGCGCGCCTTCTATTTTTTTTTCTATGGTAAATTCAATTGCCGGCATACCCAGTAGTAGAACTTTGACTATTCAGCATAGCAAACCATACCATAACAGAAATCATTCAAATAATATTATGTCCTCATGCGTTCTGCCCGGAGATGCGGTCGCCTTCGGCGACCAGTCAAAGTTTCACTACTGGGCATATTTCTCCCGCAGTTCTTTCATAATCGCAATATCTTCCGCCACCTTATCATGCTCCGTTTCCAAGGCAAAATTATATTCCCGCAGACGCTTTTCTTTGGCCAGCGCTTCAAAGCCGCCCAGGCCTATTTTGCCGTCGCCCAAATGTTCATGGCGATCTTTTTTCTCGCCGATGTCCACCTTGGAATCGTTCAAATGGAACATCCGCAAATGCTTTAGACCAACGATCTGGTCAAAAAGATCAAATGTCTTTTTCACCGCCGCCGAGGTACGGATATCATATCCGGCCGCGAACATGTGCGCGGTGTCCAGACAAATCCCCACTGTGTATCCCTTCAGATGATCCAAAAAGTACGCGAGTTCTTCAAAAGTACTCCCGATCACATTGCCCGACCCCGCCGCAATCTCAATGAGCAATTCCGTTTTGTACGCCCCATCCACGATGCGCTTAAGATTCTCTACGACCATCTTTTTCGCGGCATCTCCATCACCAGCATGATCTTTCGCCGACCCCAGATGCGTCATTACGTATTTCGCGCCAAGAGCGCTCCCCCGTTCCAACTCCTCTTTGATGATGCGCACCGAGCCCTCCGCGATTCTTTTTTCTGCAGACGCCAGATTGATAATATAGGGCGTGTGGATATAAAACTCTTTCTGTCCGTGGGCAACCATATTTTCCCGCAGACGGCCCGCGGATTCTTTGGTTATCTTTTGCGGATTACCTCCCTGCGGCGGCCGGGAAAAAATCTGAAACACCTCGCAGCCAAAAGCCGCCGCCCGTTCGGGGGCCTTTTCTATTCCGCCTGCGATGGATACGTGCGCGCCAAATAACATAATTATGGATTTACTCTAAATAGACAAAGTTGGTTTCCCACGAAAAGACGCAATCAATTTCCCAGCGAGAAATTGATTGCTCGGCGTCGGCCTCCGCTCGCCCGCTCGGGGCGGGCACCATGCCCGCTTCGGCCTCGCGACGCTTTTCTTTGAAAAACCAACTTTGTCCATTATCATACAATTAAAACAAAACGATAACCGCAGGTATTTTACTTAATCGGACACTGTGCGTGATCGTGGGACCGCGCGGAACAATATTTCCGCCCGTAATCGATGACGCGGTGCGTGAACGCAAACCATTCTTTTTTCGGCAAGACGCGCATTAGATCTTTTTCTATTTTATTCGGATCCATATGCGAGGTAAGCCCCCACAAGCGCGCGAGGCGGCGCACGTGCGTATCCACCGCGATGCCCTTCACCACGCCGTACGCGTTGCCCAGCACTACATTGGCCGTCTTTCGCGCAACGCCGGGAAGCGTCATCAATTCTTCCATCGTCCGCGGGATCACACCGCCGAACTTTTTCTTTATTATTTTTGCCGCTGCAAGAATATGCTTTGCCTTGGTGCGATAAAAACCTGTCGACCTGATGTCCCGCTCAAATTCTTTTCTCTTTGCCCGCACATAGGATGCAAACGTGCGGTATTTTTTGAATAATTTCGCCGTGACTTCATTCACCTTTTTATCGGTGCATTGCGCCGATAGCATCACCGCCGCCAACAACTCCCAATTGTTGGCGTACCGCAATGCCATTCCTGTTTTCGGGAATAATTGTTTCAGCGCGCGCACGATGCGCTCCGCTTTCTTTTTGCGCCGGATAATCTCTTTCTTCATTTTTTTTGACTCAATAACGCGCGCGCGCCCCACAGACCCCCGAAATCACCCAGCGTCGCCTTGCGTATCTCCGGTAAACGCGGAAATATCTTCATCCGGGCTTTCAGCAGAAGCACCACCTCGTCGAACGGGATCTTATTGAGCATCACCGAGCCGCCAAGCACCACGATGTCGGGCGACCAATGCACAATAGTATTGTGAAGTCCCACCGCAAGTACGCGTGCTGCCTCTCGCCACACCGCTTCATCGGCAATGTGCTCTGGTTTCTTGCCGAAACGACGCTCAAGCGCCGCTCCGGAGATGTATTCCCCCAAAGATCCGTTCCCCTCATTGGCATCCGGCCGGATGATCTGGCCGCCCGGCTCAAACCCCATCGCGTTTTCGTCTATCTTTCCGTTCACCACGCGTGCGCCTCCCACACCAGTTGAAACCGTGATATATCCCACAATGGACTTTCCTCTGCCTGCGCCGAACACCGCTTCACCCAATCCGGCCAACGCCGCATCGTTTTCAAGACGCACCGGCGCGCATAGTATCTCTTCCAATTTTTTGCGTAGCGGCTTGCCGATCCACCCGCCAAGGTTCGGCGCATTCACCAACGTGGTTTTATCTTTGCTAAGCGGCCCGGGAACCCCTCCGGCCGCGACGGCGATCTTTTTTCCTTTCGGGAGAAAAGAAAAAGCCGCATCGCGCATCTGCGCGATCTGTTCGTCAAACTCGCCTGCCGTCGGCAAAAAACGCGGTGCGCTCATTTTTTTTCCGTCAAAAACGGCAAGGCGCGTATTGGTCGCGCCGATATCAAAAAGAAGCTACATGATTTTGGCTTAATTGTTCGCGGTCAAGCCGCATCTTGGTGATCTCATCTTTTACTTTGGCGGGCTTGCTCATTTGCTTGAATATAAAATTTTCGTGTTCACTCGCGGTACGCACGATAAGATCTCCGTAATCCAGGAAAGTGGCAAAAATTCCGCTGACATCAACCGTAACGTCCTGAATCTTCTCAAGTTCAAATTCAGACACCACGCGCGAAAACAATCCCTTTTGCTCCACCGCGATCACCCGCTCGTTCGTCAAAATCCACATATCAAGATAAAAATCGGAAAGCACCGCAAACAAGGCGATCCACAGCAGATGCAAAAACAACAGCGCGCAAAAAAGGATCAGCGGGACCAGCGCGATGAGATCGATGGGTAGTTCGGAAATCGCAAAAGATGCGATGGCGGCAAGCACGCCCGCAAAAAACACTATGGGCAACGCTTCAAATAAAAGCAAAAACCGATGCCGCCGATACACCGCCAGGGAACGCTCGCCTTCGCAAAAGGAAATCATAATGTCATGAAGCGATGTGCGACCATCGCTTGAACGGCTTGCCAGTCCACCGCGTTTAAAAGAAAAAATTCAAAGTACGCCGCGATGACAGACCCGAATAAAAATATCGTGATCATCCCCGCGTGATGTTCTTTCTGCAAGCGAAATCGCCGGAGATGGTACAGGATCACCGCCGTTGCCGCGCTGAAAAATACGAACGCAACCACAAAAAAAAGAAAGAAAAATAAAGCTACATACGAATATTGATCCATTTTTATATTATACCACGCCGCGGCGCGCTTATTGCTTCATACTCTTTATATCCGTGAGCACTTCTTCGGCATGCGTTATGGGATTCACTTTTTCATATATTTTTTCTATGGCGCCCGTCTGATTGATGAGAAACGACGTGCGATTGGTACCCCTATATGCTTTTCCCATGAATTTTTTCTCGCCCCACACGCCGTATTTTTCCACGACTTCTTTTGCTTCATCAGCAAGAAGCGTAAACGGCAATTTGTATTTCTCGGCAAATTTTTTGTGACTTTTTACTGAGTCAACGCTCACCCCAAACACGACCGCATCAAGTCCGGCAAAATGCGGGAAACTATCCCTGATAGTGCATGCTTCCTTCGTACAGCCGGGCGTATCGTCTTTGGGATAAAAATAAAGCAACACCCGCCTACCGAGATAATCGGAAAGCGAACGGGTGTTACCATCCTGATCTTTCAGCGTGAATTCAGGAGCTTTTTTGCCGACGGTAAGCATCATATGTTCTGATGTTATTTGTAAGGATTGGTCGCGTTGTTTACATTTTCTCCCCCGCCAGCGCTTCGCACGAAAAGACGCTCGTCGGTTTCCCCAGCGAGGAAACCGCGCTTGACCTCGGCCTCGCTCGTCCACCCCATCCTCCGTCGGTCAGGAAACC
>JACQDT010000018.1 GCA_016200965.1 Candidatus Azambacteria bacterium | reverse complement strand
GGCGGGGGAGAAAATGTAAACAATGCGACCAATTCTTACATATCATACTATATTGCTCTTATCATTTAAAAACCAACAACGCCGCCTCCTGCTATGGACGCGGCGTTGATCTTAATAATAAACGCGGGAAAATAAACCTATCTCGCAAGAACAAATCCTTTTTTTCTTTTCAGACCCGTCGCCGCATCTTTAGCGATAAGAAACAGCAATACCAGCATCCCCGCCAGAAGCGCGCGGACAAAAAATTCCGTGCCCCAAAAAGCGTTCATGTAAAATTGCGTAAGGGCTTTCACTTCGGTCACGCGAGGCATGTTGAGCATCACGTTCTTGACCGACACCGTCAGCGCGCCGAGACCCGCGCACATAAAAAACGCCGCCAGCTTCGCCGTGAACGGATTGATAAGCCGCCGGAGATAATGCACGACGTATACCCGTCTCATCACGTTATGTGTGAATTGTTCGTGTGTCATTGCGATATGAGAACGCTCGCGCTTTTTAATCCTTTTTTTGCGCGGTGAATGCGCGTTCTTACGGCATTTTCCGAAACACCAATAATGTCCGCCACTTCTTTCTGCGGCAATCCTTCCACAAAATGGAGCGTAACCGCTTTGCGAAACACGACCGGTATCTTTGAAATAAGCGAAAGCACGTAATCGGTGGTCAGTTTCCGTTCTTGCTCCACAATCGCCCCGCGATCGGGAATGAGCTCCGCGATCTCACGGTCAAGCCGGACCAGCGCTTCCTTATCTTTCTTCAGCTTCCGGTACAGCGTGAAACATTCGTTCAGGAAAATTTTGTACGCCCACGATTTGAACGACGCGCCCTCCATGTTCCGGAACATATGCGCTTTCGTGTAGATTTTCACGAACGTCTCCTGTGCCGCGTCCTCGGCCTCTTGAGAATTATTAAAAATGCCCCTTCCTTTTCTTAAAAACGCTTCCTGATACCGCTCAACGAGGACAGAAAACATCTCCGGCCTCTCTTGAGATAACGCAAGCACTTCGTCGTCCGGCATCTGCGAAAGTTCTTTTGGTGACAGGCCCTGTTGAGTCATTAAAGTAGCGATAAATTCCCTTCCCCTTTTATAACTCGCCGTTGCGATAAAATGTTACCACTGTGAATCACGAAACGATATTTTTTGTATCGGGCTGGCAGTGGGAACCATGGGCGTGCGCGACGGAAAAGCATTTTTGCTAGGCCGGACCCAAAGCGGGGAAGCCAACAAAAATGCTTTTCTGCTCGCGCACTCAAAAGGGAGGCGCACAAAAAATATCGTTTCGTGATTCACAGTTATCAAATCTTACCCACGAGGTTCACCCCCGGCTTGAGGGTTTTTCCGCCCGGCTTCCAGCTCACCGGACACACCAT
The DNA here is from genome assembly GCA_016200965.1 of Candidatus Azambacteria bacterium. Classification (GTDB taxonomy): domain Bacteria; phylum Patescibacteriota; class Minisyncoccia; order GWC2-36-17; family WO2-46-25; genus JACQDT01. The sequence continues at coordinate 11,156 of JACQDT010000018.1, read as the reverse complement.
CCCTTTATGCTCTTTGACGAATTTCGACGCCTGCAGTTTCCGGAGAATCTCGGCGGTGCTCCGGCCGATGGAATTGTCGTGAATGTCGTACGCCTTTATCACCTGGTCGGGGTCGATGATGAACGTCGCGCGCAGAGACAGTCCTTCTTCCTCTATATACGTGCCAAGCGCGCGGCACAACCTCCCCGTCGGGTCAGCAAGCATTGGGAACGCGATCTTCTTGATTTCAAGCTCGGTCGGGCAGATAAACGTAAAATCCGCGGGATAAAAAATGAGTACGAGCCATGTGCCCTTGTACGCGCTCAACCTGATATCCTTCAAGTCCTTCTCGTAAAACGCGGGCAGGGTCATATCGGGCAATTTCTTGCCGATAAGCGAATAGGAAAGAATGGGGGTTTCTTGTGCCATATATGAGATTATTATAACAGCTTGTCCCGCCAAATCAACCAGCTCCGGCGAATGGCACGTTTCATACAAGTTTTTACTCCATTAGGTAGTTGTAGATAAGTTATTGACTTTTCATATAAGCCAATATATACTTGCTACATAGTCACAAATCATCCTTATTTTGTGATAATTTGTACCAAAAGAGCGTGTCCTAGGTCTAGGGCCCGCTCTTTTGGTTTTTACCATATTTTGTACAGGTACTTTTTATCAATCACCTTTCTCAAATCCTTATTTTTGCCAGTAAAGTAATCCTTTATTGCACCGCTCACGAGATCGGATAATTGCATCGCGTTTACATACTCTGAATTGACATGCGTAATGTGTTTTATTCGCTTAATCGTCTTGGTATTAACACGCCCGAATAAGTATTCATCAAAACTACTGAAGTAATCGCCATTATACATCCTCCTGTCGGCGCGATCTATCACCACTTCCGACTCCGTTAATTTTTGCTTCTGCGCGGTGAATAAAACAAGTTTGGATAAATTATAGTCGTCAAAAATATTGTGAAGTTTTGCGTGGCCAGCTGTCGCGAACTTGCCTTTGTAGGTTTGCTTATCTATCAAACGATAATACACAGGAATGCCGATTTTATTTATAATCGCAAGCAAGTCCATATACATCGGAAGTGGAATAATGGTGGACTTTATCTCGCTTCTAAAACCATATTTCTGGCGAACCTCCATAATCTCGTTTTCCAGCGCGAATAATTTTACGGAATCAAGATAAATTGCGGTGAGAATATAAAATAGACTGGACCCGGTCGGAATTTTATTCCCAGCCACATCAGTTTCAAACGGTTTTCCCGGATCGCCTGACTCATCTATAAAAATATAATGTTGGGTATTGGCCATAAAGTTGACTATCGAAGTCCGACTTCAATAATTATTGACTACTAATCGCTCACCACCCCGCTTGCAACCAGTTTCCTGTAGTGCATGGGGTTGGTGCGGAAAATGTATTCAACCACTTTGCCGCGAGGCGGCCTCTTCAAAGAAATATCGTACTTTTTCGCCAACACCAAGATTCTTGCTTCGGCGGCGGGGATCTCTTCCACGCCATTCACCATAAGTTCCACCTCAAAAGCAGTATAGCCAAAATCAGCTTTGTCAAAACAAAGCAGAAAGTCCCCTATCTTATAATTCTCACGCTCCGTAATAAGCGTAGCAAACGGCTTGTATCCCGCATCCGCGAGCGCGTCACTAAGAGTCGTTTTAATTTTCAACTCAAGTTCGCGTGCGATACTTTCATCTGATTCTAATTCACGGTACTGATCGGTTTGCCGATTATCGATACGCTCGCGATTGAGCGGCGCTTTAAGCTCAAGGATTCCGTCACGCGTCCTGAGCCAAAAATCGCGCTGTGTCAGGGAATAATCCGCAGTATCGTAATACACATCTGTGAATGTCTTTGTGCCGAGAAACTCAGCGCCTTTAATAAGACGTTTTTTATCTTCTGTCTCCAAATAAAAGTCCCTTTCAACCTCAATCATAAACTCTATAATATCAAAAAATCACCTCCGTGGCGATACAACTATCGAAGTCGGACTTCGATAGTTAAGCGGTTGTACTAATACTGAATATGCTAAAAGTGAAACGCCGCAATCGTTTTCGATTGCGGCGTTTCTTGTAAAGAACCGGCTTCATCCTTCAGTTCAATGCCCTATGAATCGGGACATCGATGGCGTAAAGGAGAGTGCTCACCTCGCTTGCTGTTTCCCCCGGTTTGATGTCCTCAAACCGCTTCTGACGTTTGATGTGCAAGCCCCCGATCCAGATCTCGTCAGGATAGCCCGGCCGTTCATCGGGAGGAAGATGAGCATAGCGTTGCTCATGGTCAGGATAGTAAATAAGCTCCATGGGTTACCTCCTTTCTTTGATTGTTTATTGTGAAGGCTTTTTGTTTATTTTAGCAAAGGAAAGGAAAGCTGTCTACCCCCGCCCCTTTCCACCCATTGGGCCGTGAATGCAACCCATTTCTGTTTCAACTCTTCGGCCCTTTCCGTCACATCGTTCCCCACGAGGAAAATGAACTCTTGGGGTTCGCCCTTCCAGATTTTTTCAAGACCGGCGACAAGCATAGACACATCCTCATCGGCGAGGTCCTTGCCCGTAAGCTTTTTGTCCCTCTCGGAGTACAGGGGAACTGTCTTCTCCTCTTTCGGTTTGAACTCCACAAAAAACATCAGCGCCCGAACGCCAAGATGGTTGCCAAGTTCCATTTTGTAAGCTTCATCCGGCTCGTAGTTGAATTTTCTCACTCCGGCGCTTTGCTCCACTTGTCTCCGAAGCGCATGATACGCCGGCCGATTTTTCCAGAGATTGAGCACATTCTTTTTCTCTCTGTAAAACACGGCGCGCTGTATCATTCCTGTGGTTTCGTCTCCCGGTTCCATGCTACGAAGCACGTTCCAGAGCCATACGTCATCCCGCAAGGCGAACTCGTAGAGCTCTGCGGGATTGAAATGTTCTTTCGTTATCAATCCCCGTTCAAGCGCCTTTACAATCAGGAACCGCGTAAGCGTTTTCATCGCCACCACCCGATGATGGAATTGAATCCAGGCGTAAGACCGGTAGCGATCCAGCAACAACGCTTCCAGCGAAGTGATGGCCTTCTCCGAATAACCAATGCGCCATCCCCACCTATCCTGCTCCATAAACACCGAGTCGCAAAGCCGGCGTACATCAAAGTTTCCGTATTCGCCGCCCGCAAGAATGCCGTCCCGCCGGACAAAGTCAATGCGATCGGCGTCAACCTCGGAGTCAACGATGGCTTTCACGACCGAGAGCGGATCAGTGCGGGGAATATTCTTTTCGGTCATCAGCCGTTCAAGAGCGCCTTGGAGCGATCCCGGGAGTGAAATATCGCGCGTGAGGCGCTCGATCAGCAAAGCGCCAAAGGCCTCGTGGAGTTTTTGGAATCCAGATTGACCGGACCACTCTCGGATGAACTCTGCCTCATTGACCTTTGGCTTTCTTGATTCCACATATTTCGTCACCGCTCTCTCAAAAAGGTGGCTTAGCGGAAAATGCCCCACATCGTGCAGGAGCGCATAGAGGCGGCATAGCTCGATGAACTCCTCCGGTGAGGCGATTCCTGTTTGTTTTCTCAATACTCTGAAATATTTTTCCCACTTTTCGCCGCCTTTCGTAAGATTTTCCGCCATCATGCCCGCCACCCGACACGTGCCGAGCAGGTGCTCAAAGCGCGAGGTGTTGATGGAAGGATAGACGTAGAAAGCAACGTCATTTTGTCTGATCTGGCGGAGCCGCTGGAAAAACGGGTGGTTGATAATCTTTTGCTCTCGCTCGGTAAACAGGATGGTGCCGTGTACCAAATCGCGGACTCGCAATACAAATCGGAGCATGAGAAACCTCCTTTGTTGGTGTGTTGCTATTGATTGTCAAATAACAAAAGCTCTTGCGTTATAACGGCTCGCACGTTATTTGTCAATGGTTTTTTACTTCCCGTTTCGCCCTTTTGCGGTCGTTGTCGGTGAGGAATATTTTGCGGATGCGGATGTTTTTGGGCGTCACTTCCACCAGCTCGTCGTCGCCGATGTAGTCCAGCGAGTCCTCAAGCGTCATCGCGCGCGGCACGTCGAGCGCTTCGTGCGTCCCCGTGCCCTTTGAGCGCATGTTGGAAAGTTCCTTGGTCTTGCATACGTTCACCAAAATATCTTCGGCTTTGGCGTTCTGGCCCACCACCATTCCTTCGTATATCGGCACGGCGGCCCCGATGAACAGCTGGCCTCTCCCCTGCGCGTTGGCGAGCCCGTAGCTGTTTGACACGCCCGATTCGGACGCTATGAGCGACCCGTGCGGCTTCACCATGAGATCCCCTTTGTATGCTTCAAATCCGAGAAAAATACTGTTCATGATGCCCGTGCCTTTGGTACCCGTCAGAAATTCATTGCGCACGCCGATAAGGCCTCGCGTGGGAATGGCGAAATCCATGAACGTTACGCCGCGGTCGGAACGCATATCTTTCATCATGCCAAGACGCTTCCCCATCATCTCAATCACCGTGCCCGCAAACTGCTCCGGCACTTCAATGGATACAAGCTCCATGGGCTCCGCTTTCTTTCCGCCCGCTTCTTTCATGATGACTTCCGGCTTTGACACTTCCAACTCATACCCCTCGCGCCGCATTTTTTCTATGAAAATCGCAAGATGCAACTCGCCGCGCCCCGCCACCACCCACCTCTCGGCGGACCCGGTCGGCGACACGGCGAGCGCCACATCCGTTTCCAGCTCGCGTTCAATCCGCTCTTTCAAGTTGCGCGACGTGGAAAACTGGCCTTCTTTTCCCGCAAACGGCGACGTGTTCACGCCGAACGTCATCTTGATGGTCGGCTCGTCTATGTGGATGGTCGGCAGAGGGACCGGATTCTGGACATCGGCGATGGTTTCGCCGATAGATACGTCCGTGATGCCCGCGATGGCGACGATATCGCCCGCGTACGCCTCTTCAATGTCCGTTCTCTGCAGGCCGTCAAATCCCATCACCGACATAAGCGTCACTTTTTTCACATCGCCTTTGCGGTTGATATGCGCCACGCTCATGCCTTTGCGTATCGTTCCCGCGTACAGCCGCCCGATGGCAATTTTGCCTTTGAAATTATCGTAGATGAGATTCACGGTAAGCATCTGGAGCGGCGCGTTCTTATCCGCCTGCGGGGGAGGAATGTAATGAACGATAGTTTCAAACAACGGCTCGATGCTCTTCATCTGCGCCAGATCGGGCGTCGTTCCTGCTTTTCCCTGCGCGCCGGACGCGTAGATAACGGGAAAATTGCTCTGCTCGTCGGAAGTGCCCAATTCAATGCACAAATCAAACGTATGGTTGAGCGCCCATTGCGGCCGCGCGTCCGGCTTGTCTATCTTGTTCACTACGACGATGATCTTATGGCCCGCCTCAATGGCCTTGCGCAGGACGAATTTCGTCTGCGGCATAGGGCCTTCCTTGGCATCCACCACGAGCAATACGCCGTCCACCATGCGCATGATGCGTTCCACTTCCCCGCCGAAATCCGCGTGGCCCGGCGTGTCCACGATGTTGATCTTGATGTCCTTGTATCTGATGCTCGCGTTCTTTGAAAAAATAGTGATGCCGCGCTCGCGCTCAAGATCGTTGGAATCCATTATCAATTCCTTCGGTCCATCCACCTTCATCTTGAAATTTTCCGACTGCCTCAATAGCGCGTCCACCAGCGTGGTCTTTCCGTGGTCAACGTGCGCGATGATGGCGATGTTGCGTATATCCATACCCAGTATAAATAAATATAAAAAGCCCCGGTGGGCACGGGGCTAATGGTATCACATTTGCGGTGGGCAGTCAAGCTTATGCCCCCTTTCTCCAGAATTTCCACTTTTTCCCTTTCCACCAGCTCGGGTACTCGCCTTTGAAATGCGTGAAGAGGTCAACGGCAAAAAGCACGGCGATGAAAGACGGCAACCCGCGAACACAGAGAGCGGAGCCACGACTCGGCAGGCCTCGCTGGACTGCTGTTTGTAACCAATCGCTTTGCTCTTGGACAAACAGGGAGCAGTCGTCGCATGACGGCGCAAAGCGAATGAGCGTGTCGCTTGCCGAATGCGAGTCCGCGTCGGCGCGCGCGAAAGTAAACAACAGCGCGAGCGCGGCAACGCAAAACACCGCCCACCCCTGCCATGAAACCGGGTAATACGCCGCCCACCATCCCCAAAATCGTTTCGGCCGGAACCAATACTGTTTCATAGAATTATCATGACATGTGCTCCGTCAGACATTCTGCACAAAAACACGCGTTCGCGCTCCCAGCGAGAGCGCGCCGCTCGCCCTCCGGCCTCGCTCGTCCCGCACGGGGGAACATTCCTCCCGGAAATCTTCGGAGCAGGCGAGCTGGGCGGTTTTGGTACAATTCGCCACCAAAACCTCGCCGTTGCGGAGATAAGCAAGGCCGCCGTTGGAGCGGCCGGCGGATTGACGGGAGGAACGCTCCCCCGTGCGGGACACCATGCCCGCTTCGGCCTACGACACGGTTTTCTTTGCAGGATGTCTGACGGAACACCAATACTAATTATAAATGATGCTGTTAATTTCTTTCCTCAAAAAACTTTTTGCTTTCCTGTTCGTTCAATGCGCGCGTCTGCCCGGGGCGCAGATTACCGAGCGTCACGTGCCCGACGCGCACGCGCTTGAGGGCGGAAATGGTATACCCGAGTTCGGAAAACATTACGCGCAGCTGATGACGTTTCCCTTCCTGAAGTGTAACGAAGATGGCGTGCTTATCAACGAGGCGCGCGTCCGCCGGGAGCAACCGCCCGAACGCTTGGGTATCCATCCCCTTTTTCATGATAGCGGGAATGCCCTGGCGCAGGGGCTCCCGCACGTGGACCAGGTATTCTTTTTCCACTTTCGCGTCTGCCCCCAGCACGCGCGCGGTCAACCGGCGGTCGTTGGTCAAGATCAAAAGCCCCTCGGACTCCTTGTCCAGCCGCCCGATGGGAAATATGCCCTTGCCCTGCCAATTCGTGATAACGCTTTCTTCCCCCGCCGGCGCCTGCGTGGCGAGACCTGTGGGTTTATAGTATGCAAGATAGGTATATGTCTTTTCACGCCGCGAAGGAACGGTCACCTCGTCGCCCTCGTCTATCTGCATGCCCTCTTTGGCGGGTACGCCGTTGACGAACACTTTGCCAGCGGCAATAAGCTCGTCGGCTTCCCGCCGAGACGCAAATCCCTTATCCCGAAGATATTTATTTATGCGCAAAACAGAAGCTTAGTTCGCCCAGATGACGAACGTGAAGAGTTTGTTGCCTTTGCCTAAATCGCGTTCATGGAGAGAGCTTCGTCCATCGCTTGATTTGCGCACTTCCTTGCCCCATTCCTTCGCATCTAAGGTGTCAATGTCGTCATCATTTACTTTGCTGTCCTTGCCCCGCGCCGACAACGCCTTGCTGAACGCGGAAGTAAATGAATCAAGATGCGTGTAGATGGCCGCAAGCTGATCGTAGTCATGCTGGTTCGGATGCTGATTGGTTGACGGGTCGCTTGTGTAATCCATGCAGGTGCCGAGATTCGCGTTGTAGAAATTCGTGTCCTGGTGGTCAAGCCCGAAGGTGTGTCCGACTTCCTGACACACGACCATCTGCCTCCATGCCGGAGTATTGTAATAAGACGTATTGAAATACGTATCGTTGAGTTTTACCGTCCCCTGCGTGATATGGTTTCCGTTTACCCATATGGACGCGACGCCAAGCCAGCCGTTATTGCCGTAAATTCTGTTGCACACCTCTACGCGGCCGGAAACCGCCCGGCATTTTTTTGGATCTGAACTTCCCGCAACTACAGTGGTACCCAGCACCGCAGGCGCAGCGCTCCAATCGCTGGACGCAGTCGCAAGATACGCGTCCCATGCCGAGGACACGTCGTCACCGAGCTTCAGCGCAAGCGGATTTGCCGTGCGCGCCCAATGATATGTGCCCCACGAATGGGTCGCAAACGCTATGGACGCGAAACCCGCAACCGCCACAAACAAAGCCGCCACCGCCAGAAACCCGCCGAAACGAGAGAATTTCATCATATTTAAGAGTTAATTTTACAAGCCCATTATACCAGATCCCATGGAGTCAAGTCAATAACACAAATCCGCCGCGCTTACCGGCTTATCGCCCCGCTTGCATTCTGATCCATTTGATTATTGGTTTCCGGAAACACTCTCATCTCCGGCTCGGGCAATAATGTTCCGCCCGCGTCCGTGCTTGGCACAATAGGCATTTCCCCGCCGCTCGCCGGGCCAATACACACCCATTTTCCTTGATGACATTCCAAAATTTTTCCTGCCGGACAAGCGGGCGTATCCCTATCATCACACGCCGTTCTGTTGTTGGTTTCCGGAAACACTCTCATCTCCGGCTCAGGAGATAGTTTTCCACTTGTATCCGTGCCTGGCACAATCGGCATGCCGGCTGACGGAGGTAGAGTGTTTTTCATTTCATCTTTCCTTATCGTTCCATCCCCATTTTTATCTGTGAACATTCGCAGTCCGTGCCACGCGCCCACCTCGGCGGAACGCGCCTCGCCAAACGCCTCGCCGAATTTTCCTTCCGCAAATGCTGCTTGGGCGCGAGCAAGATGCGCTTTAGCATTTGCAATGGCAGTTTCAACCAATGCCTTTTGAGCCCCCGTGCCCTTAGTCTTTATTGCGAGCTTATCATTTGGCACACCGGGTTCATTGATGGCAAATGTTTCTAATTCAAATTCTAGTTTAAAAATCATATTACCTGCTCGTTTGATTTGTTCGGCTGCTTTCTCCCCGATATTTTTATCTTTTTCGGCCGCGCTGACGACAGTACCCTGGATCTTTCCCTGCGCGTCTTTTATCGCCTTCGTAATCAAATCAAAATCGGGATCGCCGATATACCTTTCTGTAAGCTGATTTAAAAGATTGGCGTGTTTCAATGTCTGCTCATCTAGTTTCTTGAGCAATTTCCCCACGTTAGGATTTTCCGATGTTTCTTTGTCAACCCGCCCGCTTAGACCCGCAATTCTGGTCTGAAGCCGCTCTTGGGCTTCGGTGTAATTCTCAAGCGCGCGGGCGAGCGCTTTCGCATCATTCGGTTTTGCCTGCTGAACCGCAAACGCCTCGACAGCTTTTTCGTTGGTGATACGCAATTCTAATTCCGCTTTCTTAATTGAATTGAAAGTAAAAAATCGTTCTATGCCGCGGCCCCACTCTTTAAAGAAATAAAACGGGCTTGTTGGCAGCATGCCCGGATGTTCAATCCCTAAATCGGCGGGCACGATATTTTTGTTCGGAGTTTCTGATTTTAAATCTAAGCCGATTTTTTCAATCTCGATATTTTCGCTTTCATGCTGAACGGTGAACGAACACTCAACCGTCTGTTCGCGGCTGGTTGTATATAATTTCCCTCTTTTTCCTTCTTTATGCGTGACGTAATAGGTGGAAGTCACCGCCTCCGTAGCTGGCGCGGGAAGTTTATGTTTAGGACTCAACGTAACGCTAAAAGTCAGGGTTGGCTTTTCAGGATTTTCTTTTCCGTCAGCGTCTTTTTCGTTGCCGCGCTTGAAATCAACGATGATTGGCGTACCGTCTTTGTATTTTAGAATCTTGAATGGTCCCTGCACGATGAAATCATTGCTTTTGTCGGTATCGGAAAATTGTATCGTTAAAGAAACGGAACTGCCGTGAGGAACGGCTTTTTCAGGAACGACGCAATACGCATCTATCTCTTCGGCGGCATGCACCCCAAAAACCGGACCGGTCAAGACGCCGACACACAGAACAAAAACCGACAAAATGATGTATTTTTTCATATATTTTCATAGTACCACTTTTAAAGAAAATAAAAAAGCCGGGCTATTAATTGCTCCCGGCCTGTTCATCATCGGCACGCCCTCCTTGTTGGTTGTAAAAGTCAGATTCCTTCACATCTATCGCTCACGGATTCTTTCCCCAATTATTAACATATGTGCCTTATTTATTCAAGACACGGATTGATTATTTCATCACATACGCGGAAGCAGGGCCTTTCCCCACTTGCGCGAGCAGACCGAGTTTCTTGAGTTTCTGCAGATGCAACTGAGCGGTTCTTTTCGGACATTTCAAGATGCCCGCGACATCTTTCATGGTTATTCTCCCCGTCTGCTCGAGAAGGTCCAGAATCTCGATCTGTTCTTTCTGTAAAAAGATTTTCGTATCAACTCGATCATTTATCTTTTTATGAGAAAGGGAAACAACTCGTTTCCTCACGTTATCAATCTCTTCCTTGAATCCTTCAACGAAATATTCAAGCCACGGGGTAAAATCGGTTCTCCTTTTTTCGTAGTTCTCTCCGATATTGATCGCCGCATAGTATGCGGCGCGGTCGCGATTGTAGTGATCTTCAAGGGCGAACAAACGCCGGAAATCGTATCCGCGACGATACAGCGCCAGCGTCGCAAACGCCCGCGCAGTCCGCCCGTTGCCGTCGGTGAAAGGATGAATGGCCGCCACCTCCTGATGGATGATGCCCGCAACCACAACGGGGTTGATATTATTCTTTTCGCTCCCCTTCAACCATGCAAGCAAGCCCTTGCACAACTGCGGCGCTTTCTTCGCATCCGGAGCGGTATATACCACCTCGTTCGGGAAACCGGCGCGATTTTTCACCACATACACGCGCGTCTTCCTGTAACGCCCGCTTTGTTCCTTAGGAAGCGTGTGCGCGGTGACCAGCGCGTGGATACGAAGCAAAACTTTTTCGCTTATGGGCCGTCCCCCCGCAATAATTTTTTCTATATAACGCAACGCCGCAAGATAATTCTTTACCTCGTGAATTTCCCGCTGTGGCGCATCCACTCTTTTATGCGACAACAAAGCGCCGACTTCGTTGATATTGAGCCGGTTGCCCTCAATGGCGGTCGAACTGTGCGTCATTCTTACCAACGTAGCCCGCCGCAGGCGCAATTCCTGCTGAGGCAAAATTGTGGCACGCTCAATGACCGCCTTTGACTCGGCAATTGACGTTAAGGCCTTTACCATTGCATCAGTGAGGATATACTTCGGATTAAACATGCTTATATGTAAGGATTGGTCGCGTTGTTTACATTTTCTCCCCCGCCAGCGCTTTGTACGAAAAGACGCTCGTCGGTTTCCCCAGCGAGGAAACCGCGCTTGACCTCGGCCTCGCTCGTCCACCCCATCCTCCGTCGGTCAGGAAACC
>JACQDT010000017.1 GCA_016200965.1 Candidatus Azambacteria bacterium | reverse complement strand
TGACGTCATCAACAAGGATGATATTTTTATTTTTCACCACTTCACCGTTATTGGACATAAACGCGCCTTTCACGTTTTTAATGCGCATGGCGCGCCCGTTCGTTTCGGTTTGCGGAGCGGTATGCCTAGTTCTTTCAAGCGCGCCCGAAGAGAAGGGAAGAGAAAGCGCTTGGGCAACGCGCCCGGCGATGAGCCCCGACTGATTGAACCCCCTTTCTCTCAATCGCTTTGACGAAAGGGGAACGGGTACGACGACGGCATCATCGGGAAGAACGACATCCGCGCGCGCAAGATGCGACAGAATAAGTCCGGCGCATTGTTCGCTCGCATCTTTGATGCCACGGTATTTTAACTGTTGTATCAATTCAGACACAAGCGGCTGGCTGTATTCACACGCGGCATAGACGGTCCGGATGCCGCGCGGCGTCGTGGAGGAAGGTACGCGCCGGATGACGATTTTCCCTTCGCACTTTGGGCATAAAAAACTTCCTTCTGTGCCACACCCGACGCAGAAGGAAGGAAAAAAGAGGTCCAGCGCGAACGAGAGCAACCTATTTTTCTTTTTCAACGGTAATGGCGTTGTCATGAAGGGCGATGCGCGCGGTATCTCCGGAGGCGAGTTCTCCCGCCATGAGTTTTTTAGCAAGCGGATATTCCACATGTTGGGCGATGACGCGCTGTATGAGGCGCGCGCCTTCGTTTTCGCTTTGGGATTTCTCGGCAAGATGCGTGATAGCGGTTTCATCAACCAAAAGAGTCACTCCTTTTTCACGCGCCAGTTGCAAGGCAAGCGTCGCAAGCTGAATGCGCGCAATCTGGGCAAGCATATCTTGATCAAGCGGCATGAATGTTATCACGTGGTCAATGCGGTTCAGCAGTTCCGGCCGGAGCGTTTCTTTAAGCGCCGAAAGAACGCTTGCCCGCACCGCGTCATACTCCGAAGCGACGCGCACGCGATTTTTTTCTCCGCTGCCGAACCCGATCGCTTTTTTGTTGAATTCTTCCGTGCCGATGTTTGAAGTGAGTACAATGATGGTGTTTTTGAAACTGATATGTTCGCCTCCAGCGCTCGTGAGCGTTCCCTCGTCTAACATTTGCAGGAGGAGATTGAAAATCTGCGGGTGCGCCTTTTCTATTTCGTCAAATAGCACGAGCGCGTATGGATTGTGTTTCACTTTTTCCGTGAGGTGGCCGCCTTCTTCAAAGCCGACATAGCCGGGTGGCGCACCGATGAGTCGTGATACACTGTGTGGTTCCGAGAACTCGGACATATCCACGCGGATAAAATTGCCGAACGCGCGCGCATAGCCGGAGGAGGACTCCCCGAATACCGCTCGTGCGATCGCCTTTGCCGTTTCCGTTTTGCCGACGCCGGACGGTCCGAGGAAAAGAAACGAAGCGGTAGGCCGGCGCGCGCTCGTGAGTCCCGCGCGGGCACGCGTGATCGCCTCGCTGATTTTTTCAAGCGCTTCTTTTTGGCCGACGATCTGCGCGTCAAGCAGAGATGCGATATCGACAAAGCGCCCATCCTCATCAAGCGTGCGGACGCCTAAAATATCCGCGAGCGTTTCTTTGATATGCGCCATTTCAAGCCGAAGCGGCAGGGCAGGAGCCAGATCCGCGCGCGCACAGAGCGTTTCCCGGCGATGCGCGAGTGACGCCATTTCCTTCTTGATGCGCACCCCTTTTTCATAGTCGCCCGCCTGCACCGCCGCGTACTTTTGATATTCCGTTTCTTTTATTTTTTGATCAAGCCGGGCGAGTTCCCTTTTTTGCGGAGAGGCGTTTTTCATGCGCAGGCGCGATGCGGTTTCGTCAAGCAAGTCAAGTGCTTTATCGGGGAAGCGCCGCTGGGGCTGGTATTTTTCTGCCACGCGCATGGTAAAACGCAGGGCGTCGTCGGAAATGCTGACGCCGTGATGCGTTTCGTAGGTTCCCCGCGCGGCCGAAAGGAGCGCAAGCGTGTTTTCTTCGTTTTCTTCCATGATGGTAATTGGTTGGAATCTCCTTGAAAGCGCCGCATTTTTTTCAATACTCGCGCGATATTCCTCGGGCGTGGTGGCGGCGATGAGCCGGATCTCGGAATTGGCGAGCGCTGGTTTTAACATATTGGCGAAATCAAGCGAACCGGACGCGCTGCCTGCGCCGACGATGGTATGAATTTCATCAATGAACAAGATCACGTCGCGGTCGCGGGCTTCCTCCAGAACGTCTTTGAGGCGCGCTTCAAATTCGCCGCGAAATACGGTCCCCGCGACCAGTAGGCCCACGTCAAGCGAGAACACATGCGCACCCAAAAGCTCCGCGGGCGTTTCTCCCCGTGCGATGTTTTGGGCAAGCCCGTACACGATGGCCGTTTTTCCCACCCCCGCTTCGCCGACCAGTAGCGGATTGTTTTTATTTTTTCTGAGCAAAGTGCTTGTCAGACGCGCAAGTTCTTTTTCCCGTCCCCAAAAAGGAGGCAACGTCCCTTCCCGTGCTTTTTTGGTCAGGTTCTCGCAGAAAAAAGAGAGCGCCGGAAATTTTCTTGCTTCGCTTTTTGCCGCGGGCGCGCCACGCGCCTTAGGGAAAGAGAACGGTTTTGAACCCGCGCTTTTGGACACCGCTTTCTGGCGCGTCAGATGTGTCGTGGACTCCAGAATATGTTCAAGCTGATGCGCTATTTTCTGATACGATTTCTGTTTCTTCAATATATCGGAGCACCGCACGATGCCTAAAAGCAAATGTTCCGTGCCTACCCAGCTATGACCGTAAAATGCCGCCGCCGCCGCCGCTTTTTTGATGATGTCCCTGGTCATCCCGTCAAAGGGAATGTCGTTTCCCGTCGCATCATGCTCGTTATGTTCGGACTCTTTTTTCACAAAAAGAAAACGGACATTGTTGAGTGTGAGAATGTTGTAGCCCAAACTGCCTTTTTCACAGAGGATCGCGTCAAGCAGATGCGCCGCGCCGACGGCCTGGGCGCCCTCTTTTTTGGCGCGCCATGCCGCTTCTTTGAGCGCGTGCTGCGCATGCAAGGTGAATGTGTTGAATGGTTTTTGAGAGAAGGTTACCATAAGCGTACTGTAGCAAACTTAAATCAAAAATCAAATCTTCCGAGGTTGGACCTCGGAAGATTTGATTAATTGAGATGCGCCGGGTCCCTCACTTCCACCGTGAAGTAGTATGTTCTTCCGTACACAAGCAGAGAGCCGGTATATGGATACGTTACAAGCATTTCTTGTCCCGGAGCGGGATCATACGCGTATGGCGAGGCATAGGTGAGTGTGAGCGGTCCGTCAACGAGCGCATTGGTGCTTGCGTCATATACATTGATGGTGTACTGGACAAGCGGATCGCCCTCGTTATCGCGATAATTGAAAGTGAGGTTTTGCACAAACGGCGCGTTTAAACTGCAACGGTTAAGGAAGGTGGACTGCGGATTAAGCGCTTCCGGCGGTGCGTTGGGGAGTGTGCCCGCAACCCACACCTTATAATCAGGAATTGCGGTAATTCCGTCTTTGGGAGGGCATTGCGCGGGCGCGGTTGTGTCCCCCACATCCATCACGCCGTTGGCGTTGGTGTCGCAGTTTAGGCGACTGAAACTCATCCAGCCGATCACGTTGCCGCCCCACGCCCAGCCGACCAGTTCGTTCGCCGAGTTTCCCACCGCATACGGACTGCCGTCTGATGCCGTGCCGGAAAGTTTTATCCACCCCCATTGATTCGCCGCGTCGCATTCCTGGCCGGAGAAACAACTGATCGCCCGTCCCCACCCGTCCATTTTCCCGCTCACGAGGCGCGCGATGTAGGATTGACTGCCGTTATTGTAAGGCGCCGAAAAAGGAGTTCCCGTGTCGGTTTTCTCAAATGAAATCCAGCCGATTTCAGGAGACCACACTCTGCCGGAAAGTTCGTACGTGGACAGATCAAGATGCGCGCCGTAACTTAAAATCGCAGTGCCGATTGAAGGGCATTGAGTGGAAGCAGGGCTATTGGGAGAAACGGGCGCGGTAAAATCCCCGTCGTCCATGAGCTGGTTGAGATTGGTGTCGCAGTTTTGGCTGTTGAAACTGATCCAGCCGAGATGTTCCGACCACGCCCAGCCGCGCACGTTGTAGCTGACGGGCGGCGCATCAACGGTAAGAGCAAAGGTAATGGTGTGGGATGTTCCGCTCGGACTCGCATTGCCGGTGAGCGTGATGGTGTTTGTACCTTTGGCCGCGGTGCTTGCAACCTGAAAGGTAAGCGAGAGAGAGCAGAATGTGCTTACGTTGTCGGTAACGCATGACGGCGTCGCGCCGTCGGCGGGAATGCCGTTGACGTATACACTGACTCCCGCAGGTACGTTTGAGGCGGTGAACGAGATTGATTCGGGCGTGGGAGCCGGCGCGCTCGTGAGCGTGACGATTTGACAGCACAGGTCGTTTCCCTGATAGACCGTGCCGGAGCTTGTGTCTTGCGGATTCGCGGTGGGTATGACTCCCGCCGCGCTACCGTATTTCATCACGAAATCATACGGCCCGTACGCCTGAAAGTTATAATACGCGCTTTTGTTGAATGAGGAAGCGCTTGACGTGCCTTTAATCTGGATGAGATAAAAATTTCCCGTGGTAAGCCCGGCCGTTGCGTTTATATCAAACGGCCGATCGCAGGTACTGCCGATAACGTTGAAGGTGCAGGAAGAGAGCGTTGCGGGGCTGGTGGTGAGGTATGAAGAGCCGGTAGTCACGGCAAACGTCACGTTAAATGAACCGCTTGAGGGGCCGGAGGTGTAGGTGGCGCGGAGCGTGGGCGAAGGGCTTGCGGTTCCCGGCACGTATGCGCCGCCGGAAAGAAAGTCCGAACCGTTGTTGGTAAATTGCAGGGAAAACGCGTACCCGGGATCCACGGTGAAGGTGAGCGTGAGAGTGTGCGTTTTCCCGCTTGGTAAGGAGACGCCCGTGATGGTGACGGTTTTAGCGCCGGTCGTCACGTCGCTCGCAGAGTCCCCGGTAAAAGTGGTAAGCACGGTTCCTCCAATATTGTCGCAGAGCGGATCAGCAAGACAGCTTGCTGGCATGGACACGGAAATTCCCTGCGAGGGGCTGGCGCTTCCCGAGAGCGACACCGTTTCCGACACCGTACCCTTTATTTTTAATACGTCAAAGGTGATGGAGATGCTCTGCCCCTGTTTGATGTTTGCCGGATTCGCGCATGAAGTGCCGCTTGTGCAGGGCGTCTGCCACGCCATGGAAAAATCAAATTCTTCGGTGACCGTGAGTTTGTACGTCGCTTCTTTGGTGATGGTGTTTGTCGCGTCTGCCGCTACGCTCGCTTTGAGAGGGATCACGTAATCGCCGCCCGGCGTGACACCGTTCACCACAGGGCAAAAGCGTGTTGCGGTTGCCGTGCAGGACGACTGGCTGGTGCTGATGGTGATTTGCGCGGCGCATGTCTGCGCGGAGGTGAGCGTGCAAGGCGACGCCGGCGACGGGTTGACGAATTCCACGCTCACGCCGGTGGGCAAATTTGCCGTATCCACGCTGAAGGTTGTCGGATTGGGCGCCGTCGTGCCGTAGGTAAGCGTTGCCGTGAAGGTCGGATTGGGCGACACCGACGCTCCGGCTGCTACAGTCCCGCTTGAAGCGGCAACCGCAGTCGTGAAATTGAATGTTCCCGGCGTGGCAGAAGCGAATCTCCCAAACTTCCCTCCCGATCCCCCGATATACACCGCGCCCGACGTCGCGTCATAGGCGAGCGCGTTCACCGCGTTCGTTGACCAAAACGAGGAGATCTTACTCGTGAGGTCTGCGGCATTCCCATTCGCTCCGTCG
>JACQDT010000001.1 GCA_016200965.1 Candidatus Azambacteria bacterium | reverse complement strand
AAGAATCCGTGCGATCTCTGGAACGGATTTCTTCTTCACACAATACATCTTTGCAAGCAATAAACGGGGTAATTCCATATAATAAGTTATAATCCGATTATAACTTATTATACTAAGCAAGTAAAGCGAATACTGTATATAATATTGGTCTACCACTTCACCGCCTGTGGACTTTCCTGTTCCCAATTATGAAGCGATTTCCTTACTGGTGCGCCGGGCAGGACTCGAACCTGCGATGCCCGTTGGGCCGTGGATTTACAGTCCACTGGAATAGCCGCTATCCGACCGGCGCGTCTATAAATTTTTTATATCTTCTTGTATGCTTAGAATTTTTTGGCTTAACCTCCGTAAAAAATCTCTTTGTATCAGAAACCTTTGTAAGATACACCTTATTCGCACTTATCCGAGATGGTTTATATCCTAATTGAGAAAGCATACTCTGTAAAGAGACGAGAATGGGCCTCGAAAGATTTGTGAAAGATATTTGCAAACCATAGCGCAATTTATATACAGAGCCATCGGTGTCGAAAAAACCGCGCAAAAAAGCATTCATAAAAGTCATTTTCGCAAAAATCCAACGAGGAACGTCAACTTGAGCCATTATCTTATTTGACGCCAAACCATGATTTTTTAACCATTGTGTCATCTCTACTGAACCAAGATATATATCACGATATCCGGTTTTTCTAATACTCACCGATGGCAAAACGTGAAAAATATCTTCTATCAGAAAACGCACGTGGTTGATATAATTGATTTCTTTCGTGCCTAAAGTGATAACTATTTGATAGTGACTAACGTGCCCATCGCCCAACATCACTCCAAAAAATTCTGCTAGCTTTGCGGTATATGTATTTGGCAACACCAAATCCTTTCTCTTTTTTAAATAACTTTCCTTCAGATGCGGCTGCGTTTTTATGCTCAACCGACACAACCTTTGATAAACGGTCTGCTCGGCAATATTCAGTATTTCGGCAATCTCTTTAATGGTTTTATTCTGTCTTACATAAAGACTGCGCAACTCACGGCGATATCTTTTTTCTTCGATGTTGGTCCAACGTCTCGCCATCTCGCTATCATACAGTATTCTCCACATTTCTGCAATTAACCGCTCTACTATGTGACATGCATTGCACGGAGCCACCTCTCGGATTTGAACCGAGGACCTTCACTTTACAAAAGTGTTGCTCTACCGCTGAGCTAAGGTGGCAGAAGATAGACGGGCAAGAAACAGTCCGCTACGGCTCGGCTACTCGGGCTTAGAACCATGCGTATAACTTTCTTCTTCCGTTTTCTTATGAGCGGCGCGCTCTTGTTCCGAAAACCAGTGATGCTCCCAATCCATTTTTTGCGATTTCTCCTTTGCGGTTTTCGCCATTGTCTCGATGGTATGATACATCTTGAAAAAGAGCACTCGTACGGCGTTTAAGATATGCGCGGCCTGCGCGAAAAGATGCATCCGTATCCGTCCGGGATGTAGCAGAAAGAAGATGCGTCGCGCGGATCGCGCCATCCACGCGGCGAATGTTTCCTGGTCCACAAGAGATTCCTGCGATATCCGCGAGAGTATCGGCGCCTTTCTCAACACGAGATATGCGATTCCCGCCACCGACGCAGAAAACAAAATGAAAAAAAGAATTGAAAGCATAGCAGGAATATTAAACTCTATATTTCAAATCGCGCAAACCTGCTTACTTCTATGTTCTCGCCTACTTTCGCCACGCAGTCCCCGATGATATCCTTAACGGTTTTCGTTTCGTCTTTGACAAATCGCTGGTTAAGGAGACAGACCTCATCATAGTACTTTTCCGTCTTTTGTGGAATATCCTCCGGCTTCACGTACAGCGGCTTCATCGCGGCGATATGCATCGCCAAATCGCGGGAAAGCGCCTGAAACTCAGCGGTCTTTGCCACGAAATCAGTTTCGCATCTGAGTTCAAGCAATACACCGATTCTTCCGTCCCGATGGGTATACGAGGAAATGATTCCCGTATTCGTTTCCCGGGAGGCCTTTTTGTCCGCGATCACCTTGCCCCGTTTCTTCAAAATAAGAAGCGCATCCTGCTCGTTCCCATTCGCTTCCTCAAGCGCTTTTTTTATGTCACCCATGGGAGCCATGGTCTCTTCTCTCAATTTTTGTATCTTTTCAAGCAAGAGAGACATATGCTATAGAGCGATTTCCGTTTTCTGCCTGCCTTCATTGATGGCGGACACAAGCTCGTTCAAAAGCAAACTCACCGAAAGCGCCGATCTGTTATTGGCGGGAATAGGATAGGTAACCTTTGTCGGATCCGTATTCGTTCCTGAAATGGCGATGGTCGCGACGTTCATCTTCTTCGCTTCGCGGACTGCGGAGATGTGTTCGTCAATATCCACCACAATAAGCGCGTCGGGAAGTTTTTTGAGTTGCTTGAGGCCTCCCATCTTCTTTTCCAGCGATTCGATCTCGCGAACCAGCAATACCTGTTCTTTTTTCGGATACTTTTCAAATGCTCCCTGCTTCCTTTTATGCTCCTGACCGATAAAATACTCCAGTCGTTTCAAAAGAATGGGAAAGTTCGTGAAGGTCCCGCCGAGCCAGCGATCCTGAACGAACGGCATGCCGGCTTCCATCGCCGCGTCTTTGATGAGCAATTTTCCGGGAACTTTCGTCGCCGCGAAAAGCACCACTCCTCCCTTCGACGCTACCTCGCGCAAAAACGCCTTCGCCTCCTGGAGCTTCTCAAGGGTCTTTTCCACATTGATAATCTGGATATTCTGGCGCGTTGCAAAAAGATAGGGCTTCATTTTCGGATGCCCCTTTGATTTCTTATGCCCCAAATGCGTTCCTACTTCAAGCATTTTCTGGAGCATGCCCGTCCTATTTGCAGATGATGTCTGTGTTTCCATACAAAATGAAATAATGTTCAAATAGTAGCATAAAGAGATTTTTTTGCAAGCCCTGGTTATACCATCTCATTTGTCCCGCGGCTTGAAAAGCATTTCCACGTTCCACTTCCACAGATATTTCGCATAGCTCGCAAGGTGCACGCGCGTGAGCCAATTTCTGAAAATATCAGTCAGCCCGCCCCCTGCCCACGACGCCCTCATGTGGTGATGGGTAAACACGACGGACGGATAATAGACCGCTTTCATGCCGGCGCGTCTGAAGCGGCGGCATAAATCCACATCTTCAAAATACATGAAAAACCGGTCGTCCAATCCCCCTCCCGCTTTGATGAGTCGCCCGCGCTCCATCAAAAAAGCTGACCCCATGAGCCAGTCCACGGCAAGCGGCCCCTGTATCTGAATATCTTTATAGGCGAACCGCTCAAGTACCCGCTTGCCCCATGCCGTTTTCCCGAACGATGTTCTCCGCGCAAGCAATGTGAGCGGCGTGTATTCCCGGAAGCACGACTGCTGAACGGACCCGTCGGTATTTAAAAGTTTCGGGCCCATAATCCCCACGTCGCGATGTGCCGCAAAATACCCCATCATCTCTTCCACCCCTTTCGCGCCGCCCACGATGATGTCGGCATTGATAACTAAAATGAATTTCCCTTTTGCGCGCCCGATACCGCGATTGACCGCTTTCGAAAATCCGCAGTTTGTTTTCTCTTCCAAAAAAATGACTGCCGGATATGCGCCGAGCATGCTAACCGTGTTCTTTTGGGTCTGGACGTCGGCCACGATGACCTCGTGCGCGATACCGCTGAATTCTTTCGCAATCGTGTCAATGCACATCCGCAATAAATCGGGCGTCTGATGATGAGTGATGATGATACTTAATGTTATTTCTTTCATGATTGCGGTTCTTTCAGCTGACCGAAACGGCCCCGATAAAAATCTTCAATGCCCCGCATGATCATCCGCGATGCCTCCCGCCGCGAAGGCAAAATCACATATTTTATTATTTGTTTGAAATAGCGCGCACCGCTCAAAAGATAAATCTGCCAGCGCATGAAAACCGGTGCGTGACGCTGTGCCAACAAAAGCGCGTTGCGGGTATCATAATAAAGGATGGCTGGACTGCCCAGCGCGGACGTCGTGCGTGACACCTTATGATACACCTTCGCTAATGGAGCGTACATAAGCGCGTATCCCGCTTTTTTGACGCGCAAACTCCAGTCGGTGTCTTCGTGATATAAGAAAAAATCTTCGTTCATCTCCCCGACCTTCCGTATCACTTCCGATTTTATAAGAAAAGCGCATCCGGTCACGTACTCCGTTTCCCGCGCCTGCCGCTCACGCGGATTGGCATCAATTTCCCCCAACTGCACATGCGTACCTCCTTGAGGCCAGCGCATGACGCCGCCGCCGTACCAGATCCTTTCGGGATCGAAGTAGTAATAGATCTTCGGCCCCACGACGCCAATCCGCGCGTCGCTTCTGGCAACCGCTATCATTTCATCCAAAAAATCAGACGCAACGGTGGTGTCGCTGTTGAGTAAAAGCACGTAGGCAAATCCCTCTGCGAGCGCCCGGCGCATAGCGACATTATTGCCGCCTGAGAATCCAAGGTTCTTGCCGGTCTCCATGAATGCGGTCTTTCCTTTGCAAAAATCACGCAATATTGCCGCCGAGTCCTCGCGGGAGCCGTTGTCGACCGCAAACACTTTGAAATCAGGATACGTTATCTTTTCCAAGCTCCGCAGGCACTCAATGGAATCATTTTCGTTGTTCCAGTTCAGCACGATAATCGCAACCGACTCTCCAAATCGCCGAGAATTATTTTGAGATTTCATTTTATATAGTGTACCCATTCCACGCGTTTGCCGCAACTCCATTTATACTATATATTATCCTCATGAATAAAAAATCCTTGATGAAATTCAAAGCGCATCCGTACTCTTTATGAAACAAAGACCTTGACTTCTTGATAGAAGCATGCTATTTTTATTGTGATTTTGAAAAACAGCGGGATGCTTTTTCATAGTTGAACAATCAACCAAGAGGAGAAGCGCAGATGGCTGAACCTAAAGAGCTTACAGCAGAGGAAAAAGAAAGACTCGCTAAGGCCACAAGGCCGACGCCACGGCTCATGGGTCTCTATCAAAAGCCGATGGTCCAGTATCCTATCAGGTATACTGGTAGCGGCAATGTTTTTGGAGTAATCTGTTATTTTACAGATCACCTTCCTCAGAGTATCGGGGAGGTAGCAGATACGTCTTGCGGTAGCTCGGGTGGTAAAATCATAAGATTACGATGCGCCAGGTGTAAATGTGTGGTGGGCTTTGACAAATAGAGTTTCTTAGACAAGCCGACAGCTGTCTTAAAAGGCAGTGGCTCAGAAGTATTAGGACTGATGTTCTGTCACATCGTCCTTTTTCTTTTGTAAGCCCCCTCTTTATAATGGAATGATTTTCTGTTAGGATTGAAATGAGCTTTATCATATGGCTTCCAATCTCAAGCACATCCGTAAAATAAAGCTGGAGAAGATTAAAGCGCTGAGAAAGAGCGGCCACGAACCGTATCCGGAGATGCAGAGCAAGCGCTTGGCTATTTTTGCGGTGCAGAAGCAATTCGACGAGTTGGTGGTGGGCCAGAAGAAATATTATGTCGCCGGCCGCGTGATGGCGCGCCGCGAGCACGGAGGGGCGGCATTCGTGGATCTCCATGACGGCTCCGGCAAACTTCAGCTCCATTTCAAGCAGGATCTGCTGAAGCCGGACGCGTACAAGTTTTTTCTTGACTTTGTCGATATCGGCGATTTCATAGAAGCATACGGTTCGTTTTTCATCACCCGCAGAGGCGAGCAGACGCAGGAGGTCCATGAATTCGCCGTGCTTTCCAAGGCGCTTTTGCCGCTTCCCGAAAAATGGCATGGGCTTTCCGACGTGGACGAACGGTTCCGCAAGAGATATCTTGATCTTTTGATGAACGAAAAAGTGCGGGAGGTGTTCGTGAAGCGTTCTTTGATTGTGAAAACTCTGCGTGAATTTCTGGAGGGTGAAGGATTCATGGAGGTGGAGACGCCGATCTTGCAGGCGGTTCCGGGGGGCGCCATCGCGCGTCCGTTTAAAACAAAGCTCAATGCCATGCGGATGGACCTGTATTTGCGCGTGGCGCCGGAGCTGTATCTGAAGCGCCTGCTTGTGGGCGGTTTTGAAAAAGTATATGAAATAGGGCGGCAGTTTCGCAATGAAGGGATGGATGCGACGCATAACCCGGATTTCACGATGATGGAGTGCTACGCGGCGTACGAAAACGATACGGACATGATGGCGCGCACGGAGCGCATGATGCGTCACATTATCTCGCAGACACATCCCTCGGCGCATTTGCAGGTCGAATGGGAAGGGAAGACGATCGATTTTCAGGGAGCGTTCGCCGTGGTCGGATTCAACGAGCTTTTGAAAAAGCACACGGGGATCGAGTATGATGCGGCGACGGTTGCCCAGATGGTTAAAAGGGCGAAGGAGTTGAAGGTGGAGGTCCCCAAAGGCGCGGGAAAAGGAAAGATCGCCGATGAGCTGTACAAAACGCTCGCGCGGCCGCATATCATCTATCCGACGTTTTTAGTGCATCATCCGATTGAACTTTCTCCGCTCGCCAAGCAGAAACAGAACGATCCCACAAAAGCCGCTCGTTTTCAGTTGATCGCGGGAGGAATGGAAATAGCCAACGGTTATTCGGAGCTCAACGATCCGGAACAACAGCGCGCGCGGTTCAAAGCGCAGGTGGCGCTTGCTAAAAAAGGTGACGAGGAAGCTCAGCCCGCCGACGAGGAATTCGCCGAAGCGCTTGAATACGGCATGCCGCCTTCGGCGGGGCTTGGCGTGGGCGTGGAACGCTTGGTTGTGTTGCTTACCGGCATGCACTCGGTCCGCGAAGTGATGTTGTTTCCCACGATGAAGCCGAAGGGAAAGAAATAGATTCCCATTTATTACTATACGATTATGTTGGATATCACATTGCTCAGAAAACAGCCCGAAGAAGTGAGAAAAGGCATTGCGGCGAAGAACGGCGATCCGAAACTGGTGGACCGGTTTTTGGAACTGGATGCAAGGTGGCGTGCGCTTACGAAAGAAGCTGAAGAGATGCGCGCGGAGCAAAAAAAGCTCGGGGAGGCGAAAAAAATCGACGAGGCGAAAGCATTGAAAGAAAAGGCGGAGGCAAAAAGCGAGGAATTGAAGCGTACGGAAAAAGAGCGGGAAGAGGCCCTGCGGCGGATGCCGAACCTTCCGCTTGCCGATGTGCCCCGCGGCAAAAGCGCCGAAGAAAACATAGTGTTGCGCGAAGTGGGCGTAAAAACAGAATTTGATTTCAAGCCGAAAGAATATCTTGAGATAGGCGAGCGGCTCGGCATTATTGATGTGAAGCATGCCGCGAAATCATCGGGTACGCGCTTCGGTGCGCTGGAAGAAGAGGCGGTGCTGTTGGAATTCGCGCTCGTCCGGCTTGCGTTTGACGCCCTTGTCAAAGAAGGATTCACGCCAATCATTCCTCCCGTGCTGGTGGGGGCGAAAATGATGCAGGGAATGGGATTTGTGGACGCGCCCAAAGACGCCGAAGAAGCGTACTATATTGAAAAAGACGATTTGTTCTTGGTGGGAACTTCGGAGCAGTCCGTAATCCCGTTGCACGCGGGCCATTCGTTTTCCGCGAAGGACCTGCCGCATCGTCATGTGGCGTTTTCCACGTGTTTCCGGCGCGAGGCGGGGTCGCACGGGAAAGATACGAAAGGAATTTTGCGGGTGCATCAATTCGACAAAGTGGAGATGCTTTCCATCACGGCGCCGGAGGATTCGGAAAAAGAGCATCAGTTTCTGCTTTCCGTGTCGGAGAAATTGATGCAGGCGTTGAACATCCCGTACCGCGTCGTCGCGCTCTGCGGAGGCGATCTCTCCCGCCCGTCGGCAAAGACGTACGATATTGAAGCGTGGCTTCCCGGAAGCGGCCAGTATCGCGAGACGCATTCCGTATCAAATACCACGGACTTTCAGGCGCGCCGGCTCGGTATTAAATACGGCTCGGAACGCGGGACCGGTTTTGCGCACGTGCTGAACGGCACGGCGTTAGCCATCGGTCGCGCGCTCATCGCCATTCTGGAAAATTATCAGCAGAAAGACGGGAGCGTGAAAATTCCGGACGCGTTGCAGAGCCAGATGTCGGGAATGAAGGAGATCAAAAGAGCATCGAAATGAGTTCCAAGGACTTCGGCATCCAGCGTCACTTTCATCAGAAGCGTCAAAAAAGGCGGCGCATCCGCCTTTTTTTATATTGTTCCGTCGCGGTTGTTCTTTTTGCCGCGCTGCTATATGTCCCGTTTTTCAGCGGCTATTTTAACGTAAAGAACGTATCCGTTTCCGGAACGGAAGCGATTCCTTCGGAGAGCGTACGGAAGACGGTAACGGATATGCTTGATGAGCCGGCGCTGTTGATACTTGCCCGGCGCAGTATCTTTTTATTTTCCACCAGAGAGGCAGAGCAACGATTGGAGAAGGAGTTTTCCCGCATTGAAACGGTGAGTGTTTCAAAGAGACCTTTTTCGCGAGAAATAGCGGTGGCAATAGTCGAGCGGCAGTCGGCGGGGATCGCGTGCGGCAAAAACGCGGGCGATGCGTGTTTTTATTTTGACAAAAACGGCGCGCTTTTTGCAGAGGCGCCTTTCACCGTCGGCGCTTCTTTGCTTTTAGTGAAAGAAGATGCGCTTAGGCCCTCCGAGCTCCCGCACGCGCAGTACACGAAAGAAGCGGTTGCATTTATGTTCCGTATCAAGGAGTACGCGCGCGATTTCGGGGGAGTCACCGTTGAATCGTTTTCGTTTTTAAATCACTACGGCGATGTTGAGGCGCTTTGCGTGGAGGGATTTAAGATCCTTTTCTCCATGGAACAGGACGGGACGAAACAGGCGCAGGTGTTGAAACATCTCCTTGCCGAAGAGATAAAAGACAATATCGCGAAACTGGACTACATTGATTTTCGGGTGGAGAACAGGGCGTACTATAAGTTGAAAAAATAATTTCGTCGCACAGCCCTGTATTACAAAGTATTGCAAATCCCCCAAAATCCCGCATATGCGGGATTTTGGGGGAAAGCGAGGAATCATTGGATGTACTATTCTAATTTATATACAAAGATTGAGTGGCCGATGGTGGTGACGGGCGTTTTGGCGCGTAGCCAGAGGAAAGAGTCGGCGTCCGAGCGGGTGAGATCTCCGATGGGCGTGCCGAAGGCGCCGTCAAGGAAGGTGGCCGATATCGCGAACCATCCGCTTTCGGGTCCGCGCGACGACCACCACGGAACATATCTGTCTTTCAGGTAGTACTCCGGAGAGCCGCCGCCGAAATAGGCCACGCGGATTGTATCTATGTTGTTTCCCCGGACGAATTCGGCGAGGCGTTTCATATCTTGGCCCCAGTCAAGATTGGAATCCGCGACGTATGTGTATCCCTGCGTTGGCCCACCCGCAAGCTCGTTGAAATAGGCGGTGAGATACGGATATTGCGCGGCAACCGAACCGATATACCATGCCAACACTATCGCAAGCGCCGTCCAGCGCGCGGTTTTGCGTTTGTAAAATGACGCAAGCTTTTTTATGTTCGCGAAGGAAAATGCAAACGCGAATTCCGGCAGCGCGCGCAGGTAACTCATGAGAGCGTAAGACACAAGCAGGAATGTGAACGGCAGTGCGGGGATGATGTGGCGTATGCCGATGTTCAAATTCGCCGCGATGCTTGCGGTCCAGTAAAAAAGAACGAATAACAGCATGGCGATGTGGATGAAGTGTTCCCGCGCAAATGAAGCCGCGCGGATGAGAAATGGTTTCTGAACAGGGGCTTGATCCCGTTTTTTTCTTAGCGCGGCGATACAGATCAAAAGCGCCATAAACGTCAATAGGTGGAGCGCAAGCGGTTCCTTGATGAGATAGATTATAGGGAAGTAATACCACCATGCGACGCGGGATACTTTTCCGAGAAAATAGGTGGTGTTGCCGCCCACCGTCCGCTGGCCTACCATCATAGTACCGAGCGCGTACTCTGCGAACGGGCGCAGTGCGGGCTTGTCGGATGCCCACGCAACGACATCGGCGAGCGCATGCGGACGGAATGTTTTTAAGTTGCAGACCGTGTCGCGGAATTGGCTCGGGGTGATGCGGTCCATATCCAGGTACGGGCAGTATTTTTCTTTTTGCGCGATGATTTCCTGTCGTTGTTCGCTGATTTCCGGCGCGGCGGGGTAGTTCCAGATATGGAATTGATACAGCGGCCAGATGACGGCGATATAGCCGATAGCGAACACGAGTGCGGTTTTAAAGAGGAGCCGCGCAAGCGCCGCGCCGAATGTACGCCATGAATGAAAATAGTGCGCGAAGGCCCACAACGCCGCGATGCCGAAAAGAAACGGGATGAGCAGGATGAGAGAGAATTTCAGCGCTTGTGCGACGCCGAAGGCGATTCCGGCGGCAACGAGATTTTTCCCCGAAGGTTTGTTTAGGTACCGCAGAAAATACGCGATGCCGATGAAAAATCCGAACGCCGCTGCGATGTCGGTAGTGACGTATTTCCCGTGCGCCAAAACGGCGGGGGAAAACGCAAACAGCAGAAGCGCCAAAAGCGCCGCCCGCTTTCCGAAAAACTCCGCGCCGAATTTGAAAAGGAAAAATCCGAACAGCGCCGTCAAAAGCATCGGCCCCATGCGTGCCCAAAAGACGATCCGGTCCGGATCATTACCGCTTCCGTACAAAAAGAGCGTGCCCAGATCCCATTGGCTGTTGAGTTCATTGACCCATGCTTTCGAGGTGTCGGGAAAGTTGAGTCCCAAAAACAAAAGAGGGAATGCCGCAATGTCTTTCAACAGCGGAGGATGTTCCGGATTGATGCGCATGTCCTGGTGCGTCAGATACGAATAGCCGGCGGGGATGTGTGCAAGTTCATCCATGACCGCCGACTCTTGCTTTGAGGCGGCATACATAAGCAGGAACATTACCACCAAAAGAAACACTGCCGCGTTGCGCGCGATAGTGGATGAAAATGTTTCATAGAACCCAAGGGCCTTTTTGATGTATCCTGCGGAATACGGAATATGCATTTATTTACAGTATAACATGTTTTTTGCTTTCTCGTTAAGTGTGGTTTATAATGAGATTGTTATGGGAAATAATCCTGTCTTGGTCTCACAGAGTACGCAGACGGCGGCGCAATCGGAAAAAAATATCGCCGCTTCTTCGGCGAAAGTGAAGGAATTGTACGAGGGGTTTTTGAATGATCTTGCGAGGGTAAAACACGAGCATCGCGATAGGATAGACGCGATCTTAAAAACTATTGACGAACGGCAAATAAAGGATTTGAAGGAAAAGTTGAAAAATATATGAGTGCCACAGACGACCTCGCACAACTTATCGTGAAAATCAAAGACCTTATAAAGAGAGAGAGCGCAAAAGCGCTTGCCGATATAGACGCCTATAATACGATGGCGATGTCCCATCCGTATGCCGCGCATGAAGATGTCGAGCAGGCGGTTGACGCGTCGCGAAAGGTGCAGGACGCCGTGTCGGAGATCAAAAGCGGCGCGATGATAGCGGCGGACAATGCGGTGAAAGAGTCGCAGAATAATTCATAACCTTATTTCATTTATATATGGCACACGTACCGCTTTCGGAAGACGCAAAAAAGGAAATTCAGGAAAAGCTCCAGCATTTGGTGGATATCGCGTTTGAGCGCGGGCTTTTGGAAGCGGTCAATGCCGCGCGCAAGGAGAATGACCCCTACCTTTTGGATGCGTTTCATGATGCGCTTGTAGATAAGCTCTACGACGAGCTTATCCGCCGGCATAAATTGGACGAGCAGAAATAATGGATGTTTCTCTTCAGCTTTTTTTGTTTCTTACGGTCGTGATGGCGGCGGCCGTTGTTTTTGTATTTGTTTTCTTGGCGAAGCTCCAGAGAAAACAAGAAGTCAATTACGCGCTCAACATGGTTTTGCTTTTAGTATCAGTTCCTTTGCACAAAGTGAAAGAGGCGTCGCCGGAAGAAATACGGAAGTTGATCGGCGTGATGGAGCAATTTTACTCGTCCATCGCGCGGGTGGAGGCGGGGTGGCTTCGCGGCATGTTCCAAGGGGTGTCCGCGCTGGGGTTTGAAATCGTGCTTCCCGCCATCGGAGAAGAAATTCATTTTTATCTCGCCATTCCCCGCAAATATGCGGAGACGGCAGAAAAGCAGATCACAGGGTTTTTAAACGAAGCAAAGGTGGAGCGGGTGAACGATTACAATATCTTCAACGCCGTCGGGGCGGCGGCGGGATCGTACGTACTGCAGTCCAAAAGTTTCTTTTTGCCGGTCAAGACGTATCAGCATCTGGAAGTTGACCCCTTGAATTTCATCACCAACGCGATGTCTAAGCTTGAGTTTCACGGCGAGGGATGCGCGGTGCAGGTGCTCGTGAAGCCCAACAAAAGTTGGCAGGACGCGGCGCAAAAAATCGTGTGGGAGATGAAAAACGGAAAATCGTTCCATGACGCGTACCGCCATGTCAATAAAAGCGTCGTGGAAACGCTGTTCGAGCTTTTTCATCAGCAGCCGGTAAAAAAAGAAGGCGCTAAAATGCACGAAGATACGTTGAAAGAACGTATGCGCGCCGTGGACGAGCAGACGGTGAAAGCGGTGAGCGATAAAGCGTCCCGTGTCGGTTTTGACGTGAACATCCGGCTTATCGCCTCCGCGCTGACCGAAACGCGCGCCGCGGCGATCCTTTCCGGCCTTGAAAGCGCGTTCTCGCAGTTTGAAAATCCGCCCATGAACGGATTTTTCGTCAAGCGGGCGACGGGAAAGGGCTTTCGGCGCCTGTGGTATGATTTTGCGTTCCGCAATTTCAATCAGAGCCAGCGCATGATCTTAAACTCCGAAGAGCTCACGAGCGTGTTTCATTTCCCGACGCCGTATCTTGAGACCAAAAAGATCAAATCGCTCAAAAGCCGCGTGGCGCCGCTTCCCCCGGGTATGCCGGCGGCCGGACTCGTATTGGGTAAAAACGTGTATCGCGGGGAAGAAAAAGAAGTACGCATAAGCAAAGAGGACAGACGGCGGCACCTGTACATCGTCGGCCAGACCGGCACGGGCAAATCCGTTTCATTGCAGAATATGATAGGCCAGGACATCGACAACGGCGAAGGGGTGTGTCTCATAGACCCGCACGGCGACGTGGCAGAAAGCGTGCTTGCGCGCGTACCCAAGCATCGCGCCGACGATGTCATCGTATTCAACCCCGCCGATCTCGAGCGGCCGATGGGGCTGAACATGCTTGAGTACGACCCGGCGCATCCCGAGCAGAAGACGTTCATCATCAACGAGATGATTGGTATTTTTGACAAGCTGTATGATTTAAAATCAACGGGCGGGCCGATGTTCGAACAGTACGTGCGCTACGCGCTTCTGCTTGTGATGGACGACCCTGAGAGCGGGTCAACCCTGCTTGAAGTGCCGCGCGTGTTTTCCGACGCCGTGTTCCGCAAGATGAAGCTCGCCAAAGTCCAGAATCCCGTGGTGAAAAATTTCTGGGAAAAGGAGGCCGAAAAAGCGGGCGGCGAAGCGGCGCTTGCCAATATCACGCCGTATATCACGAGCAAGTTCAACACGTTCATCGCCAACGAATTCGTGCGCCCCATCATCGCCCAGCAGAAAAGTTCCATCAATTTCCGGGAAGCGATGGACGGCAAGAAAATCCTGCTGGTGAATCTCGCCAAAGGCAAAATCGGCGAGATCAACTCCAGCTTGCTCGGGCTTATCGTGGTGGGCAAACTGCTCATGGCGGCGTTCTCGCGCGCGGATCTCTCCGAAGAACAGCGCACGGATTTTTATCTGTATATAGACGAATTCCAGAACTTTGCCACCGATTCCATTTCGACTATACTGTCTGAAGCGCGCAAATACCGTTTGTCGCTTACCATGGCGCACCAGTTTATCGCCCAGTTGAAAGAACCCATCAAAAACGCGGTGTTCGGCAATGTCGGCTCCATGCTTGCGTTTCGCACCGGCGCCGACGACGCGAAGTTTCTGGCGGGCCAGTTCGCGCCGAGCTTCGGGGAGAACGACATCATCAATTTGGACAATCTCAACGCGTACGCGCGCCTGCTCGTGAACAATCAGACGGTCAAGCCGTTCAATCTGGCGGTGTCTCTGCCCAAAGAAGGCAATGCGGAGGTCGCGCGCATTTTAAAAGAGCTCTCGCGGCTTAAATACGGCAAAGACAGGCGGCAGGTTGAACTGGAAATCCAGGAGCGGTTCCGCGCCGTCACGAAATAATTTTTTTAAGGTATTATGCGAAAAGTCGATATTATATCCAGCAGCATATTGGGGCTTCTCATCGGGGCGCTTGTTCCGTTCGTGCTGTGGCGCATTGAAAAGAGCGTGCCGCTGGAGAATTATCTTTTCATTATGTTCGCGGTTTGTGCGCCGCTCGGGCTCTGGGTCGCGTCGCTTTTTGCGCGCAAGCGCCTTGTGCTGTTTCAGATAGGGAAGTTCGGCATCGTGGGGACGGCAAATTTCATAGTGGATGTGGCGTCGTTTCACGCCATCATCTTATTTTCCGGCGGCGTGAAGCCGCGCGATCTCTTTGTCGTGCTTGGGCTCGCGGTCACGACCTGGACGCTTTTTAAAGTGCTTTCGTTCGTGGTCGCGACTTCGCACAGTTTTCTCTGGAATAAGCTCTGGACGTTCGGAGAGCGGGATATGGAAAAGACGGAGATCGAATACGCGCATTTTCTTATGGTCAGCATTGCCGGCCTGCTTATCAACGGCGCGGTATTTTCGGTAGTATTCGCGCTTCGTCCCGATAGTTCCGCAGAAGCGCTGTGGGGCACGCTCGGGGCGGCCGCGGGCGCCATGGCCGGCATGGCGTGGAATTTCGTCGGCTATAAATTCTTCGTGTTCAAAAAATGAGTTCTCATGTATTGTATCGCAAATATCGTCCCGGCGGGTTCGACGAGATAGTCGGGCAGGAGCATATTGTCCAGACGCTTCGCCACGCGATCGCGCGGGGAGCCGTCGCGCACGCGTATTTGTTTTCAGGCCCCAAAGGAACGGGGAAAACAACCGTCGCGCGCATCTTGGCCAAGGCGGTCAATTGCGAAAAGGCAGTGGCGCATGAGGGCAACCCGCGAACGCAGAGAGCGGAGCAGTCGTCGTATGACGGCGACCCGTGCCGCGAATGCGGCACATGCAAAGACATAGAAGCGGGGAAGGCGCTGGACATCATAGAAATAGACGCCGCGTCAAACCGCGGCATTGACGAAATCAGGGAGCTCCGCGAAGGCGTGCGCAGTTCCCCGATGCGGCTGAAATACAAGGTGTATATCATAGACGAGGCCCATCAGCTCACCAAAGAAGCGTTCAACGCCCTGCTCAAAACCCTTGAAGAGCCGCCCGAACACGCGATATTCATCTTCGCCACGACCGCGGCCGACAAAATGCCCGCGACGATCCTTTCGCGCGTCCAGCGTTTTGATTTCAAAAAATTCACTGTGGCGCAGATCGCAGGCAAGCTCAAAAAGATTTTGAAGGCGGAAAAAATGCAGGCGGACGACGACGCGCTGGGCATGATCGCCTACG
Source organism: Candidatus Azambacteria bacterium (assembly GCA_016200965.1). Lineage (GTDB taxonomy): Bacteria > Patescibacteriota > Minisyncoccia > GWC2-36-17 > WO2-46-25 > JACQDT01. The sequence goes on along the minus strand of JACQDT010000001.1, from coordinate 73,036 downwards.
CGGCCGAAGGCGGTCTGCGCGACGCCGAATCCATGCTCTCGCAGGTGCTTTCGCACGCGGCGGGGCAGGTGACGGCGGAGACGGTGGAGGAAATTTTAGGCATTGTCGGCTTCTCGCAGGTTTCCGTTTTTACGGATATTCTGGAAAAAAAGGATGTGAAAGGCGCAATCGTTTTTCTGCGGGCGCTTGAAGAAAAAGGCGTGAGCGCGGAGGAATTTTTAAAATCGCTCACGCAACATCTGCGTAAAGCCCTTTTGCTTTCGGTGGACGCCTCGCTTCGCGACGCGGTCGTGCCCGAATTGACCGACGACCAATTTAGGGCTATCATGTCGCACGTGAAGCGGTTTGCGGCGAGTGAGCTCACGCGCATGCTTTCTGCGTTTATAGAAGCCCAGGACATGATGCGCAAAACCCCCATCGCGTTTCTCCCTCTTGAGCTTGCGTTGTTCAAGCTATACACTGAACAGCATTGATTTATTTGAACAACGGTTATATAATATCTATACATATTATCGTTGTTCATGATCAAGAAAGAGAAGGAAAAAGAATTGGCGATATCTTTACGACAGCGGGGGTTTTCGTATACTGAAATTTTGAAGCAAGTTCCAGTTGCCAAGTCAACTTTATCGTTGTGGTTGCAAAGCGTTGGGCTTTCAAAGAAACAGAAACAAAGACTCACTCAAAAGAAGATCAATTCGGCCTTGAAGGGGGCTGCGGTCCGACGGCAGAACAGGATTATTTTAACAAAACAGATACACACGAGAGCCAAGAAACAGGTTGGAAAAATTTCTTCTTCCCAAAGATTGTTTCCAACGGATCTATTTTAAAAAAGACAAGGGAAACACAAAGAGGAAAAACATCGGTGATGGATATTACGGCGTGTTGAGGATTAAAGTTAAAGCAAGTTCGGTTTTGCAGAGAGAAATTGCAGGTTGGGTTATTGGTATTTGTCAAAATTGCCGGGTGGTGTAATTGGTAACACACCTGCCTTTGAAGCAGGGTAGTCCAGGTTCGATCCCTGGCCCGGCAGCCGATTTTTAAGCGTAAAAATCGCGTCGAAACGAGCACATTTTCGACGAACATTTTAATGAGGGACCACATTGATTAGAAAGCATTGTCCCTGTCCCCTTTTTCATTTTCCCTATAAGACCATGAAATATATTATTCCAATAATTATTAGCTTACCGGTTTTTCTTCTCCCATTTTTAGGAAATAGGAGTATATCTTGGGAAATGGTTGTTTTGATCTTTGGCTATTTTTGGGTTGGCGTTGCTCTTGGTGAAGAAATTGGAAAGGGAAAATAGAGATATTCCTTAGATTTTCGGAAGTCCGACTTCTGAAATCTCTATGGTGGGTTCATCCGATGAACTTTATGACGCAAAACCACGCGCCTGATGAATTTTTAGACATCGTTGATGAAAACGATACTGTCGTTGGCAAGAAAAAACGCTCAGAAGTTTATGCGGAACACCTTTCTAATTTTAGAGTGGTAAACGCTTTTGCGGTAAACTCAAAAGGAGAAATGTGGATTCCGCGTCGCTCTGCCGGTAAAAGGATTTTTCCTTTATGCTTGGATATGAGTATGGGTGGCCATGTAGAAAGCGGCGAAACCTATGAAGATGCGCTGAAGCGCGAAACGGAGGAGGAATTGAATATTGATACTGATAAAGCAGATGTTCGCTTACTCGGTCATTTGACTCCGCAGAAAGACGGCGTATCGGCATATATGAATGTGTACGAGATAAAAATGGATGAGGCCTCGGATTACAATAAAAGCGATTTTGTAGAATATTTTTGGCTGACGCCAAAAGCGCTTTTTGATAGGATCGCCAACGGGGAGAAAACAAAGGGCGATTTACCGAAGCTGGTAAAGATTTTTTACGGGGAGTAAATTTTCCCAAGCGCCATACTTTTTAAGATGGACAATATCCAAATCTACATCGGGTACGCAGCTGGGTTGCTTGGGTTTTTGCCCTTTATCCTTCTCATAGCTTCAATGAGAAGGGGGATTACAAAGCCGAACCTCGCGGGATGGGTTTTATATACCATCGCGATGGTGATGATAGTCGCAAGCAGTATCGCGTTGGGCGCGTGGCAGGCAGTATGGCTTGCGGTGGCGTATGTGATAGGGCAATCTTTAGTGATCGGGGTCTCTTTCAAAACCGGATATTTCGCCTTTTCCCGATTTGATTATGGCTGTATGTTCATCTCTTTTTTTGGTCTGATACTTTGGATTTATACGAGCAATCCATTATATGCACTTGTACTAAATGTAACTGTTGATGGGCTAGGAACGCTCGCAATCGCAAAGAAATTATATTTGCACCCGGGGACAGAATCAACCGTTGCCTGGGCATCCTCGTTTCTTATTGCGATACTGAACGTATTTGCGGTCGCTTCTTTTGACATCAGCAACGCCCTGTATCCTGTGTATCTGGTATTTGCCAACGCATTGATCACCGGGTTAAGCTTGAGACCGGCAACAAGTTAAGTCATGTATAAAAAAGCTCAGATAATCGCGGAAGTGAAAACGCAATCTCCGTTAGGTTTCAAATCGGATAAAAGCTGGGAGGAACTTTTTCAAGTTGCCAATGAAATAGGAGACATCATTTCCATCCATACCGACCCGCGATGGGGCGGCTCGTTCGAGTTGCTTCAAAAGGCGCGCGCACTCACTCATAAGCCCGTCTTGGCGAAAGGGATGCATGAAAGCGACGCTGATGTAGAAAAAGCAATCGGTATCGGCGCTGATTGGGTTTTGGTTGTAGGCAGAATCCCCGCGATACATAAAGAAAAGTGCATGATTGAAGCGATTACTTTGGAAGAGTTAAAGATGATTCCGGAAGATGTGCGGGTTGTGTGGAACGCGAGGGATGTGAAAGACGGAAGCCCGAAGAAAGAAACGTTTGATGACGCCCGAAAGGTTTTTAAGGGATGGCTCTGCCAAGCCAGTCATATCCGAACAATCAATGATATAAAAGAAGGGGCTGACGCGGTTTTGGTAGGTACGCATTTGATTGATTTTGCAAAATCAATGCTTGCTCGAGATTCGTCGGGAGAGTAAAGTAAGGTTATGATCGACACATTTGTCGCCGCGCAATCGGTTATACTGCATGCCCCCGCCGCAAGAGCGTGGGAGGCGCAAAAAATATGAAAAACACCATTATCAAAACCGCTTTTCTAAATGCATTGTTGACGGCTCTGTATATCGTCGCGATAGCTTCGTTTTTGTTTTATGGGCCAAAAGCGTTCGGGTCACACAACGCCGACACGGTGCTTGTTCCCATCGTGATGCTTTCGCTTCTTGTATTTTCTGTGGCGCTTGTCGGTTCGTTACTATTCGGCCGGCCGGTGCTATGGTATATGGACGGCAAAAAGAAAGAAGCTGTTTCTCTGCTTGCCCACACTTTGGGAATTTTTCTCACTATCACCATTTTTGCGTTGCTGGCGTTATATTTCACCGCCTGAATCGGGTCGTGGAGTTTTGTTCCCGGATTTAAGAATCGCGTTTTTTAACGCGAGGCGTTATGTGATACTATGAAATACGGCATATGAAAAAAGAAGATACGAAATCATCCATGAAAGGTATCATCACCATCACCGCGATGGGCGCAGGGTATGTTGCGGTCGCCGGGCTTGACGAAGATATTCAGATAGAACCGCAATTTTTAAACACGGCTTTGCACGGCGACGAGGTGGAGATTTCGCTGTTTCCCCAGACGGAAAAGGGAAGAGTGAGCGGTGAAGTGGTCAAGATTCTCAAGCGCGCCAAGACGGAGTTTGTGGGGGTAGTGGATAAAAAGAAAGGAAAGACGTTTTCTTTCGTCATTGCCGACGACAAGAAGATGTACATGGACATCTTCATTTCTCCGAACGAATCCGGAAGGGTCCAGCACAATTCCAAGGTGCTCGTGCAGATAAAAAAATGGGATGATCCGAAGAAAAATCCGGAAGGGACCATCTTGAAAGTGCTGGGCAAAAAGGGAGACAACAACGTGGAAATGGAATCCATCGTGCTTGAAAAAGGGTTTCAGGTCGGGTTTCCGCCTAAAGTTGAAAAGGAAGCCCAGCTGTTGGAGAAAAGGTCAAAGCCGATACCGCACAAAGACATCGCCGAGCGAAGGGATTTCAGGAACATTACTACGTTTACCATAGATCCAGAAGACGCCAAGGATTTTGACGACGCTCTTTCGTTTCAAACGGTCTCCGACGGAGTGTTTGAGATCGGAATACACATCGCCGACGTGTCGCATTATGTGAAGGAGGGCACGCAACTTGACGAGGAAGCGCGCTATCGCGGCGTGTCCATTTATCTCGTGGACAGGACCATTCCGATGCTGCCGGAGATATTGTCCAACGACATTTGCAGTTTGAATCCCCATGAGGACAAATTGACTTTCGGGGCAGTGCTGACCATAGGCGCCGACGGGCACATAAAAAAAGTGTGGCTGGGCAGGACGATCATTAATTCAAACAAAAGATTCACATACGAGGAAGCGCAAAAAGTGCTGGATGAGAAAAAAGGCGAGTATTATGACGAACTGCATCGTCTCAACGCGCTGGCGAAGCTCTTGCGGGGCAAACGGATGAAAGGGGGCGCGCTTGATTTCGGAAAGGAAGAAGTGAAATTCAAGCTTGACGCCAAAGGCAAGCCGGTGAGCATCGCCGAGAAGCCGATACTGGACGCGCACAAGCTCGTGGAAGAGTTCATGATCTCGGCCAACAGGGAAGTGGCTTCGTATCTGAGCGAAGAAATCAAAAAAATAAAAAAAGGGGCTTCGGTGTATCGTGTACACGGCGTCCCGAAGAAAAAATCGGTGGACGAGCTTTTCTTTTTCTTAAGGATGCTCGGGCATGAAATAGGGGCCAAGGGGGAGCATATCTCGTCAAAGGAACTGAACGAGCTTTTCAAGAAAATTGAAGGCACGCCGGAGGAGTCGCTCGTCAAAACCGTTGCCATGAGGTCCATGGCCAAGGCGGTCTATTCCACGAAAAACATCGGCCATTACGGGCTCGCGCTGGAGCATTACACGCATTTCACCTCTCCTATCAGGCGATATGCCGATTTGCTGGTGCATCGCATTTTAGAGAAGCATCTCAAGGGAGGAGTTCTGAGCCCGGATGAAATCGCGCGCTATCATGCCACCGCGGTCGCGCTGTCTCAAAGGGAAGTTGACGCGGTTGACGCCGAGCGGTCTTCCGTTGCGTACAAGCAGGTGGAATATATGATGGAGAGGGCGGGGAACGTGTATGAGGGAGTCATTTCCGGAATCACCACATGGGGGGTGTACGTGGAAGAATCGCACACCAAGGCAAACGGTATGATAAAGTTCAGAGACATGAAAGACGATTTTTACGCGTTCAATAAAGAGACCTATTCACTTAGGGGGACCAAAAGCAAGAAAAAGTATTCCGTCGGCGACCAGGTAAAGATAAAAGTCATCGGCGGCGACCTGGAAAGACGGACTCTGGATTACATATTCGCGTGAGCGGCAATTAGCAATGACCCACTTCGTCTATATGCTCAAATGCGCCGACGGGACTTTGTATGTCGGCTCCACGAACGATCTGGCAAAGAGAATTGCACAGCACAATAGCGCGAAGGCGGGGGCGCATTACACGAAAATCAGACGTCCGGTGAAGCTTGTCTATTCGGAAACGGCGAAAACATTCTCGGCGGCGCGGCGGCGGGAAGCCGAAATCAAGAGCTGGCGCAGGGAGAAAAAACTCAGTTTGGCGCGAGCAGGTAAGAAGATGTTTTAGATAAACGCAAACGGCGGTTTCACTTTCCCACGAAAAGACGCATTGATTTTCCCAGCGAGAAAATCAATGCTCGGCGTCGGCCTCCGCTCGCTCCCGCGCTCCCTTCGGTCAGGAAATCTTCTTAAGCAGGCGAGCTGGGTGGTTTTGGTATAATCCGCCTGCCAAAACCTCGCCGTCAGCGGAGAAAAGCGAGGGTGTCGCTGGAACGCCCGAGCGGGTTGACGGACCGAAGGGAGCGCGGGAGCACCCTGCCCGCTTCGGCCTCGCGACGCTTTTCTTTGAGAAAGTGAAACCGCCGTTTGCGTGTGCGCAACCCGCGAACGCAGAGAGCGGAGCAGTCGTCGTATGACGGCAAGCGGACCACTTCCCATTTTTGATGAGATAAGGTACTGTGTGGAGATGTCGCGCGACGAAATCGTCATACGATTTGATGAAGTGTCTTTTGAATACGGACACACCAAGCCCATTTTGCATGAGGTGAGTTTTTCGGTGCGCGGCGGGATGAAGATCGCGCTCATGGGGCAAAACGGCGCTGGGAAAAGCACGCTATTTTCCTTAATCACGAAAGCGATTCATCCCGACTCGGGCAAGGCGAGTATTGATGACGATTTTTCCGTTGCGACGGCGCGCCAGGCGATCCCGCGCGATCAAATGCATCTGACAGTGAGAGCATTTTTTGAGAAATGCTTTGCGGCGAAAGTGTATGACATAGACCCGAGGATAGAGGCGGTGTTGGAAGTGGTGCATCTCTCGGCGCCGTACGATAAAGTCATCAAGTCGTTTTCGGGCGGCCAGCAGGCGCGGCTTTTACTCGCGTCCGCGCTTATCCAAAATCCGGATATTTTACTTCTTGACGAGCCGACGAATAATCTGGACAAGGCGGGGATCGCGCATCTGACTGATTTTCTCAAGAAATACGAAAAGACGGTCATTGTCATTTCCCATGACGCGGGTTTTCTGAATGCATTCACCGACGGCGTGCTGTATCTTGACGTGTTCACTAAAAAGATAGAGCAATACGCGGGGAATTATTTTGATGTGGTGAAAGACATAACGTTGCGCATAGAAAAAGAAAACAGCAAGAACGCACAGCTCGCAAAAGAGATACAGGAAAACAAAGACAAGGCGAATTTTTTCGCGCACAAAGGCGGAAAGATGCGGATGGTGGCAAAGCGCATGCGCGACAAAGCCGAGGAGCTTGAAGCGGCGAAAGTCGACGTGCGAAAAGAAGACAAAACCATCCGCCCTTTCACGATACCCGTTCAGGAGGATTTGACGGGAGAAATCGTGCGCATTACTTCCTATACCACGCTGAAAAACTATAAATCGGTAACGCACGCGGCGAAGATTTCGCTGAAGAAAAATACGCATCTTCTGCTTTCCGGTCCCAACGGCATAGGCAAAAGCACGCTTTTGGAAGCACTGGCTTCGGGACACGCAAGTGGGGCTACGATAGCCGAAGGCGTGCGCATTGGATATTACCGCCAGGATTTCTCAACGCTTAATTTTGACGATACGGTGTATGATTCTCTTTTTTCTGCGATGGATAAGCAAAATGAACACAACCTGCGGTCCACGGCCGCGGGGTTTCTTATCGGCGCGGAGAGTATGGGCACGAAAATCGGGGCGCTCTCGGAAGGGCAAAAGGGATTGGTCGCCTTCACGCGGCTCGTTTTGCAAAAGCCGGGGCTTCTTATCTTGGACGAGCCGACCAACCATATCAATTTTCGCCATATTCCGCTCATCGCCGACGCGCTGAACGCGTATCAGGGCGCGATGATTCTGGTCAGCCACGTTCCCGAATTTGTGAAAAAAATCCGCATTGACGAAGTGCTTGATCTGGAGAAATAATGTATAAAAAAGTGAATAGTGTTAAGATAGAGCCATGCAAAAAGATTTTCATAAAAAAGAAAAGGCCCCGTAAGGACAAAACCTTAAGGGGTGATCTTTTCCGTTGGTGATAGTGACATACTACCAGACCAAGGAGTCCTAGTCAAGTAAATTCTTTACAGTAAAGCTTCAAATACAAATGCCGCAATCCAAGCTCCTCATTCAAAAAGTTTCTCAAAAAGGGCGCGGAGTTTTTGCGGCGCAACCGTTCAAAAAGGGCGACGTCATCGAAGTGTGTCCTATCGTTATTCTCTCTCCGAAAGATAGAAAAGCCATCGATACAACGATTCTCTATAATTATAAAGAGACAAAAGATTTAAGATTCAGACTTGCGGAGACGGAACACGAACTCGCGGCCCGGACCCCACTCGCCGTCGGGTCCCGCCCAATGGCCGTCCAGCCACAAACCGCCGTCGTTGCGAACCAGCTCGAAGACGCTCGGGCCGCCGTCAGAGCCGGCGATTTGCTTCATGCTCATATAAATCCATTCATTTAAGGGTTGGTTTCGATACCTCAAACGATAGTTTGGACCAGTATCGGCAGGACACAGTTCCAGTCCGAGAATTTGAGCGCGTTCATAAATTTGGTCAGTCGTGGCGCTGCTCTTGAATCCGAGATCGGCTACGGTAAGTCTGATGAGTGTCGCTTCCTCCGGATTTTTTCCCGGCACGAACTCCCTATTTTTGAGCATTGATTTTGCGTAGTCGGAAATGTTGATGCCAGCCGCTTGCATTTCAGATATCAACTGCTCGGCCGACTTGCCTCCTATCTCAACATTTTCTCTGCGAATTTTCTTATCGGGAAACGAGGTATAAACGTGCTCAAGATTTTCCGGCAGTCTCCGGAATATGCCCGGCTCGAGTTGGCCGACATACGCTTTGGTGTTTGACTGTATTTGGCTCGGCACGTGAGCGATCTCGTCTCTCGCGCATTCAAATATGACGAGCATATCCTCCTCGGCATTTCTGCCTTGTCGGAGTTCCGCGATGCGAGGGTCTTTCTGATATCCGAATCCTTCGATAGTTCCATTGATTTCATACAGCAAAATAAGATCATCCTTGGTGAACGCTTCCTCGTTCTCACGCTTTTTCTCAAGAGCGGTGAGCATTCGCATGTCCTCGCTTTTCTTGCGGTATGCGTCCGCCTCTCCTCCGAATTCTTTGAGTTTCTCGTCTAAAATATCTACCATGTTTGGTTCAAGATTCTGTTGAGAGTCAAATACACCCCGAGGATCCTCGGCGATTTTATTTTGACCCTCCATACGGATAGCAATACGAGGAATTGTTGGCTTTCCCGTAGCATCTAGTGTGTAATATACATAAAAGTCTCCGCCCTTGAGCTGTGTTTCTGCGGTTGGATATCCCCTTGTGCACCATGCTGTTCCTTTATTTTGAAGTGATTTCCAGAGGATTTTTGGGTTGTCGTTTTGGTGAAAATGCACCCACTCACCTTGTGTTTCTGCGCGAAGTTCCGGCGTAATCGTTCCCTGTGCTTCGATACCTTTCGCATATTGCTTTGCAAAAGACATTTTTACAAAATTCTGTGCTTTTTGAGGTGTCCACATGTCAGCTTCAGGTGTACCAAATTCTTTTTGAGATTCACGCACTCGCGCCAAGACTGTATCGTCCTGTGTGGCAGTCATTATCTCCTCCACATAAGCTAACGCCCCGCGGTCAATATCCGGAAAGAGTTTGAAGGTGCCTTTTGAACGCTTCGGAAATTCCTGTTTGTCTTTGTCGTATTCTCCAAGGTTAAGAATGTTCCTAAAGGCGTAATAACGGAACCATGTCGGGTATGGCTCGTTTGGGTCAGAAAGATACTTTATCCATTCATCGAGCGAGCTTTCAAGATCGCCGACGGCTATCTCGCCTCGATGTTCAAGCGTTTCGTCGTTGTATTCGGCCTGAATACCCATTTGTCGAGCGGCACGTTGTTCAACCCGAGCTGCGCCTTGTGCCATCTGTTCTTTATTTGGGCGCACATATTCGTTTAAAATCATCTCGCGTAAAAGCGACAGTGCTCGCGGACGCTCTGTATGTTCAACATCTCGCATGGCTTTGCTCTCTTGTTCTTTTTTTGGATCAAGAACCAACTTTTCGAGTCGTTTAAGATAGGCCTCAATGCGCTCGGCCGGGTCATTGGGCACCTTTTCCCCCGTTTTCTGCTCCTCACGCTCAACGGCCCGTTGCACTTCAGGTGATGTTTGCAATTCGGGATTTTTGAGGTGTAACGGATACTTTTCCATGACCTTACTTTAGCAAAAATTCATTTTTTAATAAAGGAGGTTTTGGTATACTGATTTCAGATCGGTTGCATTGAACGACTACGGCTTTTCAAGACCCTTTCGGCTCATACGAATTGAGAGTCCGCCCGGCCAAGGTTTGGCGCGGAAATCGGGACAGGAAATTGGGACAAGGACAATATTTTGTCGTCATACGACGACTGCTCCGCTCTCCGGGCTCGCGGGTTGCCTTCACTTACGTCTTGCTTTTGACCGTTTTGAAACAGGGTTATTTTGACGCGGGGCACGCTGACGCCCTGGAGTTTTTTGACCCAGGCGTCTTTGACCGCAACAGGCACCAAAGCCGGGTCCGACGCAATGACGGTATGCCCGATTTTTTCAGCCACACGAATCCGTCGCCCGTGGAGCCGGTTTCGGGGCGCGACATGCCGCCGGTTGCCAGCACGAACGCTTTGGCTTTTATTTCTTTTCCATCCGCACAACGCACGGCCAGTATCTCGTTTCCTTTTTTAACAAATCCAGCGACAGGGGAACGCGAAAGGAGTGTTACGCCGTTGTCTTTCATGGAGCGCGCGAGCACGTCCCACACCGATTTGGCGCTGTTGCTTTTGGGGAATACGCGGTTTTCCGCTTCCACTTTGGTGGGCATATCGTGCGCGTGGAAAAAATCCAGCGTTTCTTTGACGCCCCGTTGCGAAAACGCCGAGAAGAGGAATTTATCGTTTCCCTTGAATTTTGAGAGAAATTTTCGCGTGTCGAATTCCGCGTTGGTGACGTTGCACCTGCCTCCGCCGGTGATGAGAAGCTTTTTGCCGAGCGTATCGTTTTTTTCGAGCAAAACGACTTTCGCGCCACACTCGGCCGCGCGCGAGGCCGCCATCATGCCAGCCGGCCCTCCGCCGATGACCGCCAGGTCCCATATGTTCTGCGGAGGCGTGTTTTTAGTTTCCTGTTTCATGCAATAAATGCTAATATAACAAAAAGAAAGACCACAAAAATAATATCATTAAATCCGCTTTAATCATATGAAAGGATATTTCGGACACATCGAAGATGAGACGAGAAAAAATACGGATTATCGGCGGGTATTGTATACGGCACGGCATAGCCAGCTGGTTGCCATGCGCTTAAAGCCCGGGGAAGAGATCGGCACAGAAGCGCATACGGTGGATCAATTCTTCCGTTTTGAGTCAGGAGAGGGTAAGGTGATTGTCGACGGCACGGATCATGTGATCGGAGATGGCGATGCCGTCATTGTGCCGGCGGGCAGTACGCACAATGTCATCAACACCTCCGCCGATACGCCCCTTGATAGGAAGGTAACATACGTAAAAGAATCTCTTTGGCGCCCGTGTTCAAAAATTCGGAATATAAAAATGAGAATGGGGTTTAAACGAATCCGGGGAAGAAATCCGTTTTGATCCGTTTTCGGGGAATTCCCATGTTTCGTAACGTTTTTTTGAACGCAACCACCATTGCGTGGGGACCGGATATATAGAAGAATCTTTCTTTGTAGTCGGGGACTTCTTCGGCTATCATGCGTGGCGTGATAAAACCCAATCGCGCCCGCCATGAAGGTGGAACCGTTCCGCCATCGGTGATTGCATAGACCGTTTTTATCGCAAGCTGTTTTTCTGCCTCGTCAAACACGTCTTTATACGCGATGTCTGCGGGTGTTTTATTTGAATACAGTACGGTTATCTGTCTTTTTTCATTGGCGTCCAGAAGATATTTCACTATGCTCCGAAAGGGTGTGACGCCGATCCCCCCTGCGATAAAAACCAGTTTTTTCGTTTTGTCTGTGGGCAGGACGAAGTCACCCGCAAGCTGAGAGGCGGATATGGTGTCGCCGGGGTCCAGAGCCATCAGCGATTTTTTGAAACTGCTTGAGTGAGGGTAAAACTTGATTCCAAGCCGCACTTCTTTTTCCGTGGGAGAAGACGCGACGGTGAAGTACCGCCGGTTACCCCTGTTGTCGGGGCGGGCGTGCCCGAGCGTCCATTCCATATACTGTCCGGGACGGAATGCCACTTTTTTATCGGGGTGAAATATAAAATCCCATGTATCTGTCGCGGTATTTATTTTTTCTTTGAGTCGCAATACATGCTTTCTTTTCGGACTTACCGCATATGAAAAAATATTTCCCGCAAGCAATGCAAGTTCAGGGGTAAAATAAAGCGATCCGACATGTACTGCGGGAGCAAAGAGCAGTCCCACCAGGGTGCCGTAAAGGACTTGGAGCTTTTTTGTCGGCGGCGTGGTGAGCGGTTCGGTGATCATGATGAAAGCAAAAAATAGCAGGGGAGATTCAAAAAGCGATTTTCCGGCGATTGCTAACAGATTCGATCCTCGTAGCATTGCAAATCCCAAAATGGAAACCATCGCGCCGGTTAAAAATCCGAACACAAGACCGCTTCGCAATATTTTTTTCACCACAAGCAGTCCGCCTATGATGACAAAAGGCATCATGGAAAGAGTGCCGATCCACCAGCTTGCGGACTGGTCGATGGAAGCGGCGGTCAGCGCCACTGCGAATGCGGCGGGGTTGAAGATGTGTTTTTTGCCTATCGCGAACATGTATTTTGACGCCATCGCCCATACCGATACCCATATGAGAAACGGAATGCTTCCCGAAAAATTGGTGAACAGCGGCGGCGTGATGATGAGCGCCAAAATGAGCGCGGTGATGTATGCCGATTCCACGTTCGTTTGCGCTTCAAATACATGTGCAAAGATCATATTGGTGATCCAGCATGCGGCAAGCAGGATGAGCGCTGAACCGGCAAGAGAAATAGGATGATACGGCAACCATCCCACCGTGCCAAGCGCTATGGCGACGATTAAAAGAAACGCCAAATAATACAGGACCAGCCGATACATCGTTATCTGATTCAGGAAATTGTCTGCCATATTAAGCATGTGCGTTGGTGTATTCTTCAAAGCCGCTTGTCATCGTGGCCATGCCGTTTTTATCAATTTGATATCCTTCAAAGCCGCTTAATTTTTCGATGAAGCCGATGCCGTCTTTGCCCATCGCGAACGCAGCGGTTGCAAACCGGTCGGCTTCATATACATTCGGCCCGATGACGGTGATGCTCACGATTTCCGTAAGCGCCTCGCTCCTTTTTTTCGGATTCCAAATATGCTGTCCGCGCAGGTAAGTTCCCGATGTCGCTACCCCCTCGTTTTGCAGAAAGACCGTTTTTACTATTTCTTTTGTATTGAACGGATTTTTAATGCCCACGCTCCATTTTTCTCCCGCATTGTTTTTCCCGCGGGTCTGGATGTCTCCTCCCGCATTCACATAAAAATGTTTCATGCCGCGTTGTTCGAGCAACTGCGCCGCGCGATATATCGCCCATCCTTTCACCAGGCCGGAAGGGTCGTAGGTGCCGTCTGGGGCGATGATGTCAAAATATCCGTTTGTTTCTTTTTTTGTCTGTTCGGACAATGCAAGGACCGTTTTCATGTCTTCGCCGTAATCGGCCGGCCGCAACTCTTTTTTATTTATGCGCGTTATCTCGCTTGTGTCTTTATAGGTGCTGAATGTTGCGTCCACATATTCAAAAAAAGCAAACACCTCGTCCAAGATGTCTTTACTTGCGGAGGTGTCCGCAATCTCTACGGTTATCGTCATTCCCATAAGCGTTCTTGTTTCAGTCATGTTTGGTTTTTTGCTTGTGTCAGCGCATATGCCAATGATTCTCTGAAGGCAATACTGCTGTCGGTCGCTCCAGAAATAATATTTACCTGCGCGTTTTGCGCGCGGATCGCTTCCATTTTCAGAAGCGGCATCGCCTCGGTATTGATCGCGATGGAGGTCCTTCTGTCGTTGGGATATTCCAGAAACTGCACATCGGTGATTTTCCCGTTTTCAATGACGGCTTTCACTTGTATGTATCCGTAATAGGCGTCGGCGACATTGCCGACATATTCCCCGTCTTTAAAAAGCGGTTTATTTTTTGCTATCACACGCGCAGGAGTCGGTGCCGGTTTTGGTTTTGGCGCCTGCACGGGAACCTGGGTCGGCGCAAGAATGTTCGGGGGCGTTATTGTCGCCGGTATGCCGGCGACAGGGCGGCTTTGTTTTTTATTTTCATTTGCAAGAGAAGGTATGATGGCGTGCGTATCTTCGGCCCGCGGACGCGGAAATAACACGTACAAGGCAAAAAGCGCGATGACAGAAGATGACAGGAAAAATTTTCTCATAGGTTGCTTGCTTATGTAGACGATATCATTATACTGTATGTTACGCGCCATACAAGCGATTTGGTGCATATGTGCCTGCCGTTAAACAACAACTATGCTTATCGACGATATCACCATCAGGATAAAGGCGGGGGACGGAGGGGCGGGAAAAGCCGCGTTCAACAAGAATAAAATGAGCTTAGGTCCGTGCGGCGGTGATGGCGGCAAAGGCGGCGATATTTATTTTGAAGGGGTTTCCGATCTCAGCGCTCTTTCGCAGTTCAAACATAAAAAAGAGTTTCTCACAAAAAACGGCGCGGATGGGAGGGGTCAGTTCATGGACGGCGCGGATGTGCCGGACCTTATTTTGAAAATTCCGGTGGGGACTGTCATACGCAACACAGATACAGGCGAGCAAAAAGAAATAGTAAAAACGAAAGAGCGTATCTTGGCGGCGAGCGGGGGGTTTGGCGGCAAAGGGAATTTTAAATTCAGATCGCCGAGAAACACCACTCCGATGCAGTTTCAGAGGGGCACACCTGGGGAAGAATACGTTCTGCGGCTTGAGTTAAAACTCATCGCCGATGTCGGTCTTGTCGGCTTGCCCAACGCGGGGAAATCCAGTTTGCTCAATGAGCTGACCGGCGCGCAGAGTAAAGTCGCCAATTATCCTTTTACGACGCTTGAGCCGTCTCTGGGCGCGTATTTTGAATTGATTTTAGCCGATATTCCTGGACTCATTGAAGGAGCGTCGGGCGGCAAGGGCCTTGGGATAAAATTCCTCAAGCACATTGAGCGGACGAAAATCATCTTTCATCTTGTGTCTGCGGAATCGGAAGATTGCGCGCGCGACTGGCGCATCATCAGAAAAGAGCTGGAAACGTATAGCAAGGAATTGGGAGAGAAGTCCGAATACGTATTTTTTACCAAAAGCGATATGGTGGCACCGAAAGAATTGAAAAGAAAGATCGCCATTTTGAAAAAATTGAACAAAAAAGCCATTGCCATTTCTATTCACGATTCGGACAGCTTGGAAGAGGTCAAGAAAATCCTGAACAAGATACAGAGTGAAAAATAAATATTATGTCCATTGATTTATGAATGCGCACATGGTAATATGGATCAGTCATTACATTAGAGAATTGGAGAGGAGGTGTGAGCATGCGGAGAAATAGAACTTTCGGGGCAAGAAGAGTCATGCGGCATATCGCAAAAAGAGGGATCCTTCGGTATGGTCTCACATTCACAAAAGAACAAATAAAGAATTTTTCGCGGAAGATCCAGCGCGGCGATGGAAATTTTATCCGCCGGCGCAGCAGGCGGATTACCGAATGGGAAGTGAGTTTGGATAACGTCACCGTCCGGATTCTATACGACACTTTGCACAATATAGTCCGCACGGTTCTCCCCCCGTTCAGAAAAAGATCCCTTTTCTGAATAACGAGCCCCTTAACAAAAGGGGCTCGCGTTTTATTTCAACAAATCTTCTTCGAACTCAAGCGTGCCGGCGAGGTCCTTGGAGTATTTTGAGATATCGTGGAAATCAAGCGACAGGATCTTTTTGTAGACGACCCCGATAAGCGCGGTCGTTCGTTTCACGTCCTCGCCGCTTATCTCAAGCGGCAGGTCGATGATTTTCCCATGATAGGGTTCCAAAAATTCCAGCACGCCTCTATGGACGGCGTATCTCTCCGAAAAATCGCGCGAGTATTCCACAAGCAGTTTGTAAAATACCAGCTGCCGCTTGTAATTGTGCAGTTTTATTTTTTCGTACACGCCCTCGCCCTCCCATTCGTCGGCGGGGTTTCCTGTTTTGAAATCGTGTACCACTATTTCATTCGCGCTTTTAAATACCATCTTATCAAGTTTGCCCGTCAAGTGCGCCTCGCCCACCAGCACGCCCTGATTTTTGAAATTGACTTCCACCAGGTCGCTTTGGGAAAATCGTTCTTTTTTCATTTCGTAAAATTTCGTAAGAGCGTTTTTTCCCTGAGCGAGATATTTCATAAAGTCATCTTTGGCGAGGCGCTGCATTTCAAGCGCGCGTTCAAATGCTTGCGTCAGATGCTCCGGCGGTGGAAGCACTCCTTCTTTTTTGAAGCGGAGATACAAAAGCTCGATCGCTTTGTGCATCGCCGAGCCGTAGGATAAAGACGGCGTTTTTGCCTGAGGGAACCGCAGAAGATTTTGTTCCAAAAATGCCTGCGGACCGCCTTTTTTCACGTTCAGGAAATTATTCAGATGTGTCACGCTCATTTGATAGTCCTTCACGAGCGCGCGCAAAAGCGCTTCTTCGTCGGCGATACGAGGGCCGCGGTTGTACTGTTCCCACCCTGCCGAAAAGATGTCGGTCGGCTCGGGCGTATCTTCTTTTTCTTCGGGCGCAGGCGCCAATGCCGCTTTGACGTTTGTTTTCATGTGGCCGCCTTCCTCCTCTATAAGGAAGCGCAGTCGCGCCGAGCTTTTTCCGTTTTCCATTTTTTCAAATGAAGTGAGGTATAGGTTGTGTTTCGCCCGCGTGAGCGCGACGTAAAAAAGCCGGAGCTGGTCGTCCATGGTGTCGCCGGCGGGGGCGATGGGCAGGTTCATGGGGAAGGGAAGCATGGATCCACGCGGCGACCCCGCCCATATGTTGTCTTGGCAGGAAAGGACAAACACCGTTTCAAATTCAAGCCCCTTTGCCTTATGGGCGGAAAGCAGATGCACTGCCTTGTCGGCGGCGACGAACGGGCTCTGGTCGGTGATGGGCATGTTATTTTTTTCGTGCATATCCACGAACGCAACGAGATCGTCTATCTTCAAAAATCGTCCCTGCTTGTATTCGCGAAGCGCCCGCACGAACGCGTGCAGGCCGGAAAGGAACGAAAGATACGTCGCTTTGTCGCGCGCGAATTTCTCTTTGCCGAAGTAATATTCGCGAAACGGGCTTACGGCCCCGCCCTCCATGGCGTTCTCATGCGACCCGCGAACCCAGAGAGCGGAGCGGTCGTCGTATGACGGCGAGCCGATGATCGCGTCAAGCACGTATTCGGCCGGTTCGTGTTGTGCGCGCAAAGCAAGGTTAAGGAAAAGATCGGCTATGCTTCGCAAACGCGCGTCCGTGTGATGCATCATCGTTTCAAGCCACAACGCCCCTCGCGCCCCCGCCGAAGCGGAAAGCTCCCATATGGTGTTGCGCTCAAGTCCCCAGAAAGGAAAGCTCAAAATTTCGGGAAGATATTCGTCCGCTTCGGCGCGATTTTTCCGCGCGAGCGAAGATATGAATCTGGCGATTTGGATTATCTGGTACACATGCGGCTCGTGAAGCACGTTGCGCTGGCGTTCATAGGCGACGGGAATGCCCGATGCGGCGAAGTACGGCAGAAGCGCTTCAAGGTCGCGGTGGTGTCGCGCGATAACGACTATGTGGTCGGGCTTGGCGCCGCCTTCAATGAGTTTTTTTATTTCTTTTCCTATAAAGTGGCGTTCGTGCGCGCTTGAGGGGAACACGCGGCTTGCAATCGCACCCTCTTTTATATTGTTTCCCGCCGCGACGAGATCTTTGCGAAGGCCGGCGATGCGCCGTTCAAGCCGCTCCGTTCCTTTCAGGATGATATGGCGGGCAAGGTCTAAAATATCCTGGCGCGAGCGGTAATTATGCGTGAGCGTGATGATCTCGGGGTCGCGATATCGCCTTTGAAACTCAAGGATGTTTGAAATTTCAGCCCCCTGGAATTTATACACCGCCTGGTCGTCGTCTCCCACCACCATGATGTTGGGCCGCCCTTCGTGCACCCGGGCGTCGGTCAAAAAAGAGATCAGCTTCATCTGGGCATCGTTGGTGTCCTGAAATTCATCCACAAGAATGTATTGATACCGCTCCTGCAGTTCATAGCGAAGCGCGCTGTTGCGTTCAAGCGCTTCAAGGACGTTCAAAAGCATGTCGTCGAAATCGTAATACCCGCGCTCATGCATACGGGTCAGGTATGTGTTATAAACGTCAGCAAGCGCGGAAAGCTTCTCCATGTACATCGTATCTTTAAAGACACGCATATCATCATTCTTTTTTACCCAGTCGGATTTCCACCTGGATAGCGGCGCGATTGTATCTTGTTCTCCTGCTAAAGAAACGGCTTCTTCAAGAGAGCGCGCGACCGCGTGCGCAAGCGGCGCGTATTCTTTCAGCGCGGATTCTTGCGCAGACACGTCAAGCTGCGCCGCGCATTCGCGGATGGCGGCAATCTGTTTCATGCTCATGCGCGCGTCAAATATTTCCATCTTTTTGTTTATTCCGCCGATGGCGTGCGCGTTTGATTTCAAAACGCGCGCGAACGCATCCAGGCCGATGCCGGCTTTTTTAAGCTGGCTGATCGATTTGCGCGCGCTTCCCAGATAGGTGAATCCTTGCACGGGGTGTTGTGTGCGCAAGGGATTGTCGTACGGCAATTCCTTGAATATGCCTTCAAGGATTTCCATTTGCGTAAGCTCGTCGGCGGGAGAGAACGCCGCGCCGTTGTAAAAATATTCAGGGAAGCGGTTGATGATGTCGGTACTGAAACTGTGGAACGTGGCAATGACGACGCGGTAGGCGTCGCTCCCGATGAGGCCGGAAAGCCGCTCGCGCATGTTTGCCGCGGCGGAATCCGTGAAGGTGAGGCACAAGATGCTGCCCGGATGGGTGTCCGTTTTTTTCAGGATATTGGCCACGCGAAGGCCGAGTATTTCCGTCTTGCCGCTTCCCGGGCCGGCGATGACAAGGACAGGCCCCTCGATGGCTTGGACGGCCTTTCGTTGCCCCTCATTCAGTTTATTGAACCGTTCTTCAAAGGTGGGCATTCTGATAGCATATTCCCATAAAGGGTTTTTATTGTCTATTCTGTGTCATATTTTTTATATCTTTGCTAAAATTGAGGCATGGAACACGAGCATCATATGCATACAGTGAGCCATCGCGATCATGAAGCGGCGATGACGAACCCGCAGATGGCAAAGGAAATGGAAACGGATATGCGCCGGCGATTTTTCATTTCGTTCGCGCTCACCGTTCCCATCGTGTTGTATTCGCAGATGGGGGAAATGCTTTTTGGCGTTTCGCTCCCATCGCCGATTCCGAAAAACTGGCTTCTTTTTCTTTTGACGACGCCGATCGTGTTCTGGACCGGTTCCATTTTCATCACGGGGACATATTATTCGCTCAAGGCGCGCACGCTCAATATGGCGGTGCTTATCGCCACCGGCGTTTTGGCCGCATATGCGGGCAGTATCGCGCTTGCTTTTAAAGGCAACGGGGAAGCATTTTATGAAGCGGCGGCGATGCTGGTGACATTCGTGCTATTCGGCCACTGGATGGAGATGAAGTCGCGGCGCGGTACGTCCGACGCCCTGCGCGCGCTTTTTGACCTCGTGCCATCGAAGGCCAATGTTATCCGCGGCGGGAAAGAGACGGGCATCGCAAGCGCGGAAATCATCCGCGGTGATATTGTGGTGCTCCGACCGGGCGATAAAGTACCGGTGGACGGCGAGATTACTGAAGGAGAATCTTCAATCGATGAATCCCTCGTGACGGGAGAGTCCATGCCGGTTGTGAAAACCATAGCCGCGAAAGTCGTCGGCGGGTCGGTTAATCTGACAGGTATGGTGAAATTCCGGGCGATGGCTGTCGGCTCGGAAACGGTGCTCGCGCAGATCATTAAGCTCGTGGAAACGGCGCAGAACTCAAAAGCGCCCGGCCAGCGCATCGCCGATCGGGCGGCGGCATGGCTTGTCGTGCTTGCCGTGGGCGCCGGCATCGCGACCTTTTTGGGCTGGTATGTCATTGCCGGCGCAACGCTGATCGCGTCGCTCACCCTTGCCATTTCTACCGTTGTCATCGCGTGTCCCGACGCGCTGGGGCTTGCTACTCCCACCGCCGTCGCGGTCGGGACCGGCATCGGCGCGAGGCATAATATTCTCATTAAAGATGCCGCAACGCTTGAAAATACGTCGCGGCTTACCGCGATCGTGCTGGATAAAACCGGCACGCTTACCGAGGGAAAGCCGGCGATTACTCGGGTGAGCGGCACGCGAAGGTTTTCGGACGAGGCCGTGCTCGCGCACGCCGCCTCCGCTTCGCTGGGCTCGAATCATCCCGTCAGCGCCGCGATTTTAAAGGAAGCCAAAAAAAGAAACATAAAGACCCTCGGGCGCGTGGAAAAATTTGAGGCGCTCGGCGGGCTCGGCATCCGCGCCAAAGTTGACGGCAGGACGGTGATCGTCGGCACAACAAAGCTGATGGCGCAAAACAGGATTGACACCGCGCCCGTCCAGGCGGAGATTGATCGTGCGCTTCTTGAGGGCAACCCGCGAACCCAGAGAGCGGAGCAGTCGTCGTATGACGGCAACCCGCGAACCCAGAGAGCGGAGCAGTCGTCGTATGACGGCAACCCGCTCAGCATCGTCGCGATTGACGGAAAAGCGGTGGGAGTAATCGCGATACGCGATGCCTTGCGTCCAAGCGCGAAAAAGACCATTGCGGCGTTACAAGCGCTTGGACCTGAAGTCGCGATGATCACCGGCGACCACGAACAGGTGGCGCGCGCGGTCGCCGACGAGCTGGGTATCACTAGATTTTTCGCGCAGGTGCTTCCGCACGACAAGGCGGATTACGTGAAGAAATTGCAGCAAGAAGGAAAATTCACCGCGATGGTGGGCGACGGCATTAATGACGCGCCCGCGCTTGCCCAGGCCGACATCGGCATCGCCATCGGCGCGGGCACCGACGTCGCCATAGAAACGGCAAATATCGTGCTGATGAAGTCGGACCCGTACGACATCGTGGCGGCAATCCGCCTAAGCAAAGCCACGGTCGCCAAAATGAAACAGAACCTCTTTTGGGCGACGATCTACAACGTGCTCGCGATCCCCGTCGCGGCGGGCGTATTTTACACCTCGCTGGGCTGGTCGCTTCGGCCGGAGATCTCCGCGCTCCTTATGTCGGCTTCTTCTATTATTGTGGCAACGAACGCGACGCTGTTGAAGCGCGTTGAGCCATTATTAAGCAAATAATACTTGTTTTCGCTTTACTTTTTCAGGCATTGCTGTCATAGTGCTTCATTATGATAACCGGACAGCAACATCCCGAACAAAATATCGCTAATGGTTTTTACGGTCTGGGCATCGCCCCGGCGATTTTGGAAATTTTGGAGAAGCTTCGCTTTAAAACGCCCACTCCCATTCAGGCGCAGGCGATCCCTTCGGCGATTCAGGGGAAAGACGTGGTGGGCATCGCGCAAACGGGTACGGGAAAAACGCTCGCGTTCGGCATTCCCATGATCCAGCATTTGTCGCGCGGGAAAGGGCAGGGGCTTGTGGTGCTCCCCACGCGCGAGCTTGCTTTGCAGGTGGAAGAGGCCTTGCGGAAAGTCGGCGGGACCCTCGGGCTTCGCACGGCGGTGCTCATCGGCGGCACTTCTTTGTGGCCGCAGAAACAGGCGCTTGCGCGGAGGCCGCACGTTATCGTCGCGACTCCCGGACGGCTTATTGATCATATGGAACAAAGGAATGTGCGTTTGGACGGCGTGTCCATCCTTGTTCTTGACGAGGCGGACCGCATGCTTGATATGGGTTTTATGCCCCAGATCCAAAGAATTTTAAACGCGCTTCCCAGAGAACGCCAGACCATGCTTTTTTCCGCCACGATGCCTTCGGAGATCATGAAGATGGCGGCAACGCACATGAAACTGCCCACGCGGGTGGAAATCGCGCCGACGGGCACGACCGCCGAGCGCGTTACGCAGGAGCTTTTCATCGTCTCGCGCGACCAGAAGGCAACCCTGCTCGCAAAACTCCTTGAAACGTATCAGGGTCCGACGCTCGTATTCACGCGCACAAAACACGGCGCGCGGAAAGTGACGCAGTACATCAGAGGGCTGAACATCCGCGTCGCGGAGATCCATTCCAACCGCTCGCTTTCTCAGCGCAGAGAAGCGCTGGACGGATTCAAATTCGGAAAGTACCGCGTGCTGGTTGCGACAGACATCGCCTCGCGCGGCATTGATGTGAAGGGCATTGAGCTCGTGCTGAACTACGATCTTCCCTCATCCTCGGATGATTACGTGCACCGCATCGGCCGCACGGCGCGCGCCGGCGCGGAAGGCCACGCCATCACGTTCGCCATGCCAGACGAAGGCAGTGAAGTGCACGCCATAGAACGCCTCATCCGCAAATCATTGCCGGTGGCCAAGCACCCGGATCTGCCGCATGTGTCGCTTTCGGAATTTTCGCGCCCCGCGCCCCGCGCCCACCGCGGGTCAACTCGCGGCGGCGGCTGGCGCTTCCAACCCCGCGCCCACCGTCCGTTCGGGAGGTAAAAATCTGATATACACATTTGAATTTGACTTCCGATTTTTCAGCGTGATAAAATAGGCACATGAAGAAACAGACAAGCGATCCGAAAATAAAAACCATACTGAAGGAATACAACAAAGATGTGAAAAGACACATAAGCACTTTAAGCGAGGACTTTAAAAATCAAGTCAAAATTGTCGCTGAACAATACGTGGACATAAAAAAAGACATTGGAAGGATCAAAGAGACCCTTGATTCGCACACGGAGACCCTTGATTCGCACACGGAGACCCTCAATGCACATACTGAAATGATCGGATCAATGAAAGAAGACATTGAAGTGATGAAGGTGGATATCGCGACTACCAAAACCGATGTTGAAATCATTAAAACCGATGTTGAATTTATCAAGGGCGGTCTCAAGAAAAAAGTCGACTACGATGAATTTGCCGCACTTGAACGGCGGCTTGTCCTTGTTGAATCAAAAGTAAGGAGATAATAGTAATAATAAAACGATAATAAAAAAACTGCGGCCCGATGTTGTGGGGTCGCAGTTTTCTTTTTATTCATTCTCCACACTCACGAAAGGATTGTGATCTCAACGGGAATCACTCCCGCTTTCACTGCGCCGAGCGCTTTGGCGGCGCCGTAGGAGAGGTCGATTTCCCGCGTGTACTTTTCGTTTTTTTGCGGGTAGGGGCCGCGGTCTTTCACGATCGTGACGATTGATGTGCTGTTTATCAAATTCGTCACGCGTACTTTTGTTCCGAACGGTAGCGTGCGATGGGCAATCAAGATCTCATGCTGGTTGAATATTTCAGCATTTGCCATCGGCTTTCCGTTGTCTCGGCCTCCGTACCAGGATGCTTTTCCGATGTACTTGCGCGATTTCCATTTCACATCGGGGATAACAAGCTTCTGCAGGGGGTGAATGATCACTCCCGGCTTCATCCCGTTTACCTCCCGCAGTTGCCAGGGGAGTACGCCGTACTTCGCGGCGATCCCATTGATGGAATCGTACGGTTGAACCATGTAGTACGTTTTTACTTTCACGGTCTTCACCTCGGACTTTTCTTCGGCGGCCGGCGGTGTTGGAAGAGGAGTTACCCTCTCCGCCACTAGCGCCCCGGGAATGGGGGAGGCGTTGGGAATGACGCTCGGAGCGATTGTCGGGATGGAGGTTTTAGCCAGCCGTTCCGACATGAGCAGGGCCGTGACCGATCCGGACGAAAAGACGATCAGGAAAAGCAGTATTCCGATAACGCTTTTTCTCGCTGTTTTCTTGGCGTTTTTCACAGTTCCCTCCTTTGTGAGTGTGGTTATTGGTTTGTCAAAAAACATTGTAACAAAACAAATTATACACCATAGCAATAATCTTGTCAATACCCTGTAATGTTGACTTTTTCACGTTTTTAATGTTTAATTAAATAGATTATATGCCAAAAAGAGTATACAAAAAGCATAGGCAGGGAAAATTCTTGCGGATTTTTTCCGGAGGTCTGCGTGGATACGCGAAGCAACAAAGCGCGTTGCTGACCCCGCTCCTTTCGGCATGGGTTATCGCGGCGATGGTGTTGTCCACCATGGCTTTTTTGCCGGCTTCTGTTTCGCCTGTTTTTGCGGCGATAAGTTTCGGTTCAGTTGAATCAGCCGCAAACGCGTCTGGCGGAGCGACCACTCTTGTCATTAGTAAACCTTCTTTAACCGTTTCTGGTGACTTTCTAATTGCTGGCATTGCTGTCGATAAAGGTAGCGATGTGACCATTACTCCGCCAGCCGGCAGGAGGCATTATCCGTTACGCTGGAGTTGATACTTCTAGTCCCATTGATGCTGATGATGGAAATACTGGTAATACTGATACTCCCTTAGCTCCTTCAATAACAACGACTCAAGCTAATGATCTTGTAGTTGTATTTTTTGCGGAGGAAAGTTCTGATACATTCGCTATAGTCGCTGGAGCCTCTGAACGTTATGATCTTGCGAATGCTGGTGGTAAGCCAGCCACAACTGCAGATGACTACACACAAGCAGTCGTTGGCGCGACTGGTACAAAAAGTTCTCTAACCAGCGGTGGCGTTGATAAGTGGGTGGCGCAGCAGGTTGCTCTTAAAGCGGCTCCAACCACCGCCACGCTTACCGTCACCAAAATTGTTGTCAACGACAACGGCGGCACGAAAGTCGTTGCCGACTTTCCTCTTTTCATTGACGGCTTCTCCGTCACAAGCGGCGTGGCGAGCACGACATCGGCAGACCTTCACACCGTCTCCGAGACCTCACAAGCTGGCTACACGGGAACCATCAGCGGTGATTGCGCCGCCAATGGCACTATCACACTGACGGCTGGTCAAAATAAAACCTGCACTATCACCAACGACGACATCACGCCTTCGCTTACGCTTAATAAAGTCGTGGTGAACGACAACGGCGGCGCGGCAACGACCACCGACTGGACGCTGACGGCAACCGGTCCGACTTCAATTTCAGGAGCGGGCGCGACTTCCAGCGATGCGACGTTTTCCGCTGGCACGTACACGCTTTCCGAATCAGGCCCCGCCGGCTACGCGGCAAGCGATTGGGTTTGTACCGGTACGGGTACACAAACTGCAACCAGTACGGTTGCTCTCGCGCTTGGCCAGACGGCTCTTTGCACTATTACCAATGATGATCAGCCGGGAACAATTTCTGGTACGAAGTTCAACGACCAAGATGGTGATGGCGTTAAGGATGAAAGTGATCCGGGGATTGCGGGGTGGACTATTTATTTTGATGCTAATGACGATGGAATATTCACCGAAGGCGAAACAGCAACCACGACGGACGAAAGCGGTAATTATACATTTTCCGGTTTATCGGTGGGAACGTATAATGTTCGTGAGGTCCCGCAAAGTGGCTGGACACAAACGGCGTCTAGCTCGGACCCCATTACTGTCCATCTGGGAGATGTAATCAACGGCGTTGACTTCGGCAATCATAAACTGCTCGTCATCAGCCAAGAGGCGGCGGCGGGAGCGGAGCAAACCTCAACCGTTATTACGTGAACAACGGACTTTTCCGATACAAGCCGTGTGATTTATGATATTGTTTCACATCCGGTTTTAGGCGACGCGCCCAATTATGGCTATGCGTTTTCAACCATTGAGGATTCCGCGACGACCACAGATAATACTGCGACCGTAACATGGAGCACGAACTACAATTCCACCAGCCGCGTGGTGTACGACACCGCGGCGCATAGCACAAGCTCGGTTGGCCCGAATTACGGCTATGCGTTTTCCACTTCAACATTTGACCCGAGCGGGGTGACGCATCACAGCGTGACTGTCAATGGGCTTACGCCGGCGATGCTCTATTACTTCCGGCTTATCTCAAACGAGATTCTCGACGCTTCAGAGTATAGTTTCGTTACGCAACCTGCTCCCGTGACGGAAGTTACTCCGGCGCCGCCTGCGGTACAAGCCCCCGCTTCTTCTCAGCCCGCCGAAACATCACCCGCACTGTTTTCCCCTCTTGCCACGAGCGGAGAGGCAGGGGCAAGCGCGGAATTGCCTGTTGTGGGAAGTGGGGAGTCGCAACCAGGCGTCGTCGTGACCGAAAAGCCACTACCCGTCGTGGCAGTAACGGCAGGCGAGCCGGCTCCGGAACTGCCACAGCGCCCCGCGCTGTTTCTGGCTGCAAGCGTTCTGACTCTCGGCACCGACAGCACCCTTGTTGCGATAGTTGTTGGGTTTGCTATCATGCTTCTTGTGGGTGGAGGACTCTACGTTGCAGTAAAGAAATTAGCATCCAAAGATTCCTGAACGGAGCTGATATTCCGGTGAAAGACCAGAGCGCCGCGGCGCTCTGGTCTTTCGTTTTCCTTTTGTGGTAACATTGGCGATATGCGAATCGCAAGAATTCTTTTTCAGGCGTTGCTTGTTGTGTGGAGCATCCCTTTATATGTGTTTGCCGCGGGCGCGGGCGATGTGGTGATAAACGAAGTTGGGTGGATGGGGACAAAAGCCAACAGCGCCGATGAATGGGTGGAACTGAAAAATGCGACGAACGCCGAAATTGATCTTGCGGGTTGGGGACTGTACGAGGCGGGCGGGAGCACGCTTGTCATTGCGTTGACGAAAAAAATATCCGCGAACGGATATTATCTTATTGAACGGACCGATGACACCGTCATCGCAGATGTTCCCGCCGATGAGACGGGCTCATTTGGGGGGAGCGGATTGAATAATTCCGGAGAGCATGTAGTGCTGAAAGATAACGCGGGAAACGTTGTGGACAATATAGATTTTTCCTCCGGTTGGCCCGCGGGGTCCGCTTCGCCCGATTACGCGTCAATGGAAAAAGACGCGCAAGGATGGCATACGAATGACGGAACGGCACAAAACGGGATGGATGTGAAAGGCAATCCGATACATGGCACGCCTCGCGCGCCAAACAGCGGGGCAGGTGTTTCTCCGTCTTCTTCGTCCCAGACGACGGCGCAACCGTCGGGTGCTTCCGCCGCTTCCCAAAATACCATTGTTGCTGATGCGGGCGCCAATATCGTCGCTGTTGCGGGAGATGCGGTTTCATTTGACGCCTCACGATCAACGGGCGCCGGTTTACTCGCGTTTTCATGGAATTTCGGCGACGGGAATGTTGCCGAAGGAAAAACGACCATGCATCGGTATCAGTTTCCGGGGAAGTATGTCGCGGTGCTGACGGTATCGGACGGCTCGCACTCAAGTCAGGATCAAATAGAGGCGACCATATACGCGCAGAGCGTCGTTATTTCCGAATTTCTTCCTTCATCTGAAAGCGGCGGGCAGTGGCTTGAATTGTATAATACAAGCGATTCGTTTGCGGATTTATCCGGATGGAGCATAGGAATAGGCGGGTCCGCCGCGATGTTTCGTGTTCCGGAACATACATTCATCGCGGGCGGCGGATTTCTCGTGTTTTCCGGAGACACGCTCAAGATAACATTTCCTTTGTCGGGGCATGTTGTATTATCATATCCGACAGGCCAGACGGCGCATGAGGTTACATATGAAAATGCAAAGATGTGCTGGTCGGTCGCGCGCGCCGATGACGGCAACCCGCGAACGCAGAGAGCGGAGCAGTCGTCGTATGACGAACGATTCGTATGGACACAAAGCCCCACGCCGGGCGGAACAAATATGTTTCTTTCCGCGCAAGAGCCAGCCGGCGGAATTTCTTCTTCTCCGGTTTCCGCGATAGAAATCAAAAAACCGACCGTGGCGCCCGCGCCGCAGTTTCAAGATGTTGTGGCGCCGGCGGAGGCAAAAAGCGAAGGAAGCGAGACAACGGTCGCATCCACCGCCAAAGAAGCGCGAGACGAAAAACAGGCGCCCGTGGCGCTTGCGGCACACGCGTTTCCGTGGAACACGTACCTTTTTATTTTAGGAATCATCGGTATTTTTTTCGTGGGGTTGCGTTACATCAAAAGAACAGTTTAATATACATAGATAGGCGCAGATAAAAATATGCCAATCCCCGGGAAAATCGTGACGATGCTGATGACCGAAACCAAAGAAAGCTTTGGCGGCGTTGTTGCGCCGGGAGAGGTGAAGGAAGTGCGCAGCGCGCCCGCGTACGTGGGCGCTATTCCCGAACAGAAGATGATAGGGCAGACAAAGCAGATCATTGACGGGAGAGAAATAACATTCGTGACCAAGGGCTATCCGCAGAACATCATTTTCGTGGAAGGCACGGCAGACACGGGGGACATGTTCCAATGGGACATGCTTGATCTAAAAGAAAAGATGATAGTCGCTTCGCGCGAGATACTGAAGCGCTACGATACCTATAAGGATTTTGAGGAAGAATACGGGATGTTTTGCGTGTCGCAGTATGCGGGCGAGCCGGAGAAATTCTTTACGCACGCGCCGCTCATCGCCGCGCTGGTGAAGAGCGAAAAAGAGCCGCTGGACGAAAAGGAGATCGCGCGCACCCTGGAGGCGAGCATTAAATATGGCAAGAATGACTTGCTGATGGTGGACTGGGACGGCGCGTTCATCTTTGACTCAAGCGGGGCGTTTGAAGAAACGATCGAGCTTCTGGAAATCGGGAATTATCAGCTCCTGCGCTATCGCATATTGGATTTTGAGCTTGACCGTCGGCTGAACAAATTATCCAGATTATTGCACACGCATCACAAACAGCGATTCAGCGTATTTAAAGGCGGCGAAATGAAAGAAGTCGTGCGGAAGATGATCTACGCGCGCTCCCGTTCCATCATCGAGTTTGAAGCGGTTGATCGGAACGTGAAGCTCATCGGCGACTGGTATTCGGCGAAAGTGTTTGATCTGGTTGAAAAAAAGTTCCATCTTGACGAATGGCGGCGCAATATCAAGGAGAAGTTCGAAACGCTTGAGGATATCTATAATATGGCGTCGGAAAATTTTGCGCTGTCGTTCAATAAGCGGATGGAGATCGTGCTGATTTTTGGCTGGCTGATATTGCTCATCGGCTGGTTTGTGCTACTGGTATTGGATTTCACCGCGTATTTCAAGTAATTATTAAAACAACATTATTATGTCAAAAGGGATTTTTGCGCTTGTTATGTCGGGGGTGATAGTTGCCGGAGGGATATATTACTTTAGTTCCGCGGCATTGCCGCAGCCCGTTCAAAAGCCGATAACATCAGGCGGTGCCGTTGAGCCAGGAAGCGTTGCGCATGATATGGGGAATATGATGAAAGAAAGCGGCGTCGGCACGCACATGATGCCGGATGGTTCAATGATGATGGGCGCGGGTATGATGGGAGCAGTGAAGACGTTCAGTGTCAGCGGGCAGAATTTCTCGTTCACCCCGTCGGAGATCAGGGTAAAAAAAGGCGATAAAGTGAGGATTAATTTCACCAACGCGGGCGGATGGCCGCATGATTGGGTGGTGGACGGGTTCAACGCGCAGGCACCGCAGGTTGAGGCAGGGAAGTCCTCAAGCGTGGAATTCACCGCCGATAAGGCGGGCACCTTCGAATATTATTGCAGTGTCGGCCAGCATCGCCAGCAGGGGATGGTGGGGAAGCTCGTCGTTGAATAGTTTTAGGAGAACCTACTGCTTGTTTTTCGTATTTTCTACTGCGTGAGCGATGATCTCAATGTTGCAACTGTGATGCTCTTTGCACCACGCCTCACATTTTTCCGCTTGTGTTTGATCTTTATAGTGGAAACCACACTCCCCACACTGGTATAGTATTTTTTCGTTTTGTTGTATGACCCTAACCATAATTACAAGTAATATAACAAACTATCATAGTTTATAAAACTGAACCATTGGTAGAAGTATGCAATCCATACGCCAAACTTATTGGTCAGAAGCAAAGTGCCGAGGAAAATGAGGAATATCCCTCCGATCACCGAAACAACAGTAAGGTACCCGCTCAACTTCGTGATGTAGGAAGACGCGGAACCGATACCCGCGGCGATAAGGAGAAAGGGCGCCGCAAGGCCAAATGAGAAAATAGAAAGAAGAAAGGCTCCTTGGCCGACTGTTGCAGACGCCGCGGCAAGCGTCAGGATTGAACCAAGAATAGGTCCCACGCAGGGGGTCCAGCCAAAAGCAAATGTTGCTCCGAAAATGAGAGAACTTGCCGGATTGCCCGGCTTCAACGCCATAATTGCTCTGATATTTTTTTCAACATTCAAAAATGGCAGCCGCAAAACTCCGATCATAAAAAGCCCAAAAAGTATTACGAAAATACCGCCGATTCGCGAGAGCCAAATCCGATAGTGAACAAGAGCGGAGCCGCCCAGACCAAAAAGGCTGCCAAGCAGTATAAAAATAAAACTGAAACCGACAACAAACAAAAGTCCATTCAAAAAAATTTTTCTGCGAGCTGATGCGGATTTTTGCGGATCTTCGAGGTCATTGATGGAAACGCCGCTGATAAATCCCAGATAACCCGGCACCAAGGGAAGTGTGCATGGCGCAAGGAATGTGAGAACGCCGGCAATGAACGCGGGGATGATGAGAGAAATGTCCATTTATCTATCGCGATAAAAGCTGTTGAATTTTCTCGCGCATTTCCTGAACATTCATCGGTCCTCTTTTATGGAATACGATAGTGCCTTTCGCATCAGCAAAAATTGTTTCCGGCATTGAAAACCCGCCGATAGATTGAAAAAAAGGATCGGTAGGGTCAAGCAAGAACAACATTCCATTGGTTACGCCGAGTTCATCGGTGTATTTTTTTGCCACGGTGAGCGATTCGGCGCGGTCAACCGCAATAATAATGACTCGGTCGCCGAATTCTTTCTGAACCGTTACAAAATCAACGAGCTCTTTGCGGCAGAATGAGCACCATGCCGCCCAGGAGTTTATCACCAGCGGTTTGCCCTGAAAATCCGCAATCCTCACTGTATTGCCACTATAATCTTTGAGATTAAAATCCGGCGCTTTCTCTGACTCCGCTTGCTGGTTTGATCGTTCGGGGGCGTTGCGGCTGGAAACTACCAGCCAACCCACGCCCCCGACAATCAAAACTCCGATAATGATGGGTAAAACCCTATTCATGATCGGTGATTACTTGCAGCCGCAATCGCACGAGCCATCGGCTTTGTGCTCGTGACCGCACATTGTGCACACCTTTGCCTCTTTCTTTTCAACCGGATGATTGTGCTCTTTATGCATTTCGCATGGGCAGGCACATGCCATGCAGGTTGTTTTGCTGTCTTTTTGATCCATATTGTATTGTTTGATTAAGTTATTTTATTAATTTTTTTCGACCTTTTTATCAAGATATTCCTCAACCTGCGCCGCATCCGAATCGGGAAGGATGTGCCCGTCAATGTCCAACGTGGGGGATTTCCATTGACCCGACTTATCCAGCGCTTCTTTTTGATACTCCGGATGTTCAAGCATGTTCCGCTCTTCGAACACGATGCCACGCTTCGTCAGAAAATCCATCACCTCTCGCGCCCACGGACACCCCGTTTTTGTGTAAATGATGATTCTCATATTCTCATTTGTACAACTCCGTCTCCGGATGCGCGGCAACCCAGGAAAACCAGAACGCGCCGAATGAATTGATGCGTACTAATTTCTTCTCTCCGCCAGAGGCGGATCCGCCTTCGGCGGAAAAAAGACGCACCGCGTCAACCTCTTTTTCGTATCGCGCAACGATATCTTTTCCTTCAAACCGATCCGTTACCTCGCCGGCTTTTTTCACCGCTTCCGGCCAATATGCTTTTGCTTTTCCATTGACGACAACGCCAAGGACAAAATCTTTTTCATTAAGACGGGCATCCTTTTTGCCGACCGGGAAATAAGTTCCCGGGGTCGTGTAGTAATCGCCGTACGGGTCTTGGCCGTAGAAGCGCGTTGTACCCGTGTCGCGGGAAAGAACGCTGCCCTCAGGATGCAATTTTTTGAAATCTCCGAAGCGGATCATGTCGGACGGGAGAACCGCGAGCTTCATGCCCGTCATCTCTCCGACAATCGCTTCACCCAAAATTTGCGACCATAACGAATCGGTCTTGCGGTCATACATGACTAAATTGGAATTCCATAATTTACCCGAAGTGCCGAATTCGACGCGCTCGCCATTTACTGCCGGATCAAAGACAATTCCCGAAAGACACAAAGGGCAATAGGTTACCAGCACGCGCGTGCCGCCAATCGTGTCATTCACAATTTCATGCCACACGAGAATTTGGAACGGATAAAATCGGCTCACGCCGCCCATCTCTAACGCAATGCCCGGCTCGGAGTCCTTCAAGAACGAGTTGGCTTCCGCAAGAACAACAAACTTTGGCTTATCAATGGACGGTATGCCGTCTTTTGAAGGGCCGCCTCCGATGATTTCATCAAGCGGCACGCTATGTTTCACGCCGTCCGTTATCATAATTCCCTTTGTTTCTTTTTTGGTTTCTCCGCCTTGCGGCATGGGAAAGTCGTTCTGGAACAGAGTGCGCGACAAAACGGAATATCCCAAGACTGCAATGAACAATCCCCCTATGATTATGGATGCTGGCTTTGGGAGATTCATATCGTCCTCGGTTTTCTAAAGAGCCATTTGTTATACACAACGGCTGCAATGATCAGCGCTGCACCTGGCCCCCAAATTTGCCATGCGCCCCACGTGCTCAAAAATACATACCGGCCGACATAGAGAAGCATCGCCCCGAGGGCAAGAGATATAAGCGGGTAAGGATTTCTGTGGGAGCGATAATCAAGGAGGAACCCGGCCGCTCCCAGGGCGATGAGGCTAAAACCGATCCAGCGCCAATACGGGATAAGCGCACCGAGCCCCAGATAGGTGAGAAGCGATGCCGAGCCAATCCAACAAAGCGGGCAGACCCCTATGGCTCCTGCGCCTAAAATCGGCGCGAACCTTATTGCCGTCTTTTTGAAAAAATTATTCATTTATCTGACTTTTTTAATAATGCGACCAATTGTTTCGCGATGATATTTTCTTGATTGATCTCATAGCACACCATCTGGCCCATCCGCGTTTTTAGCACGAGGCCGACCCGTTCAAGCACGCGCAGCTGTTGCGAGGCGGCGGAGACGCTCATGCCAAACACGCGGGCGACATCGGTCACACAGATATCATGATGTTTCATAAGTAATCTGAAGATATGGAATCGGCGGGAATCGCCGAGCGCCGCAAATACCAAGGGAAAGCCGGCGGTGTTGGTCCCCAGCCCCGCTTTGACTTCGGTTATTTGCTTTTTGGTTAACATAGTGATACTTAAGTAATTATGAAACTACTTAATAGTATAGTTTTGCCAATATCTGCTGTCAAGATGTAAAGCATGTTTGACATTCTGACCATTCAGTATGTATACTGCACCATATCAGTATATGTATGAAAGAAATTATCAAGAATCAGGTGTACGAATTACGAACAAAAACCGGCATCACCCAAGAAGAGTTGGCCCATGCGGTTGGCGTAACGCGCCAGACAATTATCGCGATTGAGAAGGGGAATTACACTCCCTTGGTGCTTTTGGCGCTTAAAATGGCAAAGTTTTTCTCCGCCGAAGGCGGATCCGCCTCCGGTGGAAAAAAACCAATATCTGTAGAAGAAATTTTCTCTATCAAATATGAAAAATAACTTTTTGCAAGAAATCATTGTGTCTGGGGTACTGATCGCATTGCTCGTTTTATTCCTCAATCCCTTTGAGCTTTGGATGCCCCCCATTTTATTGATGATGATGGTGCTGGGATTGGTGGTGCTCTTCAGTCTGTTTGCAAGCTTCATTTGGAGAGAGAACGCAAAAGACGAGAGAGAAGGTCTTCATAAAATGATGGCGGGTCGCATTGCTTTTCTGGCCGGCACGGCTACGCTGGTAACCGCTATTATCATTCAAAGCTTTAGACACGAACTTGATGCTTGGCTCGCGGTTACATTAGGGGTAATGATT
This sequence comes from Candidatus Azambacteria bacterium, assembly GCA_016200965.1. Classification (GTDB taxonomy): domain Bacteria; phylum Patescibacteriota; class Minisyncoccia; order GWC2-36-17; family WO2-46-25; genus JACQDT01. The sequence continues at coordinate 39,279 of JACQDT010000001.1, read as the reverse complement.
TTGGCAAAAATTGTCGGGTTACTTTACGGTCGAGTGAAATATTAACAAAAAGAACCAACCTTTTTATATGACAATAAAAATATACAAAACAACAACCCGTCCGTACTGCAAAATGGAAGCGGAATACCTAGGGTCCAAGGGAATACCGTTTGAGGAAATCTATGTTGACAAGGATCCGAAAGCCATTGAAGAAATGATAGCCGAGTCAGGACAAATGGGAGTGCCGTTTACGGTCATGACCAAAGACGATGGATCAAGAGTTACTATCCTGGGATTTGATAAACAGAAATTGGACAGTGCCCTGGCAGAATAAAGTGTAAAGTTATCCACAAGGAATGTAAAGTCAACTTTACATTTGTTGTGGTTGTGTATACACTGTTTTAGTAAAGGTCGAGTATTGGTAACTTACTAAAACACTATAGGCTATGTACTTGACGCAACAAATAAAGAATTCGTCCTATGGAGTGATATTTCTTGGAACCTCGATCGCGCTGTTTGGATTGCTTTTCGGGATCACCTATGCGGCAGGGATTCATGTGGATCTTGCTTCAGTCCCGGGAGGTGCTGCTCCGGCTGCAACAGGAGAAGCAAAAATTGCGCTTGAAGGAACGGTATTGACCGGGAAAGTGAAAGCGGAAAAGTTGCCTCCGCAACTGTTTGGTTCGGGACACTTCTACGGTGTTTGGTTCGTGCGCACAGATACCGGCGATAAGGCCTTTTTGGGGGCGCTGGCGAACGAGGGCAGTATTATCTTTTCCGATGGCGGCAACGGCGAGATGCGGTTTCGCGCCACGGGATTTACCACGGGTCCAAACGCTGGATCCCCGATAACCCTCGGGCCTGCGGGTGTAAACCTTGTCGTGGTGTTGGTTGAAGACACTATCAATGGCCTGACGCCGTCTCCGGTCGGCGGGCTTCCTGCCGCAATTGCAGTTGCCGGAGCTTTTTAACTCTGACAAAGTATTGCGGGGAGATTGAAGAGGCGGCGCGCGCCGCCTCTTTCTCCTTCCTTGAAACCGCTTTGTCCACAGGCATATGTAAAGTAAGTTTTACATTTATTGTTGCGCGGTGTATATTGGAGTAAAGGTCACAGATTAAAGATTAACTCATATCATTTATGAAAAATAATAATGCAGAAAAAGGGTTTGCGATGCCTATCATTATCGCAATAGTTGCTCTTCTAGCGGTCATTGCCGGAGTCGGATATTTCGCCACGCGTACACAGCCGTCACCGGCCCCAACCACGCAAGCGCCGCAAGCGCCCACAGGTGAGAAGACATTATCGGATGGCACCGTGGTCAAAGCCGACGGCACAATGGTTAAGCCCGACGGCACTATGGTTAAGACAGACGGCACGATGGTCAAACCAGACGGAACCATTGTTAAGCCAGATGGAACCATGGTGAAACCTGATGGGACGATGATCAAACCCGATGGAACAATGATTAAGCCCGACGGAACTATGGTCAAGCCAGAAGCCGCGATGCTGAAGTTCTCCGGCACGGTGCTTGCGGGAAAGTCCGCGCCGCTTCTTGATTTCAACAAGCCGGACTACGACGCCGCAAAAGCGTCTGACAAGTTGGTGGTGCTTTACTTCTACGCCAACTGGTGCCCGATTTGTAAAGCGGAATTCCCACAGATGCAGGCGGCGTTTAACGAACTGACGACGGATAAAGTGGTGGCTTTCCGGGTCAGTTACAACGACAACGAAACCGACAGCAATGAGAAAGACCTCGCGCGCGAGTTCGGCGTTCCTTATCAGCACACGAAAGTGTTTCTGAAGAGTGGAAAGCAAATTCTGAAAGCGCCCGACGGATGGGATAAGGCACGCTACCTTACGGAGATAAACAAAGCGATTGGTCAATAAATTGCAAAAGAATAATGCGTCACAGGGGATAGCGCTGTTGGCACACCTTGCGATTATCGTTTTGATCTTCGTGATAGCGGGTGCCGCCTTCTATGCTCTCCAATCCCAAAAAGCCTTCACCTTGCAAGAGAAAGCCCGGATGGCCAGAGAAGCTATGGAAAAGAAGTCCCCCACAGCTTTAGCGTTGGAGAGCAAGAACGAGACAATGGTGAAATACTCCGGAGAAATCTTGGCTGGAGTTTCTGCGCTTGTGCTTGATTTTAACAAGCCGGACTATGACGTGGCAAAAGCGTCGGATAAGCTCATCGTCCTGTATTTCTATGCCAACTGGTGCCCGATTTGCCGGCTTGAGTTTCCCGTCATGCAGTCTGCGTTCAATGAGCTGACCACAGACAAGGTGATTGGCTTTCGTGTCAACTACAACGATTCGGACACCGATGCCGACGAAAAAAATCTTGCGCGGGCGTTTGGCATTCCTTATCAGCACACGAAAGTGTTTCTGAAAAAAGGAACGCAGATTCTAAAAGCGCCTGATTCATGGTCAAAGGATCGGTATCTTTCTGAAATTAACAAAGCAATTGCTCGATAAACCAAGCCCATGGATCAAATAGTGTCTTCTGAAAAACCCGGCCGCGATTGGAGCATTTTCCTCTCAAGCGTTTTCTTTGTGCTGGGCTTTTCACTCGTATTCTCGCTGGTCGGCGTTCTGCTACAGACGGTCCTTTCAAGCGCTTCCTACACGGTTCAGGAATGGCTGGGCCGAATCGGCGGCGTGATCATTATTCTGTTCGGATTTTTTCTGCTTGGATTTTTTACGCCGGCGTTTCTGAAGCGCGGCCATACCGTCACGGTCAAGCGCCGGTTCCATTCGCACTACCTGACGTCGTTTGTGTTCGGCGCGGCCTTTGCCGTTGGCTGGACGCCGTGCGTTTCTGTGGCGCTCGGCGCAATTTTGGCGCTTGCGAGTACAGCGGCATCGAGCGCGTTTTTCCTGCTTTTCGCCTATACGCTCGGAATCGGCATTCCATTCCTTTTGGTCGGGCTTTTCACGAACCAGGCCCAGGCGCTCATCAATCGTTTGGGCAAGAAGCTTCTCTACTTTCAGTATTTTTTCGGGGCAGTGCTCATCGCAATGGGCGTGTTTGTTTTTACAGGAACTCTCTCCCGTATCGCAAATCTTCAGTTTCTTACCGATATTCTTCTTTCTCTGAATTTAGTAACCTCAATCGGCGAGGGTATCAGCTCGCTGACGATTTTTAACTTCATAGTTTCGTTTCTTGCCGGGGTTGGATCATTCTTAAGTCCCTGTATGTTGCCGCTTATCCCCGGGTTTCTTTCCTATCTTGCTTCCACCGCGGTAAACCCCGTTAGTGATAAGCCGCCCCGAGGCGGCTGACGCCGTGCCTTTGGCAGGGCGGATCACTAACGGGGTAAAGAAAGAAACCATTTAATCCGATGACTTCGAAAAAGACGTTAATGTTATTCGCTCTTGTCGGCGTCGTTATTGCCGCGATTGTGTATTTGAACGCGCAAAAACCTCCCCGCGCCATAATCGGGGGAACGGTAGAGGTAAAAACAGCCGTGCATAAAGAAGACCTATCTGCCGGCAGGCAGGAAAAGCAAAATCGCTATCCGGTTGCAAAAGAGATCACGACACCCGATGGCTTTATTAACACAGATGGAAAGCCGATTACGATCGGGGAGTTCATCGGAAAGAAAGTGGTTCTCGTTGACTTCTGGACATACAGTTGTATCAATTGCCAAAGGACCACGCCGTATCTCAACGCGTGGTACGAAAAATATAAGGACAAGGGTTTCGTTATTATCGGCATGCATACGCCGGAGTTTGAGTTTGAAAAGAATTATCAAAATGTTCTCGATGCGACAAAGAGATTGGGAATCAAATATCCGGTGGTACTTGATAACGATTTTTCCACATGGAATGCGTATCAAAACCGATTCTGGCCGAGAAAGTATTTGATCGATATAGATGGCTATATTGTGTATGATCACGCCGGCGAGGGAGCGTACGAAGAGACGGAGCAGAAAATTCAAAAACTTTTAGAAGAGCGCATGACGGTACTCGGCGTAGAGGGAGAAATTGCAAAAGATGTTTCAAAACCGACGGGCGTTGCGGACGTTGACTTTTCGCTTGAGCGCAGTCCCGAAATCTATTTCGGCGCCGCGCGCAACACCTATCTTGGGAATGGGGATTCGGGTACGCAGGGCGTGCAGACGCTCGAGCAGCCGCAGCGCGTCAAAACGAATACTCTGTACCTGACGGGGGAGTGGGAGTTTTTGGATGAATTTGCGAAGAACCGGAGCGCAGGCGCAAAAATTATCTTTCGCTATCAGGCAAAGAATGTCTATTTCGTGGCGAACGCGAAGGGCGGGGTGACGGTTGAGATTTTTAAAGACGGCACATCTCAAGGCACAAAATTTGTGCAAGGCGAGGAACTGTATCAGCTCGTTGCGGATATGGAATACGGTGAGCACACACTCGAAATGATTGTGGAAAGTCCCGGCCTTGAAGCGTTTACATTCACATTCGGCTAATGCTTCTCATCAAGAGCATCTTCGTTGCGTCGAGATTCCGTCTCTTTTTCTTCCCGCTCCTTTTCTCTCTCTCGCTTGCGTTCAAACCTTCTTATTTCTTTTGTAATTTTCTCCGCTTCCATTGATTGTTCCAGCGAGGCGCGGATTTCCCCTCTATCAAGATCTTCTCTCGCGCGGTCGATGATGGATTGAGCGTTTTTGATTTTTTCATCAGCACCTTTCACATCCCGGCCTTCTAACATCGCTTTTTCAACGGAAAGAGCCGCCTCGCGCAGGTTCCGTTCCCGTTTTTGTACTTTCTCACGGGATTTTTTCACGAATCTTTCCGGAATAAGATCCGGTTGCGTGGAGGTCGCAGACACAATGGCGATAAGCGCGCTGTTTTCCCTTTCCTCCGTTTTTTCCCGCGCATTTTCAAGGGGTTCTTTAAGCGACGCCGCGGAGGGCAGTTTTTCTATCTTATCGGAGAGTTTTTGGATGACGCGCTGGTGTATCTCCGCGGCATCATTGATCGCTATCGCTATCTCGGATGCTTTTTCTTGATTTTCTTCAAGCGCGCTTTCGCTCTCGCTGAGCGCCTTCTCGTATTGCGCGAGCGCGGCATCGGCGTTTACGTTTTGGTTTCCGTTTTTTTCTATGAGTTTATCCACCTCATCAAGGCGGCGGGAAGCAAAAGTGAGGCGTAATTTTGTTTTTTCTGCTTTGTCGCCAACCATGGCAAGGCGCGCTCTTTCCGTCGCGAGCTTTACGGGATAGAGGCGTTCTCCCGGGAGCGCGTTCTGGGCCGCAAACGATACGCCGCCGGTTCCGAGGATAACAGCCGCGGCGATCACGCCCGCCGTAGTGGGCGCAAGACGGAAAAACGAGAATACGGATGAGGGTTTTGCGCGCCGCGACATTCTTTCGTGCGCGGTATCTGCGTGCACGCGCAACACAAGCGCATGGCGAAATTCCGCCTTTTGTTTTGCGTCGGGCGTGATGTGGCGGAGGATATGCAGGATGCGGATAAGATGGTGTTTCATTTTTATTTACGGCGTGATCATTCGTTTGAGCTTTCCAAGCGCGCGATGGGCGTGCACCCGCGCCGCGATAATGCTTTTTCCCGTGACCTTTGCGATCTCTTTAAAGGAAAGTTCTTCGGTGTAGCGGAGCGTCAGCATCTCGCGGTCGCTTTCGGGCAGATTCCCGATGAGTTTCATGACCGATTGCGTTTCATCTTTCAAGACGAGCCGGTCGTGCGTGCCGTTACCTTTCTCGGCAATATCTATCGTGTCCACGTCCAAACTGACGGTCTGCGTCCGCGCTCTGGCGCGCCAGTGATCGATGACAAGATTACGGGCGACAGTGAACAGGAACGCCTTTTGATTGGATACGCTTCCTTTTTCGCTGCGCCAGTATTCCCACGTTTTTGTAAAACAATCCTGCGTCAAATCCCAGGCGGCTTCGCGGTCGCTCACTTTAAACAATATGAAGCGATACACCGCGTCGCTGTGACGGTCGTACAGGTCGATGAATTCCTTCGGGTCATGTGCCATGGTTCCATGCGCTAGTAAAGACGCCAAAATCATCAAAATGTTACATGATTATCAGCTTTTTTGCAATATGTTAGCGGGTGGAGAATGTAGTTATCCACATCTGTGGAAAACTATGCCGTTGACACTTTTTTGCCATTGGGTAAAATGGTTTTACTTCATATAGCTGTGGGCTGAAACGCTGGTTGTTTTGCAAAAGGCACATTGAGCGTACAGCCATAGCCGGTAGTTCGATCCTTGCGAGATACTTTGCTTTCGTAACGGTTCCTGATGAAGGGGCCGGGGCGATGGGATAAGCCGAGTAATAGTCCTAACTGCCAATAGCCAGTGTGGCGTGGCGGAAGGGAAATAGCGCTTGCGACGATCAGCTTTGCGGATCTTCCGGCGATAGGACATCATTGCTGGGATATCAATGGCGGCTCTCTGACGTAGCCCCGATGATCTCGGATAGCACTCAGAGGAACCCGTACTTATAGCAGTACATTATTTTAAAGAGGCCGGGGACTAAAAAGTTCCCGGTCTTCTTTTTGCCTTATGGCTTTTGACTTTTCACGCCATTCGGTTTATAAAAAGATTATGCCCAGTAATACAACTTCCAGCGTGTTCTTCTCTCCATGCCGCGCAGCGCATACTGAAAACAAAAAAGCAGTATGTTCGCGTGTTGCTCGTCATGGCAATACAGAGAAGAACACCGCATGCCGCCCAACGCCTTATATACCTTATGAAAACACTACACAGTCACAAAATCATTAGCATACGCTTCGCAAAATCCAGCCGGAAAGCGTTGAGCTCTGGAAGTTGATATACTTGGTATGCAAAAAATATTCGTTGCGATGTCCGGCGGCGTGGACAGTTCCGTCGCGGCGGCATTGCTGAAAAAAGAAGGATATGACGTTACGGGCGTATTCATGAAGGGCTGGTCTGACAGCCGGTTCTTCAAGGACAAGACGATGTGCCCGTGGGTCGCGGACCAGGAAGAGGCGCGCAAGGCGGCCGCCGTGCTTGGCATTCCTTTTTATACATGGGATGTCCAGGAGGAATACAAAAAGAAAGTCGTGGACTACATGGTCTCTTCGTACCGTGAAGGAATCACGCCCAATCCCGATGTGATGTGCAATAAAGAAATCAAGTTCGGTATTTTTCTTGACCGCGCGCTTTCAATGGGAGCGGATTTTATTGCAACGGGGCACTATGCGCGCACTCAACTACTTGCTGGCGGCTACTCGTTATTTGCCGGCATGGACAAGAACAAAGACCAGTCATATTTTTTGTGGACACTGACACAAAAAAAATTAGCGCATGTGCTTTTTCCCATAGGCGGTTTTATTAAGTCGCATGTGCGCGAGCTCGCGCGGGAATTCGGCTTGTCAAACGCCAACAGAAAGGAAAGCCAGGGGGTATGCTTCGTGGGTGAACTGGAGGTGTTTGATTTTCTAAAAAGCCAAATCGCCGCCCAGCCGGGGCCGGTGCTGACTGCGGCGGGAAAGCAGGTGGGCAAGCATCAGGGAGCGGTGTTTTACACCATTGGCCAGCGTCATGGCATCGGCTCTCCCGGCGGAGGCACGGCGTATTACGTCGCCCAAAAAGATCTCGCGCATAACACGCTGTATGTTGCGGAAAACATAAAAGAAGGCGATTTGTATAAGACCGAATTGATTGCGCGGGGTGTAAGTTGGATATCGGGAACCGCGCCGCAGTTTCCATTACGTTGTGAAGCGCGCATCCGATATCGCCAGCCGTTGCAGAAATGCTTCGTTGACGCCGCGCTTCACGTGATATTTGACGAACCCCAGCGCGCGGTGACCCCCGGCCAGTCCATTGTGTTTTATGACGGCAACCCGCGAACGCAGAGAGCGGAGCAGTCGTCGTATGACGGCAACCCGCGAACGCAGAGAGCGGAGCAGTCGTCGTATGACGACGATGCAGTGCTTGGCGGAGGCGTAATCGTTCATGATGAAAGCCATTGATAATTATGGCTGTAGGTGGTACAACTGAAACAATCAGGAAGGGGGGTGGTAATCATGGCAAGCCAGGCCCAGCAGGAGCAGCGGCATGTATGTATCACCGAACAGGATTGTGCGACACTTGCAAAGCTTGAAAGGGATTACGGGGTGCCGCAGGTCGGCATACTGGCGGAGGATGAAAAGGAGCTCCAGCGCATTCGCGAGGCAATCGCTTCATGCAAATCATGTAAGGTGATTCACCTCTCGAATTGGAGGCTGCACTTTTAAGAGGCGGTCACAATGAAAAATCGCCGCAACAGAACATGTGTTGCGGCGGTTTTTTCATTGCAATAACGCACAGAGTTTACTACTATAGAGAAATGACATTGAACGAAGTCAGGCAGAAATTTCTGGATTTTTTCAGGGAAAAGGGGCACGCGATCATTCCTTCGGCGTCGCTTATTCCCGACGATAAAACGGTGCTGTTCGTGACTGCCGGCATGCAGCCGCTCGTGCCGTATCTGATGGGGGAAAAAAAGCACTCGCAAGGCACGCGGCTTGCCGATTCCCAAAAATGCCTCCGCACGGACGATATTTTGGAAGTAGGCGACAACCGTCACCTCACTTTTTTTGAAATGCTCGGTAATTGGTCGCTCGGGGATTATTTCAAAAAAGAGGCGATTGAGTGGAGTTTTGAACTTTTGACTTCAAAAAAATGGTTTGGCATTGATCCTAAAAAACTCTATGTGACGGTGTTTGAGGATAAGGGAATGGATATTCCACGCGACGATGAATCCATCGGGCATTGGGTGCGTGCGTTTAAAAGCGCGGGCATGGAGGCAAGCGTGGCGAACGGACGCATTGCAACCTATCCGAAAAAAAAGAACTGGTGGGAGCTTGCCGGAGCGGGACCGTGCGGGCCAGACACGGAGATTTTTTATGACACGGGGAAAGAACACGATACGGCATTTGGCAAGCAATGCCATGTGAACTGCGAGTGCGGGCGATTTGTGGAGATTTGGAACAACGTGTTCATGGAATACGAGAAGAAACCAGATGGTAAGGGTGGCTATGCGTATACGCCGCTTGCGCAGAAAAACGTAGATACCGGCATGGGGCTTGAGCGCATCGCGATGGTCTTGCAAGGCGTTGCAACGGTGTTTGATACGGATGTGTTTAAAACATCTTTTCCGGGAGTGCCTCTTGAATCCTCTGTATTGAGATCCTTTTCTCAATTAACTCCAGAACCTGTATTTGAGTCCGATTCAGTAGTGTTAACTACGCGGAGCGGACGTATTATTGCCGACCATCTCAGGGCATCCGTGTTTTTACTTGCCGCAGGAATAAAGCCCTCTAATAAAGACGCAGGTTATATATTGCGGCGTTTAATAAGAAGGTTGGGGGTACACATGAAAAAATTGTCCATCTCTCAAAAACAACTTAATAATTTTGTTTCCAATCTTATTCATTATTACGGCAACTATTATTCAGAGCTTAATAGACACCAATCAATTATTATAGCAGAACTTAAATCAGAATTTGATAGTTTTAATGTTGTTTTAGAAAAAGGTCTTAAGGAGTTTGAGGGACGATGGGAGATCTCCGGGAAAGAAGCATTTTATTTATACCAAAGTCAAGGTTTTCCTTTTGAGATTCTTCAGGATCTCGCAAAAGAAAAAGGAAATATCATAAATGAACAGGAATTTCAGGAAGAATACAAAAAACATCAAGAGATTTCTCGCGTAGGTTCAGAAAAAAAGTTCGGCAGGCATGGGTTGATGTTGCAGACGGGAGAGTTGAAGGCGGCCGATGAGGAAGAATTAAAGAAGGTCACGCGCCTGCATACGGCGACGCATCTTCTGCAGGCGGCGCTGCGCAAGGTGCTGGGTGACCACGTGCATCAGAAAGGGTCCGACATCACGGCGGAGCGTTTGCGGTTTGACTTCTCTCATCCGCAGAAAATGACGGACGAAGAGAAGAAAAAAACGGAAGATATCGTAAATGAACAGATACAAAAAGAACTGCCGATGGTGTGCAGAGAAATGCCGATAGATGAAGCCGAAAAAGTCGGCGCGCTTATGTTCCAAAAGGAAAAATACGGGAAAACGGTAAAAGTGTACTCCGCGGGAGATTTTTCAAAAGAACTCTGCGGCGGCCCGCATGTTTCCAACACAAAAGAAGTCGGTACATTTAAGATTCTTAAAGAAGAAGCGTCTTCCGCAGGCGTCCGCCGCATCCGCGCGACGGTTGACCCAGTTAGAAGCTCATAGAAAAGCAATTTTTAAGATTCAATGTAAGGCGAAGCCGCCTTAACGGCTTACTCTCAAGTTATTCAATGAACAATTTTAAAGCTTCTAACGGGGTTGACAGATAATGGCCAATGTGATATATATTCTCACAAGGATTGAGACGCTGTGAACGAATAGAAAAAGGAGAAAAATTGGGGATAGTTCCTTGAAAATTGGTGTTTTATGACCAGAAAAAAAGGGCTCATCTAAGCCAAAAACCAACGCAACACACACAGAAGGAGGCACTCATGTGCAAAGTAGTGGTATTGACGACTCAACTGGTGGTGCCGCATATCTTGAGTGATATGCTCGAAAAACTGGCCGGACGCAATCCCGCGCTTGCCAAGTGGATCAAAGACATGGACACTGTTCCCATCATCAAGGAGTGCGTCCAAAACGCGATTGAGAAGCTCAAAGCCGATGGCGGGATACGGATGGACAAGACCATCACCGACTATTACGGCAAGACCCAGTACAAAAGCCATGAGGGCTTGGACATCATCGGCGCGATAAAAACCGATGCGCTTCCAAACGGCATGGGTATTGCGGTTGATGCAAAGGGCACGGTGAAATTCATCGCCGACGAGTATCGTTCGGGGTGGCAAGCGGAGATCAAGCGTCTGCAAGGGCTGTTTCAGGATGTATTCCTGCAGGAGACCGCAAAAACGATTCTTTCCATCATCGGCTACAAAGTAGACACGCATACGAGCGTGGTTGACGATCCGGAAACCGGCGAAAAAAAGCAGGTGGTGAACATAGTGGGGGTGGCCCAATGAGAAAAATAGTGGTGAGCGTTGAGAAGGGAAAGCTCTCGGTTGACTTTTTTGAGGGCTTTCCGGGGGATACCTGTTCGGATGAAGAAGAAGTCATCCGGTTGCTTTTGGCGAAAATGGGGGTGAGAACCGATGTCCAGCAGAGCGATAGCAAAAGCGAAGCGGAAGTTCAAAGCCATGCGGAAAGAGAAAAGCACCGCGCCTAAATATGTGGGTCTTGTGGTGTTTGGCGGTGAGGTGACCGTAGTCAACGACTCGCCGGATGAAAAAAGCGACGACCACATGATCATGGCGCTTCTTTTAGGAGCGCTTGGCGCAGGCGCGGTGAAAAAGGGAGAAGGCGGATGGGATAAAGAGATGAAGCAGGAACATGAGTGCTACCATTGCTCTCCCATTGCCCACCGCCAGCACACAGCAAAGGAGGAAGATAAATGAAGAAAAAAATTGTTGCCACTGACGGTGAATATGTAGTTGAAACAGAAGGCGAGCTGTGGGGGTTCAGATCGGGTGATGTGATTACTGATGATCAACAGAATCCCTCTTCTAGTCGATGGCATGCAGAACGGGTGCGCGTGGAGGGGTTTGAAAACAACAAACTGTGGGGAACGGTGATTGGAAAATCAAATTCTCTGCACGCTACCAACTCCGACAACCTCATTCTTCTTGAGCGGCCCGGCTTGAAGTTCAAAGTGGGCGACCGAGTGAGAGCTGTCGCGAGCGAACCAAAAGGCAAGACAGGAACGGTTGTGGTGTTAAATCCATCAGACACTCTAACTTCGCAGATTTTTCTTGCGGAGTTTGAGGATTTCAGAGATGGTCACGACGGTGACGGTACCAGTGGTGCAAATACGTGGGCAAAACCATGGTATCCGCAAAGCTGTAAGACCGAGTCCAATGCCCGATGGTGGTGCGCTATGGATGATCTTGAGCTCATAGGAGGGGTTCAGACCGCAGGGGTTAACCCAGAGGCGTCCGCGATCTCGCAAGAGCCGGAAAAACCAATCGCTTCAACAAAGGAGGAGGTGATAGCCGTGAACGACGAGATGCCGGAGTGGCTCAAAGAGCTTGTCCTGCGATATCAGGCAGGCGTTGCCCATCTGTTCATTCTGTGGGGGAACGTGTACGACCTCCAGAGGAGCCAGAAAGGAACGCATCTTTCTTTGTATCAATACCTCGCCGAGGTGTTTGAGCAGAGAATGGTGTTGTTTTATTCCATCTCCGCGGGCGTGCAGTTTGCCGACGCGGAAAAGGAAAAACAGTTCCGCCAACAGTATTGCGGCGCCGGAGTTCCTGCCGCCGCTTCTCAAACAGCACAAACAAGCGCGGTCCAGAAGGCGGCGCAAGGATTTCAACAGTCAATGATGACTGCGCCGCTTGACCAGCTTACCGGCGGCAAAACGCCGGACAAGATGCTCCCTTTACTGGAACAGGTATTGACCGATGATACCGGAAAGGACGGCAGTTTGAAAAAAGCGCTGGTGATTGATTTTGCGCACAACATCGCGCCTGCGTTCTCAAGCGGACTTGCCGCGGGAGAGCGCGCGCAGATTGAAACGCTTGAGCGATGGGCGCGGGATAAGAGAATCAAGGAGGCCGGGAACACTGTGATCTTAGTGACTCCTCACCTTGCCGATGTGGCCGAAAGCATACGCTCGGCACAGTCGGGCGCCGTTGCCATTCGGATTTCCAAACCAAAAGATACGGAGCGCACCCTGCGCTGGCACACGCTGATTGAGGGCAACGGGGTATCGCTTGATCAGGGGCTTGACGCAGAGTCGCTTGGGAGAATCACCGGCGGCTTATCGTTGCGCCAGATTGACGGGGTGTACGCGCTTGCAAAAGCGCGCAACACCACGCTTGACCTCTCGCTTGTCAAAAGACGCAAACAGGAAGCGCTTGAAGCGGAATTCGGCGAGCGGATCAAGGTAAAGACGCCCCAGTTCGGCTTTCGGTATTTCGGCGGCAAAGAGAATGTGAAAGCGTATTTACACGAAGTACGCGATTACCTGCTCAAAGGAATGACGCGCCGCGTGCCGATGGGAATGCTTGCCGCGGGGCCTCCGGGGACAGGCAAGACCTTTCTCTTTGAGTGTTGGGCCTATGAGTGCGGGTTCAATTTCGTGGAGATTGCAAACCCGCGCACCATGTGGGTGGGGGAGTCGGAACGGACCATGGCGGCAATGCTTGCCGCGCTGGACGATCTTGCGCCGGTGATTGTCGTGGAGGATGAAGCGGATCAGTCCGAAAGTCCGCGCGACGTACCCAACGGCGATTCCGGGGTTTCCAACCGTCTGCGGCAGATGAAATTTCAATTCTGCTCGGACCCCAAGCGCAGAGGGAAAGTCGTCTGGGTGCGGATATCAAACCGCGACGACCTCATTGACGCCGCCTACAAACGCAAAGGCCGTACGGACGACAACATTCCGTTCGTGCTCCCTTCGGAAGAAGAGTTGCGGAGCATCTTTGAGGTGATGTTTAAGCGGTACGAGATACCGACCGACATTGCCGACTTCTCGCCGTATGCCAAAAGTGCGGCGGAGAAAGTATACTGTACGGGCGCGGACATTGAGTGGATGGTGCTTGAGGCCGATAAATACGCCGGCCGGGAAGGCGCCGAACAAGTCAAAAAAGCCCACCTTTTGCAGGCGCTTGACGATTGGGAAGGAAACAGCCATGCGGAGATTGACCGGCAGATCATTCTTGCCATCAAGGGGAGCTCAAAGCGATTGCGGCCCCCGCACTGGCGGGATATTCTTTCTGCCGCAGAGACGCGGTTGAGGGGGAGCGTTCCCAATCAGCCGGCGGTCTTTCCCGACTTGCAGTTTGCGCATAAAACACCAAAGCACGAGGCGTAAGTAACACACGCCTAACATCTGGGACAGCGGAGCGTCCGGCTAAACGCCCCTCGCTCCGCTGTCTCCTTTTCAGTCCGCCTGTCGTTTTCCGAGATCCGATCTCGGAAGGGACAGACGGAGCGAGAAGGAATGCACGTTGAGAATTTCATGCACTACACTCAAAGGAAAGGGGGTTACACAATGGCCGAACAGAGGAAACAACTCGTGATGGACGAGAAAGAGCTGATTGCCGTAGCAAAGGTTCTTCTGAATGAATGCGCCAAAGGTGCCCAGAAGGGGGAATACGTATCGTTTCCGCCGAACCGCATTGAGATTCATCGCGGAAGGAAGATCCGCTTTGAGGCAAAAAACGGGGTCCCCGATTTGCGGGAATCGTTCCGGCGGCTCGGCGTGACGCTCTATCATTTGGCTTCCGGCGAGTCCGAGTATTGTAAAGAGAGCTTTCGCATTGACGGCTATGCCCAGAAACCGCTTCAAACAAAGCTGTGGCCGGTGATGTCGCTTCTGCTTTCGGGAAACGCATGCAGTATTGTGCAGGTTGAACGAGAGTTCAACGAAGCGACAAGCTGGGCAAAGGAAGCGCAAAAATCAATGCGGAGAGCGGTGAGCCAGATAGGGGGAGCAATAGGCCGGGCAGTCGGCGCGTTCTGGCGTCAAGGATCAAGGATGCTTCGGTTTCTTGCTCCGTGGATACAAAGAAACCAAAACAGGATTGAAACGGCGCGCGATTTCACTCTGCTCATCGGATGCCTTGCCGAGATCGTCTGGTATTGGATTTTCAACTGGCGAATCTCGGGCGCGATCGGTTTGTTTCTTTCCACTCTTGCTTCTGTGGTGGTCGCGTGCTTCCTCATGTTTGGCTTGCGGGCAAATAGCAGGAGGAACCTTTATTGGCGGACAAGCGCTTGCGTGATTGCAGTGATGGTGCTGTATGCTTCGCTTTCGTTCTGGATTCCTTTAAGTGTCTACGAAAAGAATCCCGTAGAAGACCATGCGGTGCTTGTTGACCGGAAGTCGGGGGAGTTTGTGGCCCGCTTGCCGCTTAAAATAGGCGACCACTTTCTCACCTGGGAGAAAAACACTATCAATCACTTCCGGTATCGGGTCGTGCCGGGCGTGCCTGTTGACGGTTCTTTTCCAAAAACGTTCACGTTCATTGACGGAGCGCGGAGAATTGCACTGCCCGTCACGGTGGATTATCGGATGATGAAAAAAAAGGAGGATTTCATCTCCGTGTGGCAGGCGTGGAAAGATAAAGAACAGCTTGATCGGGGGATTGATAAAGCCCTTGATGCCGCGCTGGGCCCGAAGCTGAACGAGCGTTTTGGCCAGCTTAACGGCAAGCTGAACGTCAAGCACAGCACCGCCGATCTGCTTTTTGATGCGGATCTGGTGGCAAAACAGCGCGTTGCGCTTGAAGACGCTCTCCGTTTTTTTCTTGACGCCGAAGCGCGTTCTGTTTTTCCGCACTTTACGTTGCACATCAACAAACCGCCGGAGGCGGTTCCCGCTCCTCCTAAAAAGTGATGTGGCGGTCAAACCGCTGAATTGAATGGTGAAAGCCGGTTGCTCGAACGAGTAACCGGCTTTTCATTTTTCCGGTTATTTCTTTTTGGTTATTTTTCGTTTTTTTTCGTGTATTACAATTTTGTCATTTTACCCCGATCGGGGTAAAATGACAAATTATTGTTTTTATGCACCATTATGGTTTTCTATGGCGTCTTTTTTATTCCTCGTGATATACTGATATCATGTCATTTCTTGTGAAAGGAGATTTTTTTAAGGACTACTCACGGGCGGTGGTGTTTGTCGTGTATACGGACAACATTGTCGCCATGGTGGTGAAAAAGGAAGGCGACCGGGTGGTGGTAGTGGAGCGCGGGAGCGAAAAACAGGAGAGCGAGGTGTCCGAAGGGGATTTTGCCGCAGAAAAAATAATACTCAATTGCGAAAAGGCCCTGCAGGCGCTTTCCAAGGAATCAAAAAGTGGGGCGAAAGATTTTATCGTCGCGCTTTCGGGGGGCACGGGGATGTTTTCATTCGCGCAGGCGAAGGGAATACGCCAGGATAAGGAAAAGAAAATAACCAAAGAAGAAGTGGAGGCGGTCACTTCAAAATGGTACGGAAAGGAAAACGAAGCGTCCGCGTCCGAATTCCGCAATATCCCCCAGCGTTTTTGGGTAGACGGTTTTGCGGTTCCCGACGCGGTTGGTTTAAATGGAAAAGAAGTAACCGCGGATATAGTGAGCATCGCGTGTGGAAAGTCGCTGGTACGCGCTTTTGATGAATTCGCTTCCGCTTTAGGCATGCGATGCGCGGGAATGACGGACGTGCGCTGTGCTTTAGCGGAATGGAAAACGGTTTTCACGGGAAATGACAGCGCGATATTGGCCGCAATTTTTGAAAATGAAACCGATATTATTGTTGTGCGCGCAAAAAAAATTGCGGGGATTGGCGTTGTTCGCGCCGGTTATGGTATACTTATTGAAGAACTGGCACGGGCGCACGCAGTGGGTAAAGAAGAAGCGCGGAGCATGCTTGATGCGTTTCGAGGCGGCGCGCTTAATGCCTGGATAGCGGAAAAAATAAAAGAAACGATCGTTGCGGCGGCGCGCAACATAGCGCAAGGAGTGGTTACGGCGATTTCACAGATAGACAAAACGAATTTATTGCCGGGCAACGTGTGGGTAGTGGCGTCGGAATATGCTCCGGAGGCATACGACGCGCTTCGCGACGAAACATGGCTTGCCGGACTGCCCCTTGAACGCAACCCGCGAACGCAGAGAGCGGAGCAGTCGTCGTATGACGGCAATGTACGCGTACGCATTGTAGCAGATGATAAAAGAGAACGCCGCGAAACGGTTTTTGACGATTGCATATTGGAATACCTTTCTTCATGAGAAAAATTTTATACATCCATCCCGACGAGAGTATCGCGTATTTGATCGACAGGATGGAAAATACGGAGGAGAATACAATTTACATTGCCGCCGACCGCAATCCCGCGCTTTTTATCGACGCGGTCAATATCAAGCTTTTGCGCCGCGAAGCGGTCGCGCTTGGGAAGAATATCGTCATTGCATCTCTTGACCGGAACGTGCTTGATGCCGCAAAAAACGCAAGCATGGATTCACTTGAGATAAGCGTTGAGGAACTGGAAGCCGAAGAAGAGCACGCCGCCGCGCCGGTGTCGGTTATAGAAGATGCGCCGGCGGAGGACGAGCCGGAGGAGATCAATGTGCGGGTGATGCGACGCGACGCTCATGCGCCTACGGTATTCCGGAAAACCATTGCTCCTGAAGCGTCGCGTGTCACGCTCACGGAACGGAACATGCTGCGCGGCGAGGAGATTGAGCCGCACAGCGGCATTGCATTCAGTTGGAAATTCATCACCCTTTCCTTCATCGCCGCCGGGGTGGCGGCAGGCGCCGGTTTTTATGCGCTTTCTCCGCGTTTGTCGGTTGTCATCGTGCCCAAAAAAGAGACCGTGCGGTTTGATTTTCAAGCCGTTGCCGACAGCAAGCTTTCGGCTATTGATGTCGGCAAGGCGCGCATCCCCGGACAAAGCATACAAACGGAAAAAACGGCGGAGGGCGAATTCACCGCATCGAGCAAAAACAATCAAGAGACAAAAGCGGAGGGTGAGCTGACCGTATACAACGAGTTTTCAAGCAACTCCCAGACGCTGGTGAAAAGCACGCGCTTTACGGCGAAAGACGGTAACGTATTTCGTCTGAAAAACGGCGTCGTCGTACCGGGCGCGACGATCAAAGACGGTAAAGTTGTTTCCCCGGGCATGGTCACGGCGGCAATAATCGCGGATCAGGCGGGCGCGGCGCACAACATCGGCCCGTCCGATTTTACCATTCCGGGATTTGCAGGTACGCCGAAGTTCACCGGATTTCGCGCGAAATCGTCAAAGCCGATGACGGGCGGGGGAACGGGAGGAAGTTTCGCGGCGACGGCGGATGATTTGGAAAAAGCAAAAGCGGCGCTTTCGGAAAAGCTTGCCGCCCAGACGCAGGAATATATCAATGCGAACATCGGCAAAGGACTCGTGGTGCTTGCAGGGGCGCGCACGCAGGGAACGCCTGATTTTTCCGCCGACACTCCCGACGCGGGCGGAAAATTCAAAGCGCGCCTGAAGGCGGCATATGAAGTGTTCGCGTTTTCGGAGAGCGACGTCGCCGCGCTGGCGGAGGATCACTTAGTCCGCAGATTGCTTGATACGCAAAAAACGGTGCCGGGCACCAGAGTCGTTTCGTATGCGGATGAAACGATGAATTCGGGAAAAACCGCGTTGAGTTTCACGGTGAAGGTCAATGAACTTGCGGCGGGCGCGGTCAAGCAAGAACAAATACAGGCGCAGCTTGCGGGCAAAGGGGAAGACGAAATAAAGCGAATATTGCGTGAAAATGAGGCGGTAGAAAGCGCGGAAGTCACTTTTTGGCCTTTTTGGATCTCGCTTGCGCCCGATAACCCCAAGAGAATCACCGTGACAGTCCAGGGGATGTAGTATTGACTTCTTTTTATTATTTTGTTACAAATAGAGGATAGTTATGCCAAATGAGAATCTTCGGAGGGAAGGGATAGTTCAGGAAAATTTGCCCAATGCTACGTTTCGCGTGAAACTTGACGACGACGGGACCCTGATTTTCGCTCACTTGGCGGGAAAAATGCGGCTTCATTTTATCAAGGTACTGCCGGGAGACAAGGTGGTGGTGGAGATGACTCCGTACGATCACACGAAAGGAAGGATCGTGTTAAGGACTAAACAATAAATAGAATCCAGAAGCGAGAAAGCAGAATCCGGAGCGGATTTCGCCTTTGCTTTTTTGCTTCTGGATTTTGTCTGTAATGAAAATCAGGTCGTCGGTAAAAAAGATATGTATGAAATGCAAGACCGTCCGCAGGCGCGGACGTATTCTTGTGACGTGCGAGAATCCAAAACATAAACAGCGGCAGAAATAATATGGCACGCATCGTGGGAGTAAATATTCCTGATAAAAAAAGAGCCGAGATTGCACTGACGTATATATACGGCATCGGTCCTTCGCGCGCGAAATTTGTGCTCGGGCAGGCGCGGGTGGATGTCAACAAACGAGCTGCGCAGCTTACCTCCGACGAGATCAACCGTATCAAGGAAGTGATAGAAAAAAATTATAAGATAGAAGGCGATTTGAAACGGGACGTGATGTTTCATATCAAGCGGTTGAAAGACATCAAATCATATCGGGGCATTCGGCACATGAAAGGCCTGCCCGTGCGCGGCCAGCGGACAAAGACCAATTCACGCACGCGCAGAGGTAATGTGCGCAAAACCGCCGGATCGGGAAGAAGGGCGCTGGATAAGAAATAAGGGCTTTCGTCCCAATCAGAATGCTTATTGCTTTGAGCGTTCTGATTGGGACTAGAAAACCTTACCCCGCCCCATTTTTGCAACAGAATAACAAGCGAAGCGCGAGTGGCGAATAGCCACACTCCGTTTTGGGCGAAGCGCTTCCCCGGTAGTAGAGCACAGCTCACTACGGGGCAGGCACCCCATTGCGCAGTTCATACCTACCTGCCCTGTAGCGAACCGCAGGTTCTGCTTCGGGGTCCGGCATGCGCACTTCGCGCGATATGCAAAGGCAAAAATGGAGCGGGGTGCTCAATGTGATTTAAGATTTACTTCGCATTGAGCTCATAAATCTTAAATCACATTGGCATGGGAAAGAAAAAGGTGCTTACACAAAAGGATGAGGAAATGATTCGGGAAACCACCGAACAAGAAACCGCGGAAAAAAAGATTTCCGTTTCTTCGGCGAAGCGTTCCACAAAGGCGGGGCAGGCGCATGTGCAGGCGACCTATAACAATACCATTGTTTCTGTCGCCGATGATCATGGCAATGTGCTTGCCTGGGCGTCGGCGGGTGCGCTCGGATTCAAGGGAGCGAAAAAAGCGACTCCGTATGCCGCGACGCGCGTAGTGGAAACGGTGATGGAAAAGGTGAAAAAATCAGGATTGCAGGACGTGGTGGTGTATGTGAAAGGAATCGGGTCGGGGCGCGAATCCGCGGTACGCACGATCGCCAACGCGCTGAACGTGCTTTCTGTTTCCGATGTGACTCCTATTCCGCATAACGGCTGTCGTCCGCCTAAAGTAAGAAGGGTCTAAACGCTACTTATGGTCAAATCAACATGTAAAATGTGCAGGCGGCTCGGAGTATCGGTGTGCGGCAAGGTAACGTGCGCGCTGAAAAAACGCGCGTATCCGCCGGGACAGCACGGAAAATCGTATCGCAGGGGGGTATCTGAATTCGCGCTTCAGCTTGCGGAAAAGCAGAAGGTGAAACGGACCTACGGTCTGCGCGAGCGGCAGTTCAGAAAGTATTTTGACATGGCGGCAAAAAGCAAGAGCATGACCGCGACGGTGCTTGGCCGTCTTTTGGAGACGCGGCTTGACAACGCGGCGTATCGGCTTGGATTTTCAAGTTCGCGCAGTCAGGCGCACCAGATGGTCGGCCACGGCCATCTGACCGTCAACGGCCGGCGCGTAAATGTGCCTTCATACATGGCTGGAATTGAATAAGGAAACCTTGAAGGCAACGGTAAAACGGATGCCGGAAGGCGAAGAGCTTGATCTCCCGTTCAATATGCAGCGTATTGTGGAATTTTATTCGCGATAATAATAACATAACCATTAATTTTTTTGCGTACCATGCCAATACCTTTGCCAAAAAAGCCCCTGTGTGTTGAAAAAAACGGTTTCAGGGCGGTCATCGAAGTCGAGAATCTGTATCCCGGATACGGAATGACCGTGGGGAATACGCTTCGCCGCGTTTTACTGTCGTCCCTTGAAGGCGCCGCGGTCACTTTGGTGAAGATAAAGGGGGTCTCGCATGAATTTTCAACCGTGCCGGGCGTCATGGAAGATGTGGTGCAAATTCTTTTGAATTTGAAACAGTTGCGGCTTCGCGTGCACTCCGATGAGCCGCAAAAAATATATATAAAGACGCATGGCGAGCGGAAGGTTTCCGGAAAAGATGTTGAAGGACCCAGCCAGGTGGAAATAGTGAATCCTTCTTTGCACATCGCGACGTTAAGCGATAAAAAATCAGTATTTGAGGTTGAGATGACCGTAGAAAAGGGGTTTGGCTATGTGCCCGTTGAAACGAGAAAAAAAGAAAAACTTGAAGTCGGCACGATGGCCCTGGACGCCATTTTTACTCCCATCAGAAAAATAAACTATGATGTGGAAAATATGCGCGTAGGCGAGAGGACGGATTTTGACCGCGTGCGTTTTTCAATTGAGACCGATGGTACGATCGATCCGGAGGAAGCATTCTTGAAAGCCGCGCGGATAGTGGTGGAGCAGTTCCAGGAGCTTACTTCTTCCGATGCGGAAAAAGAATTTCTGTCCGCGTCTAAAAAAAGCCAAGCGGAAGGCGAGACAGAAAAGATCGGCTCGGCGCTTTCTTATCTTGGCTTGTCGGCAAGAGTTGCCAATGCGCTTGCGGCGGCGGGAATAACTGGCGCAGAGGATTTGACGAGTAAAACAGAAGATGAAATCCTTGCCTTTGAAGGCATAGGAGTAAAAGGGGTCACGGAAATAAAAAAGGCGCTGAAAAAAGCGGGATTGTCGCTGAAAGAAAAGTAATGGTATGAGGCATTTAAAGAAAGCAAGAAAATTTCACAGAGAAACCGGCCAGCGAAAGGCGCTGATGAAGTCGCTCGCAACCGCACTTATTTTACATGATCGCATTCGCACGACCGAAGCAAAGGCGAAAGAACTTCGCCCGTCCATCGAAAAAATGGTTTCAAAGGCAAGAGTGAAATCTCTGACCACGGTTAGATTCATCAGAAAAACGCTCGCGGCACATGTCGCGCAAAAGCTGTTTGATGAAATCGCTCCCAAATACAAAGAAAGAAAAGGCGGCTATACGCGGATTATCAAATTGGGACAGCGCAGATCGGACGGCTCGCACATGGCGCAAATTGAATTCATATAGGTATGATCAAAAGAGAACGAACGGTATATAAAATCGACGCGAACGGCAAGGCACTGGGCAGATTGGCATCTGAGGTTGCCATGCTTTTGCGCGGAAAAGCGAGCGCCGATTTTCAACGCCATATAGACAGTAAAGACATCGTGCATGTTTTTAACGTCGGGGAAATGAAGTTGACGGGAGACAAACTCGCGCAGAAAAAGTATTATCATTATTCCGGCTATCCCGGGGGTTTGAAGGAAACAAAGCTGGAAGATGTTATGGAAAAAGACCCAGGAGACGCACTCTACAGAGCGGTATACGGCATGTTGCCTAAAAATAAATTACGTCCGCTTGCCATGAAGAGATTGTTTACGCACAGAAAAGAGATTAAATAGTTTTTATGACAGCAAAAACGACAAAACCAAAAGGAGAAAAGATAAAAAAACAAAAAGCGCCTCTCGTTGCCGAGAGCGTGGCACATGAGGTGGCGGAAGAAATGATTCCGGCGCCCGTTGTTGAAGCGGGGGGCGTAAAAGAAACAAAATCAGATCGTTATTTTGAAGGCATAGGAAGAAGGAAAACCGCGCATGCACGCGTGCGGATTTACACAAAAGGAACCGGCATCACGATAAATGGCAAAGAATGCGCAAGTTATTTCCCCGGAGAAAGTTTGCAGAGGATTGTGAACGCGCCTTTAGTGAAAATGAAAAGCGTTGAGCGGATGCGCGTGTCCGCGTTCGTTCAAGGGGGAGGAATACACGCGCAAGCGGAGGCGATACGCCACGGCATCGCACGGGCGCTCGTGGCATTCAACCCCGATTTCCGCAAACGGCTCAAGCGGGCGCTTTATTTGAAGCGCGATGCAAGGATGAAAGAAACGAAGAAATACGGTTTGAAGAAAGCGCGCAAAGCCCCACGGTGGTCAAAACGGTAATTTTAAGATCTAGTCAAAAGCCCCCGCTCGGGGGCTTTTCTTCAGTTTTTTATCAGCGTGATTTTTTTGAATGTCTGTCCGTCAAGGAAGTAAATGAAATCGTCAAAATCGTTATATATGATCTTTACCGGCTTTTTTACCTCAGCGATGTCGTATACATTTCTTTTATCTCTTCCGTCAAGTTCTATGAGTTTCAGTTTTTCGTCCGCCGCAAAGAGAATATGCTCGTTGTCGTATGAAAACCACGCAATCGCGCCTACGGGCTTTGAAAAGCGCGTGATGAGTTCTATCTCTCCTGCCGCTTTTTGCGGATGTATTACGATATCTTTCAGGTAGTATATATAGATCTCATTTTTATTCTGCCACATTAGTTTTTTATCATCGTCGGAAAAAATTGCGCTCAGGACATTCTTTGCGATGAGATGGAATATTTTTTCTTCCTGATTGTATATAAAGAGCGATTGTTCGTTATCAATGAACGCTACAAAGCCGCCGCGCGATCTCAGTATTTTTGAAGAAAAATCAAACTGTACAACAGGGGTTTGATTAAGCTGTTCTGTTTTTCCACTCACGAGATCTTTTTCATAAAATACGGTCGGTGCAACCGTCGCGTACAGTATTTTATCGCCAAAGAGCTCAAAGTTGCTTATATTGGTCGCAATGGTTGTTTTTTCTTGTTGGGAGCGTGTATCCATGAAATAGAGTTCTCGATTTGAGGAAAGGGCAATGATTTTCGGTTCTCCCGCGGGATATTGGCGGATTTTTATGAATTGTTCATTGTTATCCTCGCTGATCTGGGTGGTTTCTCCCGATGCGACGTTCAGGAGATATTTTCTCACGCGGTTGTTCAAAAAACTTTCAACGACGAGGTAATTTTCATCCGCGCCGAAACGCACGTTTCCCACTTTTTCTCCCGGCTGTGCGGCCAGCGGGATTATTTTTGGCGAGGATACGTCAAAAATCGCGGCGCCGTCCGTCTTCACGTACGCGATCATGGCGTTGGAATCGGAGATGATGACGTCGCTTACTTTTTTTTCGATTGTCAAAGGCAGGGGGCGCTGCGGCACGAGAAATATATTACGCGCTTCGGTGACGAGCTGCGGTTTCACTTCAAGCTTTTTATCCCACGGGGAATACGCTTCTTTTTCAATTCTCACATCGTATTCTTTGGGCGCCATGTGAGAGAGTAGTTTTCCTTGCGAGAAAATGATGTCGCTCGTGGAGGCGGCGAGCAGGTTGTCTACGAATATCCGCACTCCTTTCGGGCTCGTGCTCAAAAAAATAGCCCCTGTTTTTTTGAGCGAAAAATTGTTTAGGTCAAGCGTGTATCCTTGGGAATACAAAATAACCGCCGGCGCCGCGATAAAAAACACGGCTACCAGCAGAAAAAAATACATTCTTCTTCGTCCGAGCGTCATAGTACAGCAATCATATCATAAATAATGCAGATGAACAGGGTAATGTTGCCTGATGATATGCGTCATGATACACTGCATATATGCAACAACATATTTTTATAACAAGACGCATTCCGGAACCGGGGATACGCGCGCTTGAAGGGAAAGGATACAACGTGACGGTGAGCGGGAAAGACGGCGTACTCACAAAAGAGGAGCTTATAGTTGCGCTTAAAGGGAAAAGCTATGACGCGGTACTGTGCCTTTTAACCGATAAGATAGACGACGCGGTATTTGAAGCGGCGGGAGCGCAGTGTAAAATATTCGCGAATTATGCGGTCGGATTCGACAATATCAACTTGGACGCGGCGAAACAGCGTGGCATGACCGTTACCAACACGCCCGGCGTGCTGACCAACACCGTTGCCGAGCATACGTTCGCGCTTATCCTTGCCGCCGCGCATCGGATCGCGGAAGCGGACGCGTATACGCGCGCGGGGAACTACAAAGGATGGGCCCCCATGCTTCTTTTGGGTTCAGATGTGTCGGGCAAAACGCTTGGCGTGGTGGGATTGGGCAGAATAGGGTCGCGCGTGGCGCATCATGCGGCGAAGGGATTCGGCATGAAGGTGTTGTATTACGATCCGAAGCCCAACGCCGAATTTGAAAAAGAATACGGGGCGCGATACGTTGATCTGCCGACGCTTTTGAAAGAATCGGACTTCATATCCATTCACGTGCCGCTTCTTCCCGCCACGAAGTATTTGATAGGCACAAATGAGTTTGCCATGATGAAAAAAACCGCGTATCTGGTCAACACGTCCCGCGGACCCATCGTGGACGAGCAAGCGCTCGTGCGCGCATTGAAAGAGGGAATGATAAAAGGAGCCGCGCTGGACGTGTATGAGAACGAGCCGTCGCTTGCGCCGGGACTTGCGGATCTGCCAAACGCGGTACTCACGCCCCATATTGCTTCTGCGACCGAAGAAACGCGGGGAAAGATGGCTGAACTTGCCGCATTGAACATCATTGAGGCGCTGGAGGGCAGAGTGCCCCCCAATAAGCTTTAAACAGGCCCATATGAAGCGTAAAAGCGCACACACCGTGTTTTTGGGAGTATGTCCCGTATGCCGCAAAAAACTGCGGGACGAAGGGCTTGCAATCATTGACAAAAACGATGCATACGCATTATGCTGTGTGACATGCGTTTCATGCCTCAGTTCGCTTATGTTCACCGTATCTTCGCTTGAAGGCGGGATGGTGACCACGGTAGGCGTCTTGACGGATATCCAGGAAAAGGATCTTGAAATGGTCAAGCGCAAAGCGGCGCTTACGCATGATGATGTGCTTGACATCCACGCCTTTTTGGAAAACAAATAACGAATAACCGCATATGACAAAACTCATCGCGCATACCAGAACATCCGCTGAAAAAGCGAATCATGTCCGAAAAGCGGGAAACATTCCGGCGGTACTATACGGCCATAACATAAAAAACGTCAGTTTGAAACTTGACGGGAAAACGTTCGCCAAGGCGTATAAATCGGCCGGGGAAACCACCCTGCTTGATTTGCATATTAACGGGGAAGACGGCCAGAGGAGCGTGCTGATCCATGACGTCTCGCTTGACCCGTTGAAGGGTGATATCACTCACGTTGATTTTTACGAAGTGAAAAAAGATCAGAAAATCAAGACGCATATTCCGTTGGTGTTTCACGGAGAATCCGAAGCGGTGAAATCGTCTGGCGGAGTGCTGGTCAGGAACGTGCATAAAATTGAGGTTGAAGCGCTACCCAAAGATCTGCCGCGCGAGGTTGTAGTTGATATTTCGTCGCTTAAAACATTCAGCGATACGATTGTGCTCGGGGATCTGAAGATCCCGCACGGCGTGAAGGTGTTCGGCGACCCGAAAGAAATCATCGCCAAAGCGATGCCGCCGCGCATGGAAGCAGAGCTGGAATCGCGCAAACAGGAAGTAGTGATGAAGGTGGATGAAGTGAAGGTGGAAACCGAGGAAAAGAAGAAAGAACGCGATGTGGCCAAAGCGGCGGAAAAAGAGCCGGAAAAGAAGTCAGAAAAGAAGCCGGAGAAATAATGAACCTGTCTCAAAAAGTCCTTGTCGTGCTGTGCGAAGGGCTTTTTGTTTTTGTTTTTATTTTTTTTGCGTATGCGGCGGCGTTGCCCGCTGTTTCTGCGCGCGCGCAGATCGGTGATGCCGCGATTACGAAAGAAGAGCTGAGAAATCAACTGCAAGACGTGCAGAATCAGATAACCGAGCTTGAAAACGGCATTGAAGGGGCGAAAGCGGATCAGAAATCGCTTACGCGGGAAATCAGCATTTTGAATAAAGAAATGGAAAAGCAGAAGCTTCAGATCAGAGAGATTGATCTGAATTTGCGCGAAATCGCGCAGGAAATCAAGGAAAAGAACGGAGAGATAGGCGGACTGGAAAATAAGCTGAAAGAAAAGAAAATGCTCCTCGCGGCTTCATTACAGGAGCTCAACAAGTATGACGGCGTGAATTGGGTTGGCGCATTGTTTTTCGGAGGGAATCTCTCCGATCTCTTCAATCATGTGCGCGGCCTTCAAAATATTCAGCGCGACGTGAATGAATTCATCATGCACATAGATGACATAAGAAAAGATCTTGAAAGTGATCGGTCCGATCTTGAAGATAAAAAGGATGACATGGTGCGGCTGAAAAATCTCTCCACTCTGCAGAAGCAAACGCTTGAAAAGAAGCAAAGCGAAAAATCAACCCTCCTTGAACAAACAAAAGGTCAGGAAAAACTCTTTCAGGAGGGATTGAAGAAATCAAAGAAAGATGCAGTGATGATACGCCAACAGCTTTTCACTTTGGAAAGCGTCGGGGTGTCCATGTCGCTTGGGGAGGCGATAGAGAAAGCATTATTTACGGGCCAGAAAACAGGCGTGCGGCCTGCTTTTCTGCTCGCCATATTCCAGGTGGAATCGCGGCTTGGCACCTATGTCGGCGGGGGATCATGGCGCAAAGACATGAAGCCGGCGGAGCGCCCGATATTTTTACAACTCACACAGAAACTCGGTCTTGATCCCGATACTATGCCAGTATCCAAGCACCCGTATTACGGATGGGGCGGCGCGATGGGGGCGGCGCAATTCATCCCGTCCACATGGTCGGCGTATGAACATCAGGTCGCGGCGCTGACCGGGCATAATCCTCCTTCGCCATGGAGCATCGAGGATGCGTTTATCGCTTCCGGCCTGAAGCTTGTTGGCAACGGCGCGGGAAGCCATGCATATAAAGACGAACACACCGCCGCCGCAAAATATCTCGGCGGAGGCAATTATAAAAAAAGGGTTTCCCAGATCTATGCTAACAATGTGATGGACTGGGCGGAATATTATCAAGGGCAGATCGACGTGCTTGAAGGAATAGGAGCGCGTTCAGGCGGAGCGAATAGCTTATAATACTGCCATTTACCATTAGCTATCCGCTATTTGTTTTTTCAGCTCCTCGATTATTTCTCCCATATTTCCTTCGATGATGCTCGGAATATTGTACCAGCTTTTCTTGATGCGGTGATCCGTCACCCGGTCCTGAGGGTAATTATATGTTCTGATTTTTTCTGAGCGGTCTCCCGTGCCGATCTGCTCTTTGCGCATCTGCCCTTGTTCTTTTTGCGCTTTTTCTTCCTGTGCCTGTATGAGCTTTGATTGAAGGATCTGGAGGGCCTTTTCTCGGTTGCGCGCCTGGGAGCGCTCTTCTTGGGAGGCGACTACGGTGCCGGTAGGAATGTGAATGACCCTGACCGCCGTTTCTACTTTATTGACATTTTGGCCGCCCGGGCCGCCGGCGCGGTAGGTTTCCACTCGTAAATCAGACGGGTTTATGGTTATTTCGCTTTCCTCGACTTCCGGCAGGACGGCGACCGAAACGGTGGACGTATGGATACGCCCCTGTTTTTCCGTTTCCGGTATCCGCTGGACGCGGTGCACGCCACTTTCAAAGCGCATGTCGGCGTATACCCGCGCTCCGGAAAGTTCAAAGACCACTTCCTTGAATCCTCCCAGAGGGGTCTGGCTGGAGTCGATGAGCGCCGCTTTCCATCCGCGATTATGCGCGTATCTGGTGTACATACGGTACAATTGCGCCGCGAATAACGCCGCTTCCTCTCCGCCCGTACCCGCTCTGATTTCCACGATGGCATGCTTGTATGTGCCGTGGGTGCTCGGAGAGAGAAAGTCAGCGATCTCTTCTTCAATGGTTGCTTCCTTTTTATGGTTTCTTGCCAGTTCTTCCTGCGCAAGCGCGATCATTGCCGCGTCTTTTTCGGTTTTTAAAATGTCTTCATTATCGGCAATTTCTTTTTTTATGTTTTCAAGCCGTTCGTATTTTTCTATGATCTCTCCCAGTTCAGCGTGGCGCTTGGCAAGCGTGCGCTGGGCTTTCAAATCAAAAACAGCTTCACGCACGGTGAGCTGTTGGCCGATATCGCGATGCTCGATTTTCAGGGCTTCAAGTCGCTCATTCACTTCTTTTTGGTCTTTGGTGCGTTTTTCGCGGCGCGTGCGGCGACTCTTTTATTGAATTTCTCCACGCGACCGGTGGTGTCGACGAGCTTCTGTTTGCCGGTGTAAAACGGATGGCAGTTGCTGCAAATTTCCACGTTGATTTCGCTCATCGTGGAGCCGGTTTTGAACGTGTTGCCGCAGGCACACGTTACCGCGGCCTGAAAATACTGGGGATGAATGTCTTTTTTCATGTTTTCCATTATAGCGCATACATTCAGAATTGTCCACTATTTTGGCTTGACTTTCAAATTCCAGCAGGAGTAGGATACATACTTCGTGATATATTCAATACGTTCCGCATTTTTATGCGGATATTCGTTTTCTAAAATATGCTTGATTTGTACCGAAAAATTATTAAAACAGGGGCCATAACTCTGAAAACTGAAAAGATCACGAAGCTATTTCAGCCGGAGGATGTTCAGATAATAGGAAAGAAATTGAATGCGCATATCAAAAAACTTTTTGGAAGATCGCTTGCAATACGGCAAGTGAGTGCGGGATCGTGCAATGCGTGCGAGATAGAGATCAATGCGCTAGCCAATGCCTATTATGATATGGAGCGATTCGGAATTTCCATTGTTGCTTCTCCGCGTCATGCGGATGCGTTGTTGGTCACCGGGCCGGTCACGCGCGCGCTTAAAGACGCGGTGCTCAGGACATACGAAGCGACGCCCGATCCGAAAATAGTTATTGCATGCGGCTCTTGCGCGTGCGATGGGGGCATCTACAAGGGAAGTTATGCGACGCTGGACGGAGTGGATAAAGTGATTCCAGTAGATGTGTATATCCGCGGTTGTCCACCGACACCGCGGGCAATCCTTGCCGGCATTTTGCACGCGCTTGAATCAAAAAATAATCAAGGAACAGCGTAACACGCGGGATATATCATGGGCATTCTTTTTTTTGCCACACTTTTTTTGTTTTTACTGGGAGCGCTTTCGGGCTTCGTATTTTGGCGCACGCCCCATATTGCCAAAATAGCCGCTCATACTATAGCGATGTGCGCCTCGCTGACGGGTATTCTTTTCGCGCTTTCTGTTTTTGCATCTCATCAGACGTTCCAGTTTTCATCCTGGCATCTTTTTTCAATTGCATCGGTAGTATTTTCTGTGGATGCGCTCAGTGCATTTTTTATTTTATTGGTATGCGGCACGGGTTTTGTAGTTTCCTTATATGCGGTTGAATATGTATCTCAATATGAGAAGACATATCCAATGGGTTTATTAGGATTTCTTTATAATACATTCATTTGTTCCATGGTGCTGGTGGTGGCGGCCGATAACATGATCGTATTCCTTGCGGCATGGGAATTGATGTCGGTGGTATCCTACTTTTTAGTTACATACGAGTATAAAAAGGAAAGTTCATTGCGGGCAGGATTTTTGTATGCGGTAATGACGCATTTTGGCACGGCGCTTTTAGTGATAGCGTTTCTTCTTTTATTCAGAGAAACAGGATCGTTCCAGTTTTCCGATTTCCGCCTGCAAAGCGGCGGGATGTTCCCTTGGCTACAGAACCTTATTTTCATACTTGCGTTCATCGGTTTCAGCACGAAGGCAGGAGTGGTACCGCACCACATTTGGCTCCCGGAGGCGCACCCCGCGGCTCCAACGCATATCTCCGCGCTTATGTCGGGCACGATGATTAAAATCGCGATATACGGCATCGTGCGGTTTGCGTTCGATCTGTTGGGCGCGCACACCGTATGGTGGTGGGGGGTGCTCGTGCTTGCGGTGGGAGTCGTGTCCGCCATCATGGGCGTGTTGTACGCGCTCATGGAACATAATCTTAAGCGTCTTTTAGCGTATCATAGCGTGGAGAACATAGGGATTATTTTAATCGGTATCGGTTCGGCGCTCCTTTTTCAGGCCTTTGGTCTATATACGTTTGTTGGACTTGGGCTTATCGCCGCGCTCTACCATGTGCTTAACCACAGCATATTCAAGACCCTGCTCTTTTTAGGCGCCGGATCGGTTCAAAAAATAATGCGCAGTAATGACATGGAACGAATGGGCGGACTGGCGAGATATATGCCTTTTACTGCCGTTTTTTTCCTTATCGGCGCGATGGCGATTTCCGGTCTCCCGCCGTTGAATGGTTTTGTGTCCGAATGGCTTGTGTTCCAAGGGCTTTTTTATAATCTCATGATCGACAGTATTGCGGTTAAAATAGGGGTGAGCATCTCTGTGGCGCTTCTCGCGCTGACCGGAGCGCTTGCGCTTGCGTGTTTTGCGAAGGTATATGGTATTGTGTTTTGTGCGCTCCCGCGAAGCAAAGAAGCCTCGGAGGCGCATGAGGCCGGTAAGCCCATGGTGGTAAGCATGGCATTTCTTGCGTGCGCGTGCGTGGCGTTGGGAGTGATTCCGGGAATCGGTTTTTCGCTGTTTATGCCGATCGTTGAAGGGCTTCATCTCGGGCATCCCATTGTATCAAGTTGGTTTTCAATTATGCCGGCACAGTCCTTTCCAACTCGTATTTCTCCTTTTACGGTCATCGCGCTTGTCGGCGGCATAATCGCCACAGGCATGCTGTTGATGTTTATGATATGGGGTAGGCATAGAAAGCGCTCGGCGCCCACTTGGGCGTGCGGTCGGGTTGTAGAATCAAAGATGGAATATACCGCAAGCAGTTTTGCAATGCCATTTAAACTCATCTTTTCCGGCTTGTATCGCCCCACGCACAACATTGAACGCGAAACATTGAAGGGCTCGCAGTATTTAGTAACCGCGGTGCGCTACGAAGAAAAAATAGAGCCGCTTTTTGAGCGGTATCTCTATGAACCGTTTATCAACGCGATGATTGCCTTGGGCAATAGTATGAGAAAAATACAGGGCGGCAACATTAATGTGTATTTGAGCTATATCTTTATCGCTCTGTTAGTGTTGCTTTTTGTTTTTGTATAGATCGTTATGGATACCACGATACTTTTTTCATATGCGGGCATCGTTTTTTTCCAGGCGGGCATGCTCATCGCCGCGGCTCCGCTGGTGCGTATGACCATCAAGAAAATCAAGGCGCGCCTTCAAAACAGGGTCGGTCCGCCGCTCTTGCAGGGGTATTACGACGCATTCAAGCTTTTCCGGAAGGAATCCGTGATATCGGAACACACGTCATTTATATTTCGCATCGCGCCATGGATCATTTTCGGCGCGGCGGCGGGCGTTGCGCTTTTTGTTCCGGTACTTTTCAGCTTCTCGCCCCTTGGAAGCGCCGCCGATATTATTTTAATCATTTATCTTTTTGCGCTTGCAACATTTTTTATGGTGCTTGCGGGGCTTGATGCGGGATCGGCGTTCGGAGGCATGGGGTCAAGCAGGGAAGTGATGATATACTCGCTTTCCGAGCCGGCAATGATGCTTGCCATTTTTGCCGTTGCGCGCGCAGGCGGATCGACGAATTTAAGCAATATCATTTCACACGGGCTCGCCGAACCGGGCTCCCTTTTCCTTCTTAGTAATATATTTGCCTTTGCTGCGTTTTTTATCGTGTTGCTTGCCGAAAATAAACGCATACCGGTGGACAATCCGGCAACGCATCTTGAACTGACCATGGTACATGAAGCGATGATTTTAGAATATTCCGGGCGTCAGCTCGCGCTTATTGAATGGGCGGCGGCGCTCAAACTGACCATCTTTCTCGTTCTTTTGGTGAATATTTTTTTCCCGTTCGGGTTGATGGCGGAATTTACGTTTTCGTCCGCCATGCTTGCGATATTTCTTCTTGTGGTCAAGGTTTCTATCGCAGTATGCGTAATCGCTTTCATTGAAAACAGCATCGCGAAGCTGCGTCTTTTCCGTTTGCCTGATTTTCTTGGCATCGCTTTCGTGCTTGCGCTTATCGCGCTTATTTCAAGCTTTTTCGTGTAATATCTATGGAAACAAACATTCTTTTCCCCTCCATCGCGCATATTGTCAATATTCTCGCCGGCATTATGCTGGTGAGCTCATTGCTTGTGTTGACCCAAAAAGGGATGCATGCCTGCATTAATTTATTTATTATCCATTCGTTTTTTCTGAGTTTGGTAATGGCGGTTGTCGCTTTTGGGATGCATGAGCCGCATCTGTACATCGGTTTTTTGCTTACGCTGATGTTAAAGGTCGGTTTGATACCGGGGATGCTTTTTTGGCTTATCAAAGAGATCAAGGTCAACCGGGAGGTGCAATTTTATATCAATACCTCCAGTTCTCTTTTGATCGCGGGAGCGCTTACCGTATTCTCGTTTTATATAACGCATCGCGTATTCCCGACCGGTGCGCCGTTTTCTCAGGCAGCGCTTACCATGGCGCTTGCGATGATGCTCATCGGATTTTTTATCATGATTTCCCGCACGAAAGCGCTTACACAAATGCTCGGATTTTTGTTCATGGAAAACAGTCTTTTTTTTCTGGCAAGCATCACGACATTTGGCATCCCGTTTTTCATTGAAGTGAGTATCTCGTTCGACGTACTGGTTGCGCTTCTGATTATGGGTATTTTTCTTTTCAAGATTAATCAAACGTTCCATCATATTAACGTAAGCCAGCTTCAGGAAAATAAAGAATAATATGTTATCTACCATCCTTATTATCCCTTTTCTTACCGCGATTGCCTCGTTCCTTTTGAAAAATAAAAGGAATATAGAGGTGTCCAATGTGATTGCGCAAGGCATCGTCACTCTGCTTTCATTCGTGTTGTTGACACAGGTTGAACATGGGGGGGCGATATTTTCTCCGGGGAAAATGCTCATGGCGGACGCCCTGTCGGCATATCTTGTCGGTATAGTAAGTTTGGTCGCCTTTATTGCGATTTTGTATTCCGTCGGTTATATCGGCGAGGAGTTCAAAAGCGGTATTATCGGTATGCGTCGCGTCCGGCAATATTACGCGCTCACCCAGCTTTTCATCTGCACGATGTTGCTCGCTCTGCTTTCTAACAATCTTGCGGTGATGTGGGTTGCCATAGAAGGCACGACGCTCGCGACCGCTTTTCTCATTAGTTTTTATAATAACGAAAAAACGATCGAGGCGGCGTGGAAGTATCTCATTATTTGCACAGTCGGCATTACGCTTGCGCTCTTTGGGACTATCTTGGTGTATTATGCTTCATTGAGGACCGGAGCGAATGTCTCCGATGTATTACTATGGTCTTCGTTGGTTTTGGGGATCTCATCTCATTTAGATCCCGAATTGATTAAAATTGCCTTTATTTTTATTTTTGTCGGTTATGGAACAAAGGTCGGTTTAGCTCCCTTTCATACGTGGCTTCCTGACGCTCATGGCCGCGCACCGACGCCTATTTCGGCGCTGATGTCCGGTGTTTTACTGAACGTTGCATTGTATAGCATTTTACGATTTAAGGTGATCACGGATGATGCGCTCGGCAACCAGCATTTCACGAATACGCTGTTTGTTATTTTCGGATTCATATCGATTTTTATTGCGAGTTTCATTATTCTTGTAGCACGCAAGTACAAGCGTCTGTTCGCATATTCAAGCATTGAGCATATGGGGATTATCACGCTCGGCATCGGATTCGGACATCCTCTCTCGGTGCTGGGCGCGCTCTGGCATGTGTTCAATCACGCTATGACTAAATCCATGCTTTTTTTCACGGCCGGCAATATCCTTTTAAAATATCATACCGGCGCCATTGCACGAGTGAGCGGGATGATCAGGATTATTCCAGTTACCTCACTTCTCTTTATTTTCGGACTTGTGGCGATTGTAGGTTTGCCGCCGTTTTCAATATTTTTCAGCGAGCTTTTAATTCTTGCCGGCGGATTTGCGGGCGCATACGCATGGATCGCAGCATCTGTATTACTTCTTTTTGTCGTGGTATTTGCCGGTTTTTTCTATCATGTGAACCGCATGTTGTTTGGCGATCCGCCTGAAGGCACAAAGCCCGGGGAAGTGAATCGTTTCATGGTGGCGCCAATTTTTTTCAATCTCGCCGTGATTGTCGGACTAGGCATATTTTTGCCCGGCGAGTTTTCCACATTACTCGAACAGATCAGGAATATATTACAATAATGCATCGTTCATGAATGACAAACACACCATCGGGATCATCGGCATCGGTATGGTCGGCACGCCGCTGAAGCGTTATTTCGAAGAAAAAGGATACGTCAGGGGAAAGCAACTACACCTGTTCGACATCGATCAGAAAAAAGGATACGGCGACGACATCAATAAAGCGGATATCATTTTCATTTCGGTGCCCACGCCCGGAGGCACAGACGGCTCCGCGGATCTTTCTGCGGTGGAACACGCGTTCGCGGGCATACAAGGCGAAAAGATCGTCGTTTTGAAATCGACCGTACCGCCGGGGACTACGGAGCATTTCCAGAAAAAATATCCCCGACATAAGGTCTTGTTCAATCCCGAGTTTTTGACCGAATGCAAGGCGTGGGAAGATTTCATGAAGCCGGACCGCCAGATAGTCGGGTTTACGGCGCAAAGCATCGATGCGGCGCATCCCGTGCTTTCGCTCCTGCCCAAGGCGCCGTTCATGTCGCCGTGGGGTGTGAACACCTACGGACAAGTCATGATCACGGCGACGGAAGCGGAGATCATCAAATACGGCGGCAACGCGCATTTTGCGCGCAAGATCAATTTTGCGAACATATTGGCCGGCCTTGCCGATACCATGGGGGCCGATTATGAAAACGTCCGCGCGGGGATGTCGGCGGACTCCCGCATCGGCGACTCGCATCTGGACGTCGCGCACGGCGGCTACCGGGGTTTTGGCGGGTTCTGCTTGCCCAAAGACCTGCTGGCGCTTAAAAACCATTTGGAAAGTGCGGGACTTGCCGATGGCGCACGGTTACTTCGCGAGGATTACGCATTCAACGAAAAACTGCTGGCACGGCAGGGTTTGAGCGTGGCGGATGTGAGCGGGCACGACCATGAATGGGTCAACCAGAAACTAAAAATGCAAAGCAAAAAACGAAAAACGACCAAAACAAAAGCTAAGAGAAAATAACATGCCGACACTCCAAGCAACAATACAGGCTATCCATAAAGAGTTTCCCGCGTTTTCTCTTGATGAAAAGGGGAAGGTCTCTACGATGCGCATCAGCGCAGAAACGCTCAAACCGATCGTGGCATTGCTGATAGGCAAGCACTGGCGGCTGTTGACCATGGCGGGAAATGACGAACGCGCGCAGGCGGGCGTATTCACCGTTTCGTGGGTATTCGGGCTTGCCAAGGAGAATAAGATCATGCGGCTGGTGTTGCCGGTAGACCCGCGCAAGCCGGTTTTTCCGTCCATCTTCGAACTGGTCCAAAGCGCGCTCCTGTTCGAGCTGGAGATCCGCGACATGTTCGGGCTGACGCCGGAAGGGAATCCAGATCTTTCCATGCCTGACGAGCACAGAGAAAAAATGATCCGCCGGCTGGTGCATCATCACAACTGGCCCGAAGGCGAATATCCCCTTCGGAAGGATTTCCCATGGAATAAACGTCCGAAAGAGGAGCATGTGACATTTCCATTCCGGTACAGTGAGGGTGAGGGGGTTTTTGAGATCCCGGTGGGACCCATACATGCGGGGGTTATAGAGCCGGGGCATTTCCGTTTTACCGCCGTGGGGGAGATGATTTTGAATTTGGAAATACGCCTTTATTACAGTCATCGCGGGGTGGAGAAACTATTTGAGCAAAAAAGTATTCCCGACGCGGTCGCGCTCGCAGAGCACATTTCCGGCGACACCTCTTTCGGGCATTCACTTGCGTTTTGCGAAGCGCTGGAAGAACTTTCTGGTATTTCCATAAGCAGGCGGGCAGGGTTTTTGCGCGTGATATTTCTTGAGCTTGAACGGCTCTACAACCATGTCGGCGATATCGGCATGCTGGGAATGGACGCGGGATTCGCGTTCGGGGGCGCGCAGGGGGCGCGACTGAAGGAAGTATGTATGCAGATGAATGAACGTCTGACGGGAAGCAGGATTTTGCGCGGCATAAACGTCGTTGGCGGCGTAACAAGAGACATTTCCGAAAAAGACAGCGAGATGCTCGGCGCATTTTTAGACGCCTTTGCAAGCGATTTTCAGGAAGTCACGGATATCATGCTTTCTTCCTCGTCTTTTTTGGACCGTCTTGAAACTACAGGCAAGCTGAAGACGCAGACCGCACTTGATTATAATGTGGTAGGGCCGGTTGCGCGCGCATCAGGGTTACGGCGCGACGCTCGGAAAGATTTTCCAAATGCGTGGTGGAAAGAATTCCAATTTCAAATATCGGTGCAGGCGACCGGGGACGTGTATGCGAGATTCATGGTACGGACGGAAGAAGTGCTTCAGTCAATAAAAATAATCAAGACCGCTCTTTTGCGTTTGCCGAAGGGGGAGCGCGTTATGGCAACGCAACCTATCCGTTTGACCGAAGGCGCGTGCGTGGTGAGTATCGTGGAGGGGTGGCGCGGCGAGCTTGTGCATGTCGTTGTCGCGGGAAAGAACAATTCGTTGTATCGGGTGAAAGTACGCGACGCTTCATTTTTGAACTGGCCGACGCTTTCCCGGGCGATCCTCAATAACATCGTTCCTGATTTTCCGCTGTGCAATAAAAGCTATAATATGTCGTACGCGGGAAATGATTTATAGTGGTGGACAAGCGCGCTTGACGAAATCCAGCCGCAGGACTATAGTTGTAGCCGGATTATTTAAATAGTTTTCAGCACGTTTACAACCTTTCAACAACCACATATTTTACCATTCACGAGGAGGTAAAGCCAATGCTGACCGATGCAGAGATTGTATTCATCGAAAAGGGGAAGGAGTGCGGCCTTTTTTTGCCTGCCGAGCGGAAAGGGAACAGCGTGTTTGTAAGTTGTGGCGATGGTCAGCGATTTCGCGATATTTTTCTGCATATGTTGACGTATCTTGACCTTGTGCATCCCGTGGTCCTTAATGGCGGCCCGCTTTTGATGGCGGACAATGCGGAGGATCCTCTCCGCCAAGGGGATGTCATGCTTTTCAACATCAAGAAGGGTATCGTGGAGAGAGGATTTACCAGTATTGTCCTTGCATCGCACTGGCCATGTGCGATCGCGCGCGACAAAAAGCTGAGTATTTCCGATGTGCTTGAAAAAACGGTTATTGCTGCGCGTATGGTGCGGGAATACCTCGGGCCAGGTTATGATGTTTTTCCGAAATTGCATGTCGACTATGGCGTAATGAGTCGCCCGAGCCGGTACTGGTTCTCGCGGAAGAATCTGTTTCTCGGCATCGTGAACGGGCAAGTCCTGCGGCGCATGTGCGAACGGAAACGATCGTATATCATCAATGAAAAACACATCCAACAAGGAGGTGCGTTATGACGCTTAAAGTTGCGCAAGAGACCGAGGAGCAATTCATCGCACGCGGGAAAGAAATCGGATTCCTTGGGAATCCGATCAAGGGAAAGGGAAGGATTATTTGGTTCACGTGCGGAGAAGGAAATGCGTTTCTCCCTATGCTGGCGGACATGTGTCGGTATGCCGAAAGGATCCATCCGATTTCGTTCAATGGCGGCGCATGGCTCTTGGGTGACCGATACGATGAGCATAGGATGCGGCTTAGAGACATCATCTCTGAGCAGCTCCAAGAGGCAGTTTACGCGATGAAGTGGAACACGCTGGTTCTTGCGTCGCATTGGCCGTGCGTATTTGCGCCAAAGAATCTTTCCTTCCGGAACATTGTGTATAAGACCGTGGAAGGCGCGCGGGTGCTTGACGGCTCGATGGACGGCGTGGATCTTATTGCCGAGATCCACGTGGGTTGCGGGCTGAAAAGAGAAATTCACAACCTTGATTTTCGGCATGAGCACTTTGACAAAGTTCTTAGTATTGACCAACAAAACAGTTTCTGGTGAAACGACCGGAGCAAAACAAAAGGCCTCTTTTTCACAAGAAGAAGGGGCTTTTGTTTTTTCAGTTTTTATGGTACTATACGCGTATCATTATTATTAATCTACAAAGAAGATGAATTTTATATTTTTTGTCATTATCGCGGTTCTGCTTGCAAGCGGGTTTTTTGACGTCATCGCGTGGGGTCAATCGCGTGAAGGAGGCGTGGTCGGACATCGAAGTGCAGATGAAGCGGAGGTACGATTTGATTCCCAATATCGTCGAAACGGTGAAAGGATACGCGGGGCATGAAAAAGGCGTGTTTGAAAGCGTGACAAAGGCGCGCGCGATGGCGATGGGCGCGCAGACGATGCAGGAGCACGCGAAAGCGGAGAATGCGCTTGCCGGAACGCTGAAGTCCCTTTTTGCGGTCGCGGAGGCGTATCCGAACCTGCGCGCCAACGAGAATTTTGCCAAGCTCCAGGACGAGCTTTCCGACACCGAGAATAAAATCCAGGCGGCGCGGCGTTTTTACAACGGCAATGTCCGCGAATTGAACACGGCGATAGAATCCTTTCCGCAGAACGTTATCGCCGGAGCATTTACATTCACGAAACAGGAATTCTTTGAACTGGAAGAATCGGAGTCCGTTGCGAAACAACCCGTGCACGTGCAGTTCTAATGACCATTTACACCTACCAATCCGAAAATATCGCAAAAACCTGGGCGCTTATGACCGGGTTTTTGGTTTTCGTCATTTTGATCGGCTTCGTGTTCGCTCAGGCGATGGGTGATCCGGGTATTCTTTATAT
>JACQDT010000013.1 GCA_016200965.1 Candidatus Azambacteria bacterium | reverse complement strand
AAACGTTCGGGTGCGCCGTTGGATAAACATGGTCTGCGTTGGTTCGTCTTTGGTGCGGACAACAATCGCAAGTGAAACGTTTCATCGAACGGCGTGCCCAGTCGAGGTTGTATTACTGGGCATACAAAAGCATGGTAGCATAAGCCATTTTCTTTTGTCAATAAACGGCGAGTGGCTTAAAGGTACTTCCTCAGTTCTTCTTTAGTGATGCTTGTGTTTTTTCTCCCGCCTTGATGTTCCACGTCCAAGTGGAAGCTGTTGACAGTGGGGGTTTACAAACCTCATCGGGGGTATGCTGGAGGCATAACTCACAATTAACGACATATAACTATGGGAGAAAAAATAAAAGAAGAATATTCTCGTGAGGCGTTTGAGAAAGCAGACGAAAGAGAGAAAGCTTCTGAAGAACTTGGTTCGGAGGTATATGAGTTGGGAGAGCGTTTGTGTAAGTTGTATGATTATACAAATTACCCCACAACAGGACATAAAGGT
This sequence comes from Candidatus Azambacteria bacterium, assembly GCA_016200965.1. GTDB lineage: Bacteria > Patescibacteriota > Minisyncoccia > GWC2-36-17 > WO2-46-25 > JACQDT01. Next base: position 53,501 of record JACQDT010000013.1, on the reverse strand, counting down.
TCTATAGAGGATGCATGGAAGAATCTATACAATGAAATTATAAACCAGGGAAATTTAGCGGGGGAGAAAAAGATCGGGTTGATAAATCTTACTGAGGAAGAAGCCCGTACAATTGAAGAAGAATGTAAGAAAATTTTAACACGCGTTGCCGAAGCTTCGAAAAATCTGAAAACTTTTGAACGCGAGAAGCTCGGTATGCATCAGGAAAAGGAAGAAGGGACAGAGCAAGAAGCAGTCGAGACAGAAAAAGAATAACAAGAAGAAATTTTCTCGTGTACTGCAACATGTCGTTATATTTGCTATAGCAAATATAACGACATGTTCTTGATTTTCAGAGTTTCTTCAACTCCCGGCTTTTGACGGGGTATTTTTTGTTGCGGAAAAATTTCGCGATGACGGTGTTGATCGCCCAGGTCATTGCCATGAGCAGGCCAAAGTACACCATGCCCACGGACGTGAATTTCGGGAGCGTGTCTTTGCCCAGGTAGCCGAGGATTGCCGCCACCACGCCGATGGTGGTGACCAGTTGCAGAGACGAAATGGTGTTTTTGGTGCTTTTTTGCTGGAGGTCGGAAAACATCTGGATGGCGGAATTCAGATATTCCTCCGTCATCTTCTAGAGGTGTTTGATGTAGGCGTGCGTATCGGCAAGCGTCTCAAATTTGAATTGAAACAGCGGCTGGAGGTATTCGTCCATCGTTTTGAGGTCAGTGAGTTTCTGGCGCGTTTTAAGGTAAGCGTCCATCTGGTCGATGCGCGCGCCGATGAGATGAATGGTCTTTTGATAATCCGAAAGCTCGTTGCGCAGGCCGTCGATCTCGTTCCCCTTTATTTTTTCGCGCTCTTTGATGCGTTCTATTTTTTCCCACACGAGCCGATGGATGGCGAGATAGCGGGCGAGCTGTGATTTGAATTCGCGGAAAAATATCTGCGATTCGATGATGTGCCGCGCGAGCGTTTCGTCGCGCAGGTTGGTTTGGATGCTTGCCAGTTCTTTGGGCACCGGCGCGCCCTTGCTGAAAATGAGCGAAAGCGCTTTGGACAGCTTGTTGTCGTAGTAATCTTTGATATCGGCAAAGTCCTCTTTGAGCGAACGAAAATCTTTTTCAAGAATGATGAGCCCGTCTTCGTAGATGCGGTAGCTGATTCCCACTGATGTCTCCACCAAAAGATATTCAAGCGGCCCGCTTTCGCGCGTGACGTTGGCGATGGCAAGCAAGGCGCGCGCTTTTGCAAGTTCCGCAGGAGGGAAATCAAGCCGCGACATCCCGTATTTCAAAAAATCCCACATTTCCGTGAGATGCAGTGTCGTTCGTTGAAACCACCCGCCGATATATATTTTTTTGACGGTCATGGTACTATGGTAGCATAAAAAATGAAAACGATGCAGTACGTGAAAACCACTGGATACTTCATAAAAAATGTGTTATTATTGATTTATGTATAACTGGTCGGTGGATGAACGGGAATTATTGAGGAAAGACAAGAAACGATACGCCGTCTGGAAACTTGAACAGATGGTGAATTTCGGTTTGGGCGGCAAAAAAATCGACGCGTGGCTTTTGAAAAAGTACTGGAACGTCATCGCCATCGATCCGTCACGAAGAAAGTTTCTCGCGCTTTTATTGTATGGAACAAACGGACATTCTCACGCGGCGCCAGCGCGCCGTGCTCGCGGCGGTCGCAAGCGATAAGGCGCTTGCGACCCACGGTTATCTTACCGGCGGCACCGCGCTTGCCGGGTTCTATTTGCACCACCGGTTTTCCGAAGATTTGGATTTTTTCTTCGAGCATGAATTTGATATATCCGCAGTTTCCGTTTTTTTTCAGAAGCACAAAAAACCCCTGGGCATTACCGGCGTGGATTTTCAGCAAAGCTACAACCGGAATCTCTTCTTTCTCCATTTTTCGGACGAGGTGTTAAAAACAGAATTCACCTTTTTCCCGTTTCCGCAGATTGAAAAGCCAAAACGCAGAGAGGGAATAAAGGTGGACAGCGCCATTGATATCGCGGTGAATAAACTGTTTACCATCTATCAGCGCACTGCGGCGCGAGATTATATTGATTTGTACTGCATCATACAGCGCTACGGATGGAGCACGGACGAGCTTCTCAAAAAAGCGAAAGCAAAGTTTGATTGGCATATTGACCCGCTTCAGCTCGGCACCCAGTTTGTGAAGGCCGAAACAGCAAAAGATTTGCCGCGGATGATTGAAAAAATAGCTCCTTCGGTTTGGCGGCGGTTTTTCAAAGAAGAAGCGCTACGTTTCAAGCAACGCGTTGTAAAGTAGACGCGATGCAGTACGCTTTGTTTGTTTACGGATCTTTGCGCGATTCGGCTCTCTGTAGAAAGTTGCTGGAGAGGCGTGTCGGGCGGATGCGGGCAGTCCTTCCCGGATTTCGGCGTGCGCGGATACGAGGATACGCGTATCCGGTTGCCCGCAAAGAGAGCAAGGCAACCATCAGGGGAGTTCTGCTTCTTGGTTTGTCAAAAGCAGACATGAAAGCGTTGGATGCGTATGAGGAAATCCCTCATGGACCATATCGGCGCATAACGGTCTTTGTCCTTGTGGCAAACCGGCCGTTCCGCGCATTTACGTATACAGGAAAATAGTGTTGTGGCAAACAATTGATGAATACAGACATCAAAAAACCGCTTACATAAGCTGTTTTTTCCAAAATGGCTTGACAAGATATTTTATATGTGCTACAATCTCTCCATAATATTGATTCCCCCTTTTTCGCTTCTTGTCGAGATCCATGGAAGAGAATCTGTCGCGAGGACTTATTCTTATAAACCCCTCGCACGTCTTCTCTATAGATCTCTTCAAGAACGAAGAGAATGTTCATTGAAAGTCATCGGCAATTTTGCGGGATTGTCTTGCGTAAGGAATGCTGAAAAACAAAGGAGGAAAAAATGGGAAAAAATTACTGCATATTCACGATGGGGTGTGGTTTGGTCATAGGCGTGATCTACGGGGTGGTATACAACCTCCCGGTGGTATCGTCGGGACTGTTCTGGGCCTTGTCAGGATATCTAGTTTTTGGGGTGGCTCAGCTCATGGAACACATCTTTAGGCGGCTTAAATAGCCACCAAGAGTTTTCGGGAGATTCTCTAAAAAAATCTCCCTCCAACCGAGCTTGCGATTCACAGAATCGTCGGCTCTAAGGAGACGCTCTTAACCAATCAACACGAGGAGGACGCATGCGATGTCCGAACTGTTATGTCCCAACGCAATGCCGGGAAAGCTTTGATGTGACGACATACACGTGTCCCGGTTGCGAGGCGATCTTTATGCTCGCAAGCGGAAAGTTGGTCCAGCTCCTTACTCAAAGACCACCGCAGACCATGCGGAAGAGTTGAAGAAAGGAGAGCTCTGTTTTTGAAAAAAAATCAAAAGCACCTCTCCCTTCCCACTAAACTCGTGATTCGCGCCTTGCGAATGGTGAGCTTTTAGGAAGGGGGAAAAGAACAAAGCCGTCGCATTTGATGCGGCGGCTTTGTGTTTTCATTTATGTGCGCGGGTAATCAAGGAGTTCTTTGAGAAAATTATTTATATGAATCTTTTCTGTGGCCGACAGTCGCAAAAAGCGCGGTGGCGCCATCTACGAAAATAAAGAACACGCGGTAACGCCGCGTGATGCGAAACGAGAAAGGAAGCGGGTAGTCAATAAGTTTTTTTGTGTGCAATCGTGGGTCGCGCCAATTCTGCCGAAAGAGTTTTTCCTGTGTGTAGTAGAGACGCTGTATTTCCGGAGGAAGTTTCTTGAATTTCTTTTGAAACTCGTCCGCAAAGAGGATGTTTATAGTTGCGCGCGGACGCGCCCGTGGCGCCAATCGCGCAGAGCCCGGTCAAGCGACGCTTTGATTTTCTTGGGATGCACGTATTCCGAGAGCGATTCTTCCGGAATTTCGGATGCAATTTCAGTGAGGATGCGGCGAGAAAATTCGGGAAGCGAAAAGCCGTAGCGGAGCGCGAGGTGGCTCAACTGTTCTTTTTCTTTTCGCGTGAGCTTTACTTGTACTGTCGCGGTGTTCATATGTCAGTTATTATAGCGTAGCGTGGAGGGATGTCAAATTAAAACATTTCTTTGCGCGCGAAGGCGGCGCGTGGTATACTAAAAAGCAACATGGAATCTCAAACAACACAAGTTCCCGCGGAAGGCGGCGCGCAGGACAAGCACTGGCGGCTTTTGTTCGTCATGTTCGCGCTCTTTTTGCTTGGCGTGTTTCTTTCGGGCTTGTATTGGATCTTCACTTCAAGCTCCGGTTCGCCCATCGGGCCGGGCTGGTTTTTGTTCAGTTTCGCCGCGGGGCTTTCCATGATCGTGCTTCCCTGCACCCTGCCTTTGGCATTTGTTATCGTCCCGCTTTCCATGGGCAAAGGGTATGTGAAGGGGCTTTCCATCGCGCTTGCGTTTGGATTGGGCGTTTCCATCACGCTTTCCTTATATGGCGTATTCGCGGCGATTTTGGGAAAGGCGATCTACAGTTTTGCAGGGACGGGCGGGAGCGGAGAGATAATCAAAAATGTGTTTTACACCATTGCCGGCGTATTCGCGATGGTGTTTGCGCTGGGCGAACTCGGCCTTGTGAAGGCGCGTATGCCAAGCTACATGGGCGCGGCGCCCGGTTTCATACAAAAGCGCAAAGATGTCGCCAAAGCGTTCATGCTCGGGCTTTTTCTGGGCAATATCGGCATCGGGTGCCCGCATCCCGCCACGCCCATTATTTTAGGCCAGATCGGCGTGACCGGCGACGTATTTTACGGATGGCTTTTGTTCTTCGTGCACGCCATCGGGCGTATCATTCCGCTCTTGCTTTTGGCGGTGCTGGGCATTTTGGGCGTGAACGCGACCAAGACGCTGTTAAAGCACAAGGATTCCATTGCGCGCGCGACGGCATGGGGCATGGTGTTTGTGGGCGCGTTCCTTTTCACGCTCGGATTTTTCTCGCATGACTGGTGGGTCAATTCGGGCCAGCACACTCTGCTTGAAAGCATCACGCAGGAACAAACTTTTCTCGGCGCGCTCAATCAGCAACTGGGAACTTCAACGACGCATGAGCATGGTGTTATGGCTGGTACCGGATTTTTCGGAGCGCCTTTGTGGCTCGGCAACTGGGTGTTCGTGCTGTTAATGATCATCCCGCTGTGGTGGTATTTGGGGGGTGAGCAAAATCGCATCCGCGCCTTGCCCGAGGCGGAGCGCGCCCTGCCGCTTGCAAAGTTCAGTTCAAAGAAGTGGTCCGTATTGTTGCTGTCGGGTCTTTTAGCACTCGTGTTTGTCTATGTATTGCCCGAACGTTTCCTGAAACAGGCGGCGGAACATGAGGCCGGGCATATGCAGAAGCAACAGGCAGGCGCAGGTACGGATGCGGCGCATACGCACGATGCGGCCAGCGGCATGAGCGTCATGATGGGAATGGATCACGCTATGTCCGACGCAAGCGCGCTTGCGAAATTGCCCTTGCGCACGCCTGCCGACCGCATTGCCAAGCTACCGTTTGAAATAAAAGAAGGGGTAAAAGAATTTCGGCTGGTGGCGGAAGAATTTCGCTGGGAGTACGCGAAGGGGAAGTATGTGCACGCATGGGGATACAACGGGCAGATTCCCGGGCCGGAAATCCGCGTGACGGAAGGGGACAGAGTGCGGGTGATTTTGGAGAATCGTCTGCCCGACGCGACCGCGATGCATTGGCACGGCATCGATGTTCCCTATGCGCAAGACGGCGTTCCTGGTTTCAGTCAGACCGCAACACAGCCGGGAGAAACGCGCGTGTACGAATTTGAGGCAAGGCCCGCGGGCACGCATTTTTACCATACGCATGGCTCATCGCACGGGACCGAGGCGATGCAGTTGGATATGGGGCTTTCGGGGGCGTTTATAATAGAACCCAAAAATTTTATGCGTCCTGACAAAGAGGTGACGCTTGTGCTGGACGAGTGGGCGGTGGGAGCGGGCGGAATGAATATGGCTGCGATGGCTGCGCACGACAGCATGGGCGGCGGGCACGCGATGATGGACTACAATGTATTTACGATAAACGGGCGCTCGTTTCCCGACAGTGAGCCGATTATGGTGAACAAAGGCGAGCGCGTCCGCCTGCGGCTTATCAATGCCGGCACGTCCACGATTCATCCGATGCATTTGCACGGACATCAATTTAAGATAGTTGCCACTGACGGCAATGCGGTGCCTCAAGCGGCGCAGTTGACGAAAAATACGATAGCGCTCAATCCGGGCGAGACATATGACATTGAATTTACGGCGGAAAATCCCGGCGTGTGGGTGTTTCATTGCCATGAATTGCACCACGCGGGCGCCGGCATGATAGTACCGGTGATCTATGAAGGATATACGCCGCTTTCTCAGTAAGTGATGAGCAGTTATTACTATTTTTTATGGGAATAAAAAGTGCAACAATTATCCTCGGTGTGATACTTGTATCGTGCGGATTTTTCCAATTTGCAACGGGTATGCCAGACATGGAGAACACGGCGTGCAGTATTGTCATGCCCGCCGCATATATGGGAGATCAAAATTCCAGAGGGGTTTCGCTTGCGCTTTTCGTGATGCTTGTTTTTATGTTTTCCCCGCGGGTATCGCCAAGGCAAAAGATGACAGTATGGCATATGGCGCGGCGCAACCAGTTTTATACTGCGCTTGCTGACCCGTTGTTACTCATGTTCCGCCGCGGGATTTTGCACTCGCGGGCGTTTTAGCCGGATCGCCCAAGCGCCAAGGGCCGTGCGTATGCGCCGCGGGATTTATGTTTATCACATGTTATTTTTTTTGAACAATTTAATTGTACGTATAAATTGCTATAGCAACTTATGTGTACAATTCAAATTTTTACTTCTATGACAACAGACAACGCAGATCAAAAAAATACCGAAGGAGAGATCAAAGAACTTGAAGAACGATTGTACGCGTTGAAACAGCAGGCAAAGGGCAACCAAGAAAATCCCTGGGCTGTTCCTGCGGCCATTTTTATCGCCGGCCTTCTGATTGCGGGCGCCGTGATGTATTCCCGCGGGAATTCTTCTCTAACACAAAATGGGGCGTCAAAAACCGCGCCGACTGCGCCGCCGCCCTCACAGCAGCAGATAAAATCAAGTTCCGGTTCAGTGGATAATATCGCGCCGGTGACAAACAAAGATCACATCCGCGGTTCCCTGAACGCGCCGGTGAAAGTGGTGGAGTTCTCGGACGCCGAGTGCCCGTTCTGCAAGCGGTTCCACCCTACCATGCAACAGGCAGTGAAGGATTACCCAAATCAGGTGGCGTGGGTGTACCGTCATTTTCCGCTTGATTCCCTGCATTCCAAAGCGCGCAAGGAAGCGGAGGCGTCCGAATGCGCCAACGAGCTTGGCGGCAACGACACATTCTGGGCGTATCTTGACCGCGTGTTTGAGGTAACGCCGTCAAACAACGGCCTTGACCCCGCCGAACTTCCAAAAATCGCCCAATATGTCGGTTTGGATGCGGCGAAGTTTGAGCAGTGTTTGTCCTCCGGAAAATACGCCCAGCATGTGGCTGACAATCTCGCGGATGCGACCGGCGCGGGCGGACAGGGAACGCCCTACACCGTAGTAATCGCGCAAAACGGGAAGAAGTTCGTGATTTCCGGCGCCCAGCCGTACGCGGCGGTAAAATCGGTTATTGACGTTGCGCTTCTGGAGAAATAACAGGACACAACATGATCATCGCGCGATTGCGTTATCACAAGGCAGTAATAATGAAAGCGGCGATGCAAGTATTTCGCCGCCCTTCGTACATGACGCTTGCGGTTGCAAGCGGCGTTGCGGTGTTTATGCTCGCAGTGTTGCTTCCCAATGCCTCGTTGATCGCGGACATATTCGGAAGTCCTGCGGTTTCATTCGCCGCAAAAGTAAAATTTGTCGGAGCGCTTCTTGGCAGCATCGGGATGAATTTCACCGCGCTTTCCGCTTTTTCCACCATTGCTATTTCAGCGTTGTTCGGCATTAACAGTGCCATGATGGTGTATCGTTTAAGGAGAAAAAAAACGATGGTGAAACCAAAAGAAGCGATAGCTGGTTTAGGGGGACTTGCTGGCGGCGCCTTGGGGATAGGATGCGCGGCGTGTGGATCGCTTTTGCTGAACTCCTTTCTTGCGTTTTGGGGCGGCGCGGGCGTGCTCGCACTTTTTCCTTTAGGAGGCGCGGAGTTCGGAGCGCTGGGCGCGCTCTTGCTTGTGGTTTCGCTTGCGCTTGTTTCGCGCGACATCGCGGCCGCCCCGACATGTTAAATAATATAAATACTCTGCATTCTAAAACGATATTTTTTGTATCGGGCTGGCAGTGGGAACCTTGCGGCTGTGCGCGACAGAAAAGCATTTTTGCCTTGCCGGACCCAAAACGGGGAAGCCAACAAAAATGCTTTTTTGCTCGCGCACTCAAGAGGGAGGCGCACAAAAAATATCGTTTTGGAATGCAGAGTATAACAATATGAATATACGGATTATTATCTCACTTCTTATTGCCGGCGTGCTTGTGGGCGGAGCGTTTTATTTCGTTTCTTCCTCAAAAAGAGAATCAGGCGGATTAGTCAGTCAGGCGCTTGCCGCGAAGTTTGAGGTGTTGAGTAAAAACGGCAACTCGTCCTGTTCGGCGCTTTTCAAGGATTCCATCCTTTCCATGCCGGACGGCGCACGCTTGCAGGGCTCCTGTTGCAGTCCGATGAGCTTTCATCGTTACAGCGAGCAGGTGCAAGGACTTAAAAAATACAGCGCCATTTCCGAAATCCCGTCTGATCCGTACGATATTGACGCGGCGCTCGCAAAAAAACTTCTAGGCTATTATGACACGTCATTAACGCCGAAAGAGCAGGAAGCATATGACTATGCCATGGCGAATGCAAATGAAAAAGGGCCGTGTTGCTGTAAGTGCTGGCGGTGGTATGTGTACGGCGGTTTGGCAAAGTTTCTCATTCAACATCACGGATTTACCGGGGAGCAAATAACCGAGGTGTGGAATTTGTCCGACGGATGCGGGGGAGACCATTAATTGTTTTGTGCGCACCCTTCGTTTCGTGGTATACTGGAAAAAATGCAACAAGTACTATTAGAAGAAGTATTTTCGCCCGGATGCCACACCTGCAAAGAATTGGAGGCGCTGTGGGAAACGATCAAAGGCGACTTTCCGAACGTGCGGTTTGACCGCGTGGATGTGACGACCGATCGCGGGCAGGAACTTGCGCAAAAATACATGATTTTCGCTTCGCCGGGCATCATTTTAAATGGCGAGCTTTTCACGACGGGCGGGTTTGATAAGAATTCATTGATAGCAAAGCTAAAAGCAATGTCGGCGTAAACCATATGACGGAATTCGCGGAAAAATTAAAACGCTACTCTCCTGTGCTTTTACGGTGTGGACTTGGTGTGGTATTTTTGCTTTTTGGCGCGCAGAAGCTCATGTTTCCTAAGCAGGGAACGTCCGAAATTCAGTTGATTTTCACGCTGGAATCATGGCAGTGGACGATGAGCTTGGGCATGGCGTCGGCGATGAATTATTATATAGGGCTGTGCGAGGGGATGTTGGGGATTTCTCTTTTTGCGGGATGGATGACCAGATACGCCGCGCCGATGGCCGCGTTTTTGGTGGTTGCCATTTTCGGTTCCATTACGTTTAAGTACGGCTTGAACACCAGCGACAAAACGCTCCTGCTTGACGCGGGGCTTATCGGTTCAGCGCTTGGACTGTGGGCGCTTGTGTCAGAAAAATGGAGTACGTACGCGCCGGTAATTTTGCGTGCCGGCTTAACCGTTGCGCTTTTGTTGTCCGGATATCAGCAGATGACGGGCGGCGCCGTGTTAGTCGGTTCCGTTGAGTTTGTATTGGCGGTTTTTTTGTTGCTGGGACTGCTCACGAGATACGTGACGCCCTTGTTCGTGGCGCTGATGATATGGAATATGAGACCCGACGCTTTCGCGGGACATCGGAGTGATTGCCGCCGCGTTTGCCTTGTGGGCGCTTGGCGCGGGCAAGTGGAGTATTGACAACAGAAAAAAGGACGCCGCTACTCCGTCACAATAAAAGTCCCGGTTTGCACGTAGTGCCCTTCACCGCAGGGGACGGAGCAATAGAAACTGAAGGCGCCTATCTTGGAAGCGACGAATTCTATCGTGGTTTCGCGTTTGGGGAACAGTCGTTTGTTGATGCCGAATTGTTCAAGCGCGAAGCCGTGATCAAACGGATCTTCGTTGAAGATTTTAAGTATCACCGTGTCGCCGATTTTTGCCTCAATGATATCGGGCGACCACTTCCATTTGTTTTCAAGTACGCGCACCTTTACTTCCTTTATGTTTCCCGATGCTTTTACCGGAGCAATCGATGCGGGCCGGTAAAAGTTTTGATAGACGATGCCGCTTACGACGAGAAAGACGGCGAATAAGGTCATTGTGACAAATTTATTCATATCAGATATAATAAGATAAATACATGACTACTGCAACAGAAAAGCTCGAGCGGAGGATATTTAAGGTGAGGGGGATGCATTGCGCCGCCTGCTCGAATCTCATCAATAAATTTCTCATCAAGCAGAAAGGCGTTAAGGAAGCAAACGCCAATTTTGGTTCCGAATCGCTTAACGTCGCGTATAATCCCGATGCAATCACTCCCGAGCAGATGAACGCGGCAATCGGGAAGATGGGCTACTCCATCATCATATCAGATGACGAAGGAAAGAGCGAAGAGTTGTTTGAAGAGGAGCGGCAGAAAGAAATTCAGGGTCTGAAAAAACGCACCATCATCAGTTTCATTCTGTCTTCTCCCATCATCATCTATTACATGTCGGTGCACATGTTCAATCTTCAGCATATTCACGCGTTGTGCGTCGGGGGCGAAGGATTGATCGCGGGTCTCGTATCGGGGTGCGCCGGCGGGTGGCTGTTGGATCTCAACTGGATATTTTTTGCGATGACGACGCCGGTGCAGCTGGGCGTCGGGTGGGTGTTTTACCGCAACGCGTGGACGGCGATCAAGGTGGGTTCGGCGTCCATGGACGTGCTCGTCGTGCTCGGCACGACGTCGGCGTACGCGATTTCCGTCGTCGGATTTTTGTTCTCCGATATTCCGTTTCTTAATCAATACTGGGAAGGGCTTGACCATCCGTTTTGGGAATCGTCCGCTGCGTTGATTTCGTTCATCATTTTGGGCCGCTATTTTGAAGCCCGTTCCAAAGGAAGGGTGAGTTCCGCGATTCGCAAATTAGTCGGTCTTGCGCCCAAAAAGGCGATGGTGGTCAGAGACGGCGCAGAAATGGAAATTGCGGCGCAAGATCTCAAGCAGGGAGACATATTTCTCGTGAAACCGGGGTCTAACGTGCCGACCGACGGCGTTATTTTGGAAGGCAAATCATCCATTGATGAAAAAGTAGTGACGGGGGAATCCATGCCTGTCGGCAAAGAGATTGGCGATGAGGTCATCGGCGCCACCATGAATACGTACGGGCTTTTGAAATGCCGCGCGACAAAAGTCGGCAAAGACACGCTGTTGTTCCAGATAGTGAAAATGGTGCGCGAGGCGCAGTCGTCAAAGGCGGAAATCCAGAACGTGGCCGACCAGGTGTCGGAGCGGTTCGTACCCGCCGCGATCGTCGTCGCGCTTCTCGCATTCTCATTTTGGTATTTCATCATGGGACTTGATGTGATTCCCGCCATGCTATTTATGACAGCAGTGCTTGTGGTGTCGTGCCCGTGCGCGCTTGGTTTGGCGACGCCGACGGCGCTCATGGTGGGCACGGCGCGCGGCGCACAGTCGGGTATTTTAATTAAAGGCGCAAAAGCGCTTGAAGGCGCGCACAAAATAACCGCGGTGGCGTTTGATAAAACAGGAACGCTCACCAAAGGTCAACCGGCGGTGACGGATGTGGTGGCGCTTGCGGATGTGCCCAAAGAGGAAGTGCTTCGTTTGGCCGCCTCGGCCGAGCGCGGCTCCGAGCATCCGCTTGCCAAAACCATCGTGAACGCGGCAAAAAATCCTCCCGAGCCGCAGAACTTCGTTGCAGTCGCAGGCCGCGGCGTGCGCGCCCAGTGCGAAGGGAAAACGGTATTGGTGGGAAACGAACTGCTCATGTCGGAGAATAAGATTGATGTGACGGCGCACCTGAAGGATTACGAAGCGCTTCAGGATCAGGCAAAAACAGTGGTGTTTGTCGCCCACGGTGGCAAAGCGATCGGCATTATCGCGCTTGCCGACACGCTGAAGGACTACGTGCGAGAGGCAATTGCGGAACTCAAGAGAATGAAAAAAGAGGTGATTATGATCACCGGCGACAACGAAAAAACGGCCAAAGCAATCGCGCAGAATCTCGGCATTGATACGTACTTCGCGAAAGTATTGCCTGAAAAGAAAGAAGAGCTTATTGCGGGACTGCAGGCAAAAGGAAAAATAGTTGCGATGGTGGGCGACGGCATCAACGACGCGCCCGCGCTTGCCAAGGCCGATTTAGGCATCGCGGTCGGCTCCGGAACGGATGTGGCGATTGAAACGGGAGATATCATTTTAATCAAAGACGACTTACGCGACGTGGTGACGGCGATTGATCTTTCCCGCAAGACCATCCGCAAAATCTGGGAGAATTTTTTCTGGGCGTTCGCGTATAACGTCGTTGCGATTCCCGTCGCCGCGGGGTTTCATTTGTTCATCACGCAGTCGGGAGGCAATCCCGTGGCGTGGGTGGTGAGCGCCGCGCACGCGCTTGGGTCTATCGCCGGGCCGATATTTTTGAATCTTTCCCAGTCCTCGCTTCGTCCGGAAATCGCCGGTTTTGCGATGGCGTTCTCTTCGGTGTCGGTGGTCGCCAACTCACTCCTGCTTAATCGTTACAAAGAACCTAAATTCGCGCGCATAACTGCCCCTGTAAAATAATAATATGGTAAAGAAAACATACAACATTGAGGGAATGCATTGCGGGGCGTGCTCAACGGGCATTGAATTGTTTTTGTCCAATACGGAAGGCGTCGCTTCCGCGAAAGTGAACTATGAGACAAAAAAGGGAGAAGTGGAATACGACGAGACGAAAATAAAAGACGCGGACGTCATTAAAGTAATCGAAGAAGCCGGTTTCAAGGCGGCTGTCAAATCTTAAACTCCGCCACGTCGCCGTCTTTCACGACGTACTCTTTCCCTTCGGTGCGGAGCAGGCATTTTGTTTAAATTGACAATGTCTTTTCGGCTTGATAAAATGTGAGTATGAAAAAGGAGAAATCAAAGATATTATCTACCGATCCACGGCTTCCTCTTTTAATGGAGAAGGGAGAGGACGGTTTTTATGTGGTGGAATGTCCGCTTTTTGAGGGATGTTATACGCAAGGGAAGACGATTGACGAAGCATTGCGTAATATCAGAGAGGTTATTGAGCTGATTCTTGAAGAAAAGAAATCGCGGCAAATTTTGAAAGAATATCATCCGCGAGAAATCAGCTTGCATACTATTGCGGTATAATATGCCAAAGCCGCGAAGCATCTCTGGAAAAAGTTTAATCAAGATTTTAGGAAAATTGGGCTATCGCGCGACACGACAGCGCGGTAGCCATGTTCGCTTGGAATGCTTCGGAAGAAAATCAGTAACTGTTCCCGACTATAAAGCAATAGACAAATCTCTTATCAGAAAAATACTCCGTGACGCCGAACTCTCGGTGGAGGAATTTGAAAAATTGCAGGTCGCGAAATAGCCAGATCAAAAAAACGGCCAAGATGGCCGTTTTTTTGTTTTTGTACTGTGCAAAAGCCCATGTTGACTCCTTTGTGAAAGGGGGGGGATACACTAGAGGCATATCATTAAGCTTGAATAAGTATGCCAAAAGAGCACTACGAAGAACCCAGCCCTATTGAACCTAGACGTATTTTTGAAATGTGTGATGTGTTGCAGGACGCCAAAGAATCAAAAAAGAAGATCAGGATTACTCTAAAAATCAAAGATGGTGAAACAAGGTCGCTTGAAGGTATAGTGGATTCGCTCGGTTCCTATTCTAAAAAAGGAGGGATTCCGAAGATGGAAATAACCATTGGAGGACACCGAAGTACTGGTGCTACTGTGAGCATTACTGAAAGTGATAGTGGTCGTCATAATTATGTTCCTGTAAGAGGTATCGAATCAATAGAGCTGGTTGAAGATTAAGTTTTGATAGTGGCTAAGCTCGATTAGATATTCAGAAGTCGGACTTCTGAAACAGTATTTTCTCTTGCGCGTGACAAGTATCCATGTCCACCCATTTTCCCGCATATGCGGGAAAATGGGTGGAATATAAGAGTCGCTTTAGATTTTGAATTCCATAACATCCCCGTCTTTTACGACGTATCCCTTTCCCTCGGTGCGGAGGATTTTTTGTTTTACCCGGAAATTTATATTACTCTATATCTACATTCATGTCGTTATTCGCGCGATAGCGGGAATAACGACATGGGGTTTCAATCAACGATTTTACATGATTTTCTATGATGATCACCAAGACGAAACAGAGGGAAAAGATGGGGCAGGTGGCGCAGAAAACACTGTTGTTGCTGTACGCCGGTTTCGCGCTTTCATTTTCTCGCCGTCCGGACAGGACTATTTTCCTTATCAAATCTGCGGTGAAGGAGTGGCAAAAGATCAATCAGCGGAGCTTGCGGGACTCCATACGGCGACTTTATCAATCAAAGCTTATTGATTACCAAGAACACGAAGACGGCACCCTCACGCTTGTTTTGAACGAGCAAGGGAAGCGCCGCGCGCTTCAGTATCATCCGGAGGCGGTATGTGTTAAAAAACCCGCGCGCTGGGATGGTTTGTGGCGGCTGGTGATGTTTGATATCCCCGAGCGGCATAAAAAGGGAAGGGACGCGCTTGCGGGGAAGCTGAAGCGCGCCGGTTTTCTCCAGATGCAGAAAAGCGTTTTTGTGCATCCGTATCCCTGCAGGGATGAAATAGATTTTCTTGCGGAGCTATTTGAAGTGAAGCCGTATGTTCGATTTGTGACGGCGAAAGAAGTGGATAATGAGCTTGATTTGAAGCGTCGTTTCCATGTGTGATGATTGTAGCAGTCATGTCGTTATTCCAGCGATAGCGGGAATAACGACATGATGGAAATTGTAAGGTTAGCGCATGTCTATCAACATACGCATGCTTAAATCTTAAACTCCATCACGTCGCCGTCTTTCACGACGTACTCTTTCCCTTCGGTGCGGAGCAGGCCTTTTTCGCGTGCGGCGGCGTAGGAGCCGGCATCTAGCAGTATTTGCCAGTTGATAACTTCGGCGCGGATGAATTTCTTTTCAAAATCGGTGTGGATTTCGGCAGCCGCCTGCGGCGCTTTAGTGCCGCGCCGTATCGTCCATGCCCGCGTTTCGTCTTCGCCGGTGGTGAGGTACGTGATAAGCCCCAAAAGCTCGTAGCTTTTTTTGATAAGATCATCCAGCCCCGATTGTTCCGAAAGCCCGAATTCTTTTTGATATTCTTTTCGGTCATTTTCTTGAAGCTCGCCGAGCATCAGCTCGGTGTTGGCATCAAGCATTACCCACGCGAGATTGTTTTTGGAAAGATACGCGGTTACCCCCTCAACGTTTTTGGCGCCTGTTTTTTTGTTTAACACGTAGAGGATGGGTTTTGAGGTAAGAAGATTAAGCTCTTTTACGAATGGTATTTCTTGGTCGGTAAACGATAGTGTATGGGCGAGCGCCCCGGTTTCAAGGGCGGTTTTTATTTTTTCGAGCGTCGCTTTTTGGGCAACGGCTTCTTTAACGCCGGCCCGTGCGTCGCGCGCGTTTTTTTCGAGCCGCCTCGTTGTTGCGGCAAGGTCGGCAAATATCAGCTCAAGGTTCACCACGTGCGCGATGGCTTTGGTTTCTTTGATGTGCGACAAAAACTGGTTGCCAAGCCCCTCACCCTCGTGCGCGCCCTTCACGAGACCCGCGATATCGAAAAATTCTATCACCGTCGGCACTGTTTTTTTTGAATGCGAGAACGCCGCGAGCTTGTCCAGCCGCTCATCGGGAACCGTCACCACGCCCACGTTTGGGTCTATGGTGCAGAACGGATAATTCTGGATGTCCACCTGTTTTTTCGTGAGCGCTTTAAACAACGTTGATTTACCCACGTTCGGAAGCCCGACGATGCCGATGGAAAATGACATAATGACGCTTATTGTAGTATAGAATAAAAGTTTTGACAAAGATTTTTCTTTTTTAAAAACCAGTGTATGCTGATTACATGACTATCAAAGAGTTGGGGCATGTGGTGCTGTATGTAAGCGATCTGAAGCGTTCCGCCGACTTTTATCGCGACACGCTGGGGTTTCATGAGATCGCGCGGGACGAGCACGCGCTTGGCCAAGCGGGAATCGCGCTTTTTTCTTCGGGCAGGACGCATCACGAGCTTTTACTTATTGAAATAGGCGGAGAGCCGGAGCCACATCGGGCGCCGAAGCCCGGTCTCTATCACATTGGTTTTAAAATCGGCGACGGGCCGGAAGCGCTTCGCGCGGTATGGCGCGAGCTCCGCAAAAAAGACGTGCACATTGTCGGCGCGAGCGATCACGGCGTGACGCATAGTTTGTACGTGCTTGATCCGGACGGCAACGAGCTTGAGCTATACGCGGACGTGTCCGACGCGTGGAAAAAAGATCCGCGCGCAGTCATGGTGCCCATCAAGTCGTTGTCGTTGAAATAATGCGGTTTACAGAATTGCATAACGCGTTTATGATGCAAGGATAGCACATGAAAATGTTCACCCTAAAATATGCGGTAATAGCGATTGCAGTGGTTTTTATCGCCGTTTTTGCGTGGCGGTATTTTGCCGCACCCAAGACGGTGCCGTATGAATTTGCGGTCGCTGCGCGCGCCGACCTTGTTGAAGAAGTGAGCGTGACAGGGAAGGTGAAGGCGGCACACAGCGTGCAACTCGCATTTGAAAAAGGAGGAAGAGTGGTCCGCGCGCGCGCGGCTGTGGGCGATCGCGTTGCGCAGGGCGCAATGCTTGTTGAACTTGACGCAAGCGAGCTGCGTTCCCAGCTTGCCGAGGCATCCGCCGCGCGGGAGGTCCAGGAAGCAAAATTGGACGAGATGCGCCTCGGGACCAGACCTGAAGAAATAGCGCTTGCCGAAACGAAAGCGGCAAGCGCGAAAAAATCATTTGCCGATGCGCAGGTGAATCTTGAAAATGCGAAAAGCAAAGCGGATGCGGATATAAAAGACGATTATGACAGCGCGCTTTCCGCCGCGGTCAAATCGGCGAGCATCGCGCTTAATTCCTTGTTCGTGCTCACCGATCTGCAAAACGCTTATTTTTCTGGACTTGATCAGCAGGGCATACAGGTGTCGGACGGAAAAGCCGCCGCGGTCCTGGCGTTGCTCGGAGTCCAGGGGGCGGGCCGGGCGGGCAAGGACTATTTAAGCCAGTTTTCCGGTGGAGCGAAGGGAAGCGTCGTCGCGGCGCAGGCCAATCCTGCGTTTGAGAACATAGACAAAGCGCTCGGCGATATGAAGGGGGCGCTTTCTTTGGTAAAGGCGGCGCTGGACGGGGTGCCGGTGCTTTCCAAGTTTACTTCAGCGGACGCGGGCAATTTGAATACGGAAAAAAATAACGTGAGCGCGGAGGCCATTACGATCGCGGGCAAACAGCAGGCGATCGCCGTGCAGAAAGCGGCAAACCAATCAAGTATTTCCGCCGCGGAGGCGGGCGTAAACGATGCGGCAAATGCGCGCGCGGCCGCCGAAGCGGAGCTTGCGCTCAAATATGCGGGATATACCAAAGAGCAAATTTCGGCGCAGGAAGCAAGCGCTTTGCAGGCGGAGGCGCACGCAGAAACCATCAAGGCCCAGCTCGCCAAATCCGTCCTTTCGGCTCCCATTGCGGGCGTAGTCACGCGCCAGGACGCGAAGGAAGGAGAGATCGTTTCCGCGGGGGTATCGGTTGTTTCCCTTATTTCCGAGGCGCAGTTTGAAATGGAAGCGTATGTGCCTGAGGCGGACGTTGCTAAAGTGAGAATCGGCAACGAAGCGCAAGTCACGCTTGATGCGTATGGAAATGATACGTTCTTTGACGCCGTCACAAGCGCGATTGATCCGGCGGAGACGATTGTGGAAGGAGTCCCTACCTATAAAGTGACCCTGCAATTCACAAAGAAAGACGAACGCATCAAGTCGGGAATGACTGCCAATATCGATATCGTCACCGGCAAGCGGACGGGAGCGATCGTCATCCCTCAGCGCGCGGTGATTACCAAGGAAGGAAAGAAAATAGTACGAATTCCCGGCGCGAACAACAGCATGAGCGAAAGAGAAATGGAAACGGGCCTGCGGGGAAACGACGGCAATATTGAAATCCTCAAAGGCATACAGGAAGGGGACAGGGTCATCACGTTTGTGAAAGAATAAAAAAATAATGAGTTCTAAAAGCCGTGGCCCTCATAGAAATCTCTCATCTCAAAAAAATATATTCCATGGAGGGAGTCGATACGGTCGCTTTGGATGACCTGTCTTTGCACATTGAGAAGGGGGAGTTCCTTGCCATTATGGGGCCCTCGGGTTCGGGTAAGTCAACATTGCTCCACATGCTTGGATTTTTGGATGTTCCCACCGCGGGTGAATATCGTTTTGAAGGGAAAAAGATAGCGGAGTATTCAAAAGAGGAAATCGCCCACCTGCGCAATAAAAAGGCGGGTTTCGTGTTTCAGGCGTTCAATCTGTTGCCCCGGACCAGCGTGTTTGAGAATGTGAAGCTCCCGCTTTTGTATTCGGACGTGAAAGAATCGCTGTGGGACAAGTTCGCGCGCGAAGCGGTTGAGTCGGTGGGGCTTGCGCACCGCATGTTCCATGAACCCTCGCAGCTTTCGGGCGGAGAAAAACAGCGCGTGGCGATCGCCCGCGCGCTGGTAAACAAACCCGAAGTTATTTTTGCCGACGAGCCGACGGGAAACCTTGATTCCAAATCGGGACAGCTCGTCATGGAAATCATCCAACGGCTCAACGAAGAGCGCGGCCACACCGTGATTTTAGTGACGCACGAGACCTACACCGCCGAACTCGCGCGCCGCATCGTGCGCATGCGCGACGGGAAGGTGGAAAGCGACACCGCGGTCAATCATCGCCGCGAAGCAAAGGATCATTTCAAAAAATGACGCTCGCACACACATTCAAAACCGCGCTTCGGGGGCTTAGGGTGAACAAATCGCGCTCGGCGCTCACCGTGCTTGGCATTGTCATCGGCATTACCTCCATTATCGTGGTGATGGCTTTGGGGGCGGGCGCGCAGGATCTGATTTTGGGGCAGGTGCAGGGGCTCGGCTCCAATACCATCGTTGTCATCCCGGGCAGAGAGCCTAAGGGGCCAAGCGATGCGCCGCAGGTGTTTTCCGACTCGCTCAAAGAGCGCGACCTGGAGGCGCTCAAGAGAAAATCAAACGTGCCCGCCCTTTCTGAAATCATGCCAATCGTGTTCGGTGGCGACACGGGGGCGTACGGTTCGGAAACATACCGGCTCACGATCTTCGGCGCGTCCGATCTGATCGCGAAGATTTTCGACATATCTTTGTCCGAAGGAGCGTTTTTCACCGAAGACGACGTGAAAGGCCGCGCCGACGTGGTGGTGATCGGTTCCAAAGTGAAGGATCAATTATTCGGGTCTTCAAACGCGCTCGGGCAGAAGATCAAGATAAAAAACAGAAGTTTGCGCGTCATCGGGATCCTTGCGAAAAAGGGGCAGGTGTCCTTTTTCAATTTTGATGAAGCGGCGCTCATTCCTTACAGCACCGCCCAGCAGTATGTATTCGGCATCAAGTATTTTCATCGTTTTATCGTTGAGGCGAAATCAACGGCAGAGATCCCGCAAACGGTCAGGGATATTCAGGCGACTTTGCGGGAAGCACATCACATAGACAATCCGAGCAAGGACGATTTCTTCGTGGAAACCCAGGCCGATCTCGCGAAACGCCTGGGGAGCATCACCGACAATCTTACTCTCTTTTTGGCGTCGGTTGCGGCGATTTCTTTGGTGGTGGGCGGCATCGGCATCATGAATATCATGCTGGTCTCCGTCACGGAGCGCACGCGCGAAATCGGTCTCCGCAAGGCGCTCGGCGCGACAGAGAATGACGTGCTGAGCCAGTTTCTTTTGGAATCCATCATACTCACCGGAATCGGCGGCGTCATCGGCATTTCGTTTGGGGCGGGGCTTTCGTTTGCCGTTTCATTCATATTAAGCAGGGTGCTTGCGGTGGGGTGGGCGTTCTCATTCCCCGTGTCGGCGGCTTTGCTCGGGCTTGGCGTGTCCGCCGCGGTCGGCCTTGTATTTGGTTTGTATCCTGCAAGGCAAGCCGCAAGAAAGGATCCTATTGAAGCGTTGCGATACGAATAGAAAACAAAAACCGCTCGAGGTTTGAAATCAAAGCGGTTTATATTTGGTCTCCTGCGCAAAAGGTACAGAGGATGTCGCCGATTTCGCTTTTCACGACGACGATGTGGTCTTTGCAATACAGCTGTCCGCATCCGGGGCATTCAAACAAATCGCTTTCGCCTGTCACCGTGGCACCGCAGTACTGGCAGAACGTTTTCCGTTTTTCTATCCGACTCACAGAAGTCATGTCGCGCCTCCTTTCGTGTTAAGAGCATGTTTCTGTACTATACATTATAGTATCGTTGACGCAAGGGGAATCCTTAGAATCGATCGACAAAAAATACGAAAAGTTAGAAATTTTTCAAATACTCTTTGTGATATGCATAAATAATACGGATGCCGCTCATCACTCCTCGTCCTTTGAGGGCCTTGCAGGCAAACTTCTTGATTTTGCAAACCAGTATCGTTTCGTTGCAAAAATTAGGGATAGGAAAGACACCCCGATTGTTTATATTTTTGAGGTGGTAAAGTTCTATCGCGTTGCGTTTGGCGGTTTCCAAATCTTCTTCAAGCGTTTGGAATTTCTTGAGGAGTTGTTTGAGATCTTTTTGAAAGACATCAGTCGCGTCGTACTCAATCTTCGTCGGTGTTGCCATATTCGCGTACTGACGTCTCAGGCGTACGGTAGAAAACCGATTCGTAATCAAGCGGTTTACTGCTCTCTGCGCTTACCCAAGGCACATCTTTATGTGATAAATCGGAAAGCTGGCTCGCCGTCATGTCGGAAAGCCGTTGCAATTCCCAATCAATATGTTCCTGCTCTTTTCCGTTCAGGATGCTTAAATCAGGCTCAACTTTTGGGTTCACCAAGTACTTCGTCTGAGGGTATTGATAAAACTTACTCTTAATAATCTCCACTTCTCCATTTTTCACCATATTATCGATAAGGTTTTCAAATAAAAGCGGTGTTGGTCCCCGATGATTCTTGAGATATACCAAACCCATCAACTGGTCTTCGTATTTCTCGTAGTAATCAAAATCAATAAAGTAGAGCAATTTATACAGCACTGTCATACCGACATTCGGTTTGCCGCCAACTTTTTTCAAAATGTAAAGAAGTACTTGTCGGAACTTATCCGTTTTCTCTTGCGGTATGCTGATACGAATCTCATTTTCAGCTTCACGTACCCGTTTCTTTCCAACCCCTATTTTCACGATTGTTTTAAATCCTTCTTTTTCACGCAAAAAACTCTCAAACGAAATATCAAAAACTTCCGCTAGCTTTCTTGCTTCGGTAACAGTCAAATCGCGCCCGCCTTGCTCTATTTGGAGATAGGTGGGGCGGGAAACGCCGAGCGCGGACGCCAAAAATTCTTGTGTCAGACTCCGCTTTTTGCGTTGTTCGCGAATGAATTTAGCAAGCATACAGCCAGTGTAGATAATGAAGGATTTTTTGTCAATTGCAATGTAAAGAAGTTATACACACTTAATTAACTCACTTTTAATTGTTTATTCATCTTCGTATTTTATGAAAATTGAATTCTGATTACTAGAGATGCCCTGATATTTTTTGATTAAATACAAGCAATCCTCATATGCGTCCGCCTTCCCCCCAATAAATTCATTCAGTCCATATTTCTCAATTTTTTCACTTTCACACAAACCATTTTGCCATTGTCTTCGGTAATTTTTTGCAAGAGTATAAATATGTTTTTCAAGCGACTGCCCAATAATGATTTGGATGAAACCATTTGTAAGATGTTCTACGGTTCCTTCTCTTAAATCTTGCAGATTTTCCCAAAGTTCAAAAGTTTCATACGTTTTATCTCCCAATATGGTCTCCCATTCTTCAGATTCAATTTCTACAAAATCATCATCTTCCGGAGTATATTCTTTGCACACCACTAAAAATGGAAAATAAAAGTCTTTGTGTTCGTGACAATATTTTAAAATTTGTATTGCAAGTTCTCTAGAGATTTTCATAAAAAAATCATCTAATTATTAATGATCTGATCTTTGATCGAATATGAATAAAAGTCAACTATCGCAGTTGATAAGTTCCTCTCTCTACAAAATCAAGGTATCCTTTATCGCGCAAGACTTGTAGCTGTTGGCGAACTTTATCTTTAATGTGTTTATTGTCGGGATGTAACTGGTTCAACTCTTTTTCAAACGTATATATGTCATCGAGTTTAAATTCTTTTCTCTCGAGCTTGTCTACGCAGCGCATTACATCAAGTAGCCAACCCCTCGCCGAAATTTCCTTTTCCTCGCGCAAGAAAAGTGTTTTTTGCCATTCAGCAAGCACTTTCTTTTTTGGCTCAACCTGTTTATTTTTTATGAAAAATATTTTGCCGGTTTGTGGGATACTTCGTAGAAGAATATTGCAACCAATCCAACCAGCACGCTGAGCCATCGTCGAAAGAGGTTTCCTTTTCTCGATAATTTCTGGTACGAAAAAGTGTTTTGGAATAACAAGAAAATTTATTACTTCGAGATTCGATGGGTCATAGTTTAGCAGAAAAAAATTCGGATTGTTGCTACTTGTAAGCCGTTCGAGCATCGTGCGATGCGCGCCATCCACAATTTTCGTACCGATTGTATTTTGCTTGCTTTTCAATTCATATTCTTCTCGGCAATTTAAGCAGTAAAAATCGGCAACGGGCTGATTATTCGGAGATTTATCAATATCGGGGTGCCCACAGTTTGGACAAAAGACAGCATTATCAACCCATGCTTCAGTTAAAACACGAACCTTTTGTGATTGGCTTGTATAGTTTTTTGCTAATGTCGCATTAAGAGCTAATCTCATATAAATTTTCCGACCAAGTTATGAATTGTGCTCTCGACAGGCCCCGCACCAGAACAAGTTCGGTGCGGGGTAAAAATTGAACCTTAGTGTCCCTATGAGGGCTCGAACCTCAATCTCAGCCTTCGGAGGGCTGCGCTCTATCCAGTTGAGCTATAGGGACGCTTCACGAGAGAAACGCGATGGTGATTTCAGACGCTTTGTCTTTCGCGTGGCCGTATGAGACGTTCACGCGTACTTTTTTGTACACGTCTTTGATTTTTTTGGCAAGTTTCGCCGCGAGCTGGTTTTCGGTGGTCGTGATTTCAAATGTGGCGTTCTGCTTTTTGATCGCTATCAAACGGTCCAGCGGGTCTCTTTGATATGCGCGATGGGTAAACGCATGGATGAGATTTTCAAGATTTTCCCGGACAAGCGGAGGCATATTGGTAAGGACGACCCTCCCTTCATACTTCCCGTTTTGTATCATCGCGCAGGCGGGGCAGACGACGAACGCCACCGCCAGGTCTTCGTGGAGGTTTTTGTGGCGGCGGAGATTGTGATGCCACGATTTTTTAAAGTATACGATGTTGCATACCTTGCAAAACACCACGCCCCCTTTTCCTTTGGGGAATTCATTCGTATGCCCGCGCAACGGCCTTTGCCCGGGAGTGTAAGCGTTTCTTCCCCTTTTCATATCTTCCTTATTTAATTATTATTTTTCCGCTTCGTATACGTTGTCGCCTTCCCGGACTTTGTCGTCAACTTTTATGCCGACCTCCTGCCCCTTTTTCGCGCTTTGTATGTCCTTGTGGTCAAATTGCATGGAAGAGATGGGTTGCGTGAAGTCGGTGTTCGCTCCTTTGAAGTGCACCGTTTCCCCGACTTTCACGGCGCGATTGAACTTCACAATCGCGACGCCGACGCCGCCGTAATAGTGGGTGACTGCGCCGATTGGTTTGGGGGCTTTGGCGGCCGTTGCGCTCTTTTTTGTTTTTACGATAGCCATATAAAATATGTTACACTATAATTGAGTTTCTTCGACCTTTGGTTTCTCTTGGAATTCCTATTCTACCACAAAAAGCGATGCGTTTCATCTTGACTTATTCCCCACGCATTGTATCATTGAGGGCTATGAAGACCCCTGCATTTAGAACCCTTTATGTAACTGCTTTCCTCTCCGTTGGTTTTTTTGTGTTTCCTTTTCAAGGATATGCGTTTTTTGCACAGAACGAAGGAACCCTGATGAAAGGAAGCGGCGAGCGGGTATATTTTCTTGAAAACGGCATGAAGCGATGGGTGCCCGATGCGGCCGCATTCAACTCATTTGAATTCAACTGGGACGCGATCCAGACCGTTTCCGATGAGGATCTGCTCGGATATCCGACGGGAAAAAATCTTGACTCAAAAAGCAGATACCCCGACGGAGCGCTTGTGCGCGCAAACAAGGCAGAAGGAGGCGACGGAGTGAAGGTGTATCTCGTTGAGAGGGGCGCGCGGCGCTGGATTCAAACAGAACAGGATTTCGGCCGTCTCGGACTTGAGTGGTATTCCATTCATGATGTGTCCCCCAAGAAACTCAAGAGCATATCTGAAGGGAAGCTGATAAGCGCCCCGCAGTTCACGGCGCGGCCACTGACCGTGATACAGGAAACCCCGCCGGCGATGGCGGAAGATGTTTCCGTGAAATTTAAAATTACCGGCGTGGTGGCGCGCCAGGACAACCGCGCGCTTACCTTTGAAACGTTCCTTGAAGGCGTGGATTCGGGATGGGTTACCTCTGGGCAGGAGCGGCGGATCACGCTTCCTAAAAAGAACGGCGTATACCGTTTTTTCGCGCGCGCGAAAGATCCCGACGGCAACGTGGATAAAATTCCCAAATGGTATTCATTTGAGCTGAAAATATCACCGTATTTCGGAAAAATTTCTCTTTCCGGTTCTCCGCGCGCGACGGATCCTTTGCAGGAACAGATAACGCTTGCGTCCATAGGCGCAAACGACCCTATCGCCATCGGCGGGTGGATGCTGGGGAGCGAAAGGCGCAATACGGGGTTTGCGATCCCGTCCGAGGCGTACGAAATATCCAATCAGCCATTGTATGAATACAAAGTTCCGCTTATGCTCACTTCAAAAAGCAAGATAATTTTATATAGCGGCGTCAGCCCGTCGGGCGTTAATTTTCGTCTGAATAAATGCGTCGGGTATCTCAATACATATTATAAATTCACCCCAGCGCTTCCCAATATGTGTCCGCAGACGAATCAGGATGAAGTAAAGCGGTTAAGCACATACTGCCAAAAGGTGATTGCGGGGCTTTCGTCCTGCAAGGAAGCGAACGCGGGCGATCCGCTTTTGGATACGGAGTGCCATGATTATGTGAAAGAGCGGTTCAGCTATTCCCAGTGCGTGGAGAGAAATCATACGTATTATGATTTTTTGCTGGACGAATGGAGGGTGTATATGAACCAGTCAAAGGAAATATGGCCCAACGACAGCGACGCGATCATATTGCGCGACAAAGACGGCCTTTTGGTGGCGCGGTTTTCGTATTAGATGTAACATGTAACACAAAAGGAATCATATCGTCTCATGTAGCGAGAGCCTTTAAAAGGGCTCATTATTAAATTTATTCGTATGTCAAAACGTATATTGATTGCGGCAAACGCTCTTTTGGTGTTTGCGTTTGTGGGAACTCTTGCGATGTTTGCTCATGCGGCAGACATGACCCCGCCTGTTATCAGCGGCGTAGGGGTTTCGGACGTTACGCATGCCACGTCCACTATTTCATGGACGACCGACGAGCCCTCAGACACGCAGGCGGATTACGGCACCACCACCGCGTACGGTTTTTCAAGCGCATTGCAGACGGCGACGACCACCGCGCACACGGTGAACTTGTCCGGACTCACCGCGTCCACCACCTACCATTTCATCGTGAAGTCACGGGATGAGGCGGGCAATCTTGCCACATTCACCGATCAGTCATTTACCACGTTTTCAGCTCCCGCGACCACCACGCCGTCAGTGGTGGGGATTATCACTGTGGGTGTTAAAGTTGAACCAAAAACCATAAATGGAAGAAGCAAGGGCAGATGGGTTGAGGTTCGCGTGATGTTTCCGGAAGGATACGACGCGCGTGATGCGGACATGTCATCGGTGAAACTCAACGGCACGCTCTCGCCGGAACGCGTGAAAGTGAAAGCGAAGAAAGACAAAAAGCATGACGATGAAGATCGCGACCGCGAAAGCCGCTTGCATCTGAAATTCTCGCGCCGCGCGGTGATTGATCTGCTCGCGCAGGGAACGACAACCACTTCTACGGGTTCGACAAGCTCACCGCAGGCCGCCACCTCAACCAATCCCATATTCACGCCCAAACAAATTATTATCTCGGGTGTCATCAGCGGACAGACGTTTGGCGGTTCAACAATGGTTCGGTTCAGGCAGGCGACGGATCTTCCCGACGGAACGATTCTAAGATCATCAGACGGTCAGGAGGTCTACATTATCAAAGATGGCAAGAGGCGACACATCCCAAGCGCGAGGGCGTTTGAGGACATGGGTTTAAAATGGGACAACATTAATATTATGTCGCAAGCCGTTGTGGATGCTTACGCGGATAGTTCGCTCATCAGAAGCAGTGACAATCCCGCCGTATATATTGTCTCGGGTGGCAAGAAACGCCATGTTGCCGATCCGTCCGCGTTTGAAGCGCAGGGGTTGGATTGGTCCGATGTTACCGTGATAAGCCCGCGCGAACTCGCTTATTATTCCACGGTATCAAACGTAACACTTTTGCGCGCCTCGGGAGATGCAAAGGTATACTTTATCTCCGGCGGCAAGCGGCAATGGATTCCCTCTGAAAGCGTGTTTAACCGCCGTGGATTCAAATGGGAAGACATTGTGACCGTTGACGAGACCGAAAGAGACAACTATCAGGACGGAGGCAATCTCCAGTAGCAGAAAGACGTTATTTGTCTTACCAAGAAGCAGTCGCCTTAAGCGACTGCTTCTTTGTTGATAACTATGTGCATAAACAGGTGTACAAGCAGTTGATAAATTGTGATGAAAAACATGGACAGGCAAATGGTATTTGCGGGATAATATAAAGTATCAGATCGCACATTGGCTTTTGTCATACACTTGAAATGACAAAAGCATATGGAGCGATATGACGACGATCTTCTCTTAATCGAGAGATCGCAAAATGACAAAGAGGTCTACGGCCTGCTATACCAAAAGTATGTCCAAAGGGTGAAAGGATATATGCTCCGGCGTGTCGGTAGGAAAGAAACGGCAGAGGACTTTACGCAGGACACGTTTTTGCACGCGTTTGCACACTTGTCTCACTATAGGCATCACGGCGGATCCTATCTCAACTATCTTTTCACGATTGCCCATAACATTTGTGTAAATTATTACAGGAAAAAAAAGGAATCAGCCTTTGAGGGGGCAGATCAGATTCCCGACGAGAAAGGCGAAAAAGAAGCTCAAGCGCGTACTATACGATTTGATACGCAACAAGTATGGAGCGCGGCTTCGGATATCGCGCCGGTCCACAGGCATATATTGTCTCTGAAATATCAGGAAGGGCAAAGCGTAAAGGAGATCGCGCACGCCCTGCATAAAACTGAAAATGCGATAAAGCTTGGTTTATCGCGGGGCCGTAAAAAACTCGCCGCGCATCCCGCGTTACGCCACATGCATTACACTATCGGCACGTTTCGTGCGGTGCGTCAGCAGTCGTTTCGGTTTATTGCGCGCGTACGCGAAAGGTGACACCTTTCTTCTCCATTAGTTGTTATATTCTAGTGCAGAAGGCGGCGCGGTCGAGCTGACCTTGAACAGGGGTGTTCATTAATAATACTGGACTTGAAAAAGTTCGGAGAATGCCGATTATGCCGCTTGGGGGGATAAAAGTTCTCTATTTTCGGCGCTGACAAGCGGTGAATCAAGACTTCTCTCAAATTAAATACGCGGTTTTCATACGCGCGCCTCTTCCAAAGCGGCGCCTTCCAAGGAGCCTTACAAGGATCCTCATCCCGGCCGGAGCACATGGGAGCATCACACCTTCCACTACTCACTCTCCGGGTTTTTGTTTTCGCGACTTTGTTGATATAAAATCGGACAATATTCTTGCTTTCCAAGCCATTGCGACCGCGCCAAACCCAGCGCTCCCAGTGGCGATCATCAACGCCTCAAGCGCACTCGCCTTTCTTGCGATTATGGTATGCGCGACTATATTGCCGAAGTGGTTCGATCACATTCGCTTCGACACCTATCACTTTATTGGTATCGTTCTTACAGTGATTGGCGTCGCACTTATCGCTCTGAAGCGTTAGGATGTGTACGAGATTCGCTTTTAAAAAAGAGGCCCGGATAAAATCCGGCCTCTTTTTGTTTCTCCGAAATGGTGTGATACCATATCTGCATGGATACACTCATCATCTATACCGACGGGGGGTCGCGGGGGAATCCGGGGCCTTCGGCAATCGGGGTGGCGTTCGTGGACGCGCGCACGGGACAGCCGCTTCATACGTACGGCGAGCGCGTCCAGGACGGCACCAACAACGAAGCCGAATACAAAGCGATTATTTTCTCGCTCAAAAAAGCCAAGCAACTGTACGGCAAAGAAAAAGCAAAAAAAATGATTATAGATATGCGCATGGACTCCGAGCTCGCCGTGCGCCAGTTAAACGGGCAGTACAAGCTTTCCACGCCGCACATCCAACAGCTGTTCATAGAGGTATGGAATCTCAAAACGGATTTCGCGGGCGTGGCGTTCATGCACGTCCGGCGCGAGCAGAACACGCTTGCCGATAAAATGGTAAATGAAGCGTTGGACAATTAGATGTTGACAATATAGCGTATTCTCTGTATTGTGTATGTATTCTTTGAAATGTGAATATTCAGAGCAAACGATATAAGATAACGGGCAATCGCCCCGCCCTTTTGATGCTATTCCTTCAAACCATGCTGTACGCGCTTTTTCAGGTGTCCTATCACACTCCCGTGATGTTTCAACTTGATTTCGCGGATGAGAGCATCTTTTTTACTACAATAGGCCTCGTAGTAAATCAGTTTGAAAGGTGCGTAGGGTTTTGTTGATATTTCTTTTTTGGAGTTATGTTGGGAAAATCTCCTGCGGAGATCATCAGTTACTCCAACATAGAGAAAATCCGCCTTTGTACTTTTGATAAGATATACATAGTACATGCTTATCATAATATCAACAAAACCTATAACATCAAAAGGGCGGGGAGGAAAGTCCGGACTCCTGCCCAGCTCTTTTGGTATGGAATAGAATTATTCTTTGCCAAAAGGGCTGGGCAACGTAGCGGCTAACGGCCGTCGGGGGCGACCCCAGAGGTGCGAACAGAGACGCCGATATTGGAAACGATATTCGGGCGCCCTGATTATTCGGGGCGTAGCCCCTCACTTGCTTGCAAGTGAGGGGGTGAAACGGCCAAATCCTTACGAGGTGCAAGACAAAATTGCCCCTAGGCGACGTCGAGGGGCAAGGTAGTCGCACGAGCGCGCCGGTAACGGCGCGCCAAGAGAAATGATTGCCGTCCCGCCCTTTTGGCATGGAATAAAAACATTCTTTTCCAAAAGGGCGGGATACAGAATCCGGCTTATAGTTATCTTGCGCGTTTGCTCTGAATGTTCGCATGTTTCGACCTTAGCTATCCAGTTGAGGTTTTAGTTTGCCCAATTGAAAAAATACCGTGTGTTCTGTATGATGGATGGCATGAGAAAGCCGTCTCTTTTTTTTGTGTTCGCGCTGGTTCCGCTTGATGCGCTCATGCTTTTTTGCGCGGGATTGTCGGCGTATTTTTTGCGCACGAGTTCCTTTATTGCCGAATGGCGGCCGGTGCTTTTTTATCTCAATTTACCGTTTGAACGATACGCGCTCATGCTCGCCGCCATTATTCCGTTCTGGCTGTTGGTATTCGCGCTGACCGGTTTATACCGCACTCAGCGCAGTGATGTTTTGCAGGAATTTTTTCATGTGATCGCTTCCTGTTCGTTCGCCGTGATGGCCGTGATCGTGTACATCTTTGCGACGCGGGAATGGTTTGATTCCCGTTTTATTATCATTGCCTCGTGGGCGTTTTCCATTGTGTATGTGCTTGTGGGGCGATGGGTGTTTCGGGGCTTTCAACGGTATCTCATTGCGACCCGACGGATGGGAACGGAGCGCGTATTGCTTGTGGGCGACAACGAGGCCACTCATATTCTTGCGCGCGAGATGGAGCGCGATCGATCGCTGGGATATACGGTGGCGGGGCGCATCGCGGCGACGGATATAGACGAAATTAAAAGAGCGATGGCCGGTCAGAACATTGATACGGTGTTGGTAGGGGACGCCGATTACGCGAAAGAAGCCATTGCCGAGCTTGCGGAGTTTTGCAGAGATATGCATTTGAATTTCCGTTTCGCCCCGACGCTGTTTCAGACGCTGACGACGCATGTGGAAATGAATGTGATCGGCGGCGTTCCGCTCATTGAAGTCAAGCATACCGCGCTTGACGGGTGGGGGAGGGTGGCTAAGCGCGTGGCGGATCTTTTCGGTTCCGCGCTCGGGCTTGCGCTGTGCGCGCCGTTTTTCGGCGTGGTGGCGGTGTGGATCAAGCTGGATTCCAAGGGGCCGGTCATGGTGGCGCTTGACCGCGTGACGCTGGGCCGCCGGTTCACCATGTACAAATTCCGTTCTATGGTAGATAACGCGCACGAGCTTAAGCCGGAGCTTATGCGATACAACGAACGCAAAGACGGCGGTCCATTGTTTAAAATCCACAATGACCCGCGCGTGACGCGCGCGGGGAGGTTTTTGCGCAAAACGCGCATTGATGAGTTGCCGCAATTATGGAATGTATTGAAGGGAGAAATGAGTTTGGTGGGGCCGCGGCCGCATGAGCCGGAAGAGGTCGCGCGGTACGAAGCGCATCATAAGAAGCTGCTGGTGATAAAAGCCGGGATGACCGGCATGGCGCAGACCTCCGGCTCGTCCGATCTTCCTTTCGAGGAAGAGGTAAAATTGGACACGTATTACATAGAAAATTGGTCGTTGTTGCTGGATATAAAAATTTTATTTCGGACGTGTGTGGTGTTGTTCCGCGACCGCTCCGCATGTTAAAGGATAAAATTTTAACATTACATTATGTTTTTCATTCCGCATGATTCGCTGAAAAAACACGCGTTCGCGCTCCCGGCGAGAGCGCGCCGCTCGGCTCTCGGCTTCGCTCGTCCGCCGTACATCGGTCAGGAAATCTTCGGAGCAGGCGAGCTCGGTGGTTTTGGTACAATCCGACACCAAAACCTCACCGTAGCGGGGATAAGCAAGGCCGCCGCTGGAGCGGTCGGCGGATTAACGGACCGATGTACGGCGGACACCATGCCCGCTCATCCTGCGAACGGTTTTTTCAACGAATCATGCGGAATGGAAATGATAAAAATTCCATGCAATATCAGGATATCTTATGCCAACTGATAAAAACAAATCTCATCGTGCGGAACATATGGACGAAGAAGAATTCGTTCAGTTTTATCTTGAGCATGAAAACAAGGGGAGCAACGTGTATTTCGCTTCCGACGATCGCGCGGCGAAGACGCAAGAAGGGGTGACGGCAACCCGCGAACGCAGAGAGCGGAGCAGTCGTCGTATGACGGTGTATTATCAGGTGCTTCCGGGTCATTCGGTGCGCGGCGGATTTTCTTTTAGGAACATGGGAAACATCGGTACGGCCGTGTTTTCGTGCGCGGTGATCGCGCTGTTGTTTGCGTATGCGTGGGGGATGTTTCCGCGCTCCGGCGCACCGTTTGCGACGACCGCGGAAACGTACGACCGCATTATCGCCGCGCAAAACGCGTTTCTCGGACTTCATTTTTCCGAAGCGGTATTTTCTTTTCACGACGCATATCGCGCCGCGGGGGACGCACGGCGCTCCAGTTCGTTTTCGCATGCGGTGCCCTCTCTCCTTTCTTTTATTCCGTTTCTGGAATTAGGAGAAGAAAACAACGCATCAAAATTTGACCGTATTTTTTCCGAGGCGGCTCAGTCGGCGATTGACGCGGCAGACCCGCTTTTTAAGCTTTCCCAGGCGTCGCTTTTGGCACATGTGGGAACAGATAAGCGGGTGCCGGCCGTAGGCGCGCTCTTAGCGGAATCATTGGCGCGCATGAAAGAGGCAAAGGAAAAACTTGCATCCGCGCGGGATGCGCTTGAGCGCGTTTCCCAAGGGGATATGACGCAGGAAGAACGCGATCGTCTCTCTATCATCGGGCCGCGGCTTTCGCTCGTTGCCGCAAACACGGATTTTCTCATTTCGCGTTTTGAGCTTGCTTCCTGGGCGCTTGGTGTTGACCGGCCGCGCCGGTTTCTCGTGGCGGTCCAGGACGTTTCCGTGCCGCGGGCCACCGGCGGACTCATCGGATCATATGGGGTTATAGAGACCGCGGGAGGAGCTATCGTTAAGGTGGCGTTTGATGACGTCTATAATTTGGACGGGGAGCTTTTGGTCAACACGGTTCCTCCGGAACCGTTGCAGAAAGTGACTACCGTATGGGCGTTTCGCAACGCGAATTGGTTTTTGGATTTTCCGCTTTCTGCGCAAAAGATCGCCTATTTTTATGCGCAGGCGGGAGGAAAAGACATAGACGGAGTTATTGCTGTGGATGAAAAAATGTTCAAGCGTCTTTTGGATATTACCGGTCCGATCTCGGTGCCGCGCAACGAGGGAGTGATCGTCAGTTCCTTCAATGTGGGGGAGTTGATGGCGGCGCGGACGGAAATCGATTTTTCCCCAAAGACATCGGGCGATCCTTCCAAGGCACTTGAAGATGTCGTGTTCGCGCTTGCGGGCGAGCTCGAACACATGCCGCAGGAACGCGTGGCGGCGGCGCTTTCTGTTATGGCGACAAGCTTTAAAGAGAAAAACATTATGCTGTGGACGAAGGATCAGGCGCGTCAGAGCATGGTCGAGCAAAACGGATGGGACGGGAGAATCGCGAAAGACGAAGGTGCGGATTATTTAGCCGTGACGTTAAGCGATATTGGCGCCGTGCGCGGGGAAAGCGGCGCGGATGCCCCCCGCATTTTGAAGGAAACGCACATAACCAAAGAAGATGAAATCGTAAATACTGTGGTTATTGAATTTAAAAACAGAGAAGCGAAAGAAGACGGCGGTCCGTCGCGTTACGTGCGCGTGTATGTGCCTGAAGGATCAAAACTGCTTGAGGCGTCAGGAAACATTTCCGGAGGCGTGGTTGGGCAGATTGATTATGCAAAAGAAGGGTTCAGGGTTGACGATGATCTTGCGCTCGCGCGGGCGACTCTACGCGCGGACGAAGCGTCGCACACGGACATATTCAAGGAATCCGGGAAAACGGTGTTTGGGGGATGGATCCCGGAAAAAGACGCAAGGATCATTTACACGTACACACTCCCGTTCCGGGCCGAGCGCGATCTTTCGTTTGTGTTCCAAAAACAGCCGGGAGTAAACGCGTTTCTTCATTTCACGCTGGTCCCGCCGGAGGGAAAAGAAGTTATTTCTGATGTACAAGGTAGTGTGTCCACTGAATTTTCAGGCGACCTCGCCGCCGACAAATCATTTATCGTGAGTATCAAATGAAGCTGAAGTATTTTTTGAATACAGAGTTCACTATCGTCGCCTCAGCCGCTTTTACCATCGGCTTTTTTTCTTTTTTATCCAAATTACTCGGAGTTGTTCGCAATAGGATTTTTGCCGGAGAATTTGGGGCGGGGGACGTGATGGACACCTACTTCGCGGCATTTCTTATTCCGGATTTTGTGTACAATCTGTTCATTGTCGGCATGTTGAGTTCCGTGTTCATTCCCGTGTTCGCGCACTATCGCAGGCAATCTTTGCAGGAGGCGTGGCATCTTACGCACATCGTGCTGACGGTATTTGTGACCGCAGTGGCATGCGCCGCGCTTGTCGCGATGGCGTTTGCGCCGGAGCTTATCTCGCTGGTTGCTCCGGGATTTAGTCCGGAAAAACAAAAAAGCGCCGTGGCGCTGATGCGCGTCATGTTTTTAAGTCCTGTATTGTTGGGAATATCTCATGTGGTGGGGAGTATTTTACAGGCCCATAAAATGTTTTTCAGCTTCGCGCTTGCGCCCATTATGTACAATACGGGTATCATCATCGGCGCGGTTTTTTTTGTAAAATATTTTGGAGTCATCGGGCTTGCGATGGGAGTGGTGCTGGGCGCGCTTTTGCATCTTGCCATTCAACTCCCCCCGCTTTTTAAGATCGGTTTTTCGTTCAGGCCTGCATTTGATACTGCGCATAAGGGGGTCCGGAAAATCGCGTGGCTTTCTCTGCCGCGCATCGTCGGCCTTGCCGCGACCCAAATCAATTTCGTGGTGATTACGGCGATTGCGTCCACGGTCACGCCGGGAAGCGTGGCGATTTTCAATTTTGCGAACGATCTGCAATTCGTGCCCATCGGTATTGTCGCATTCTCGTTTGCAAGCGCGGTATTCCCGTTTCTTGCCGTGCACGCCGCCGCCGGAGACATAAAGGCATTTCTCGGGCGCTTATACGGCGCAGTAAACCAGATTTTGTTTTTTGTGATTCCTGTTTCCATATTTTTCATTCTTGAGCGCGCGCAGATTGTGCGCGTGATTTTGGGATACGGGCAGTTCTCCTGGGAAGACACCCGCCTGACCGCGGCGGCCCTTGGTGCGTTCGCGATCTCCGTGTTTGCGCAATCCCTCGTTCCTTTATTTTCCCGCGCTTTTTTCGCCCTTGAAAATACGAAAACGCCGGTGTTCATCAACGTCAGTTCGGCGATGCTTAACGTCGTGTTGAGTTTTTTCTTTCTCGGTCTCATGCGGGAGGGAGGAGTGTTCGCTTCTGCGGTTGGCGCGGCGTTTCGGGTGTCCGACGTTCGGGGAGCCGAAGTGCTTGCGCTCCCTATCGCATTTTCACTTTCCGCAATCGTGAATTTTGCGTGGTTATATATCGCATTTTCGCGCCGTGTGGAGCAATTTGACGGATCGCGTATCGTTTCTTCTTTGCTTAAGATAAATCTCGCGGCGTGTGTCATGGCCCTTGCGGTGTATGGTGCGCTCTATAGCATCGCTCCGCATGTGAATATGCAAAAATTTACAGGCATTTTCAGTCAGGGAATGGTGGCGTTTTTTGCCGGTTTTCTGGCGTACTCTGCGGCGTCCTATTTCTTGAAAATACCCGAGTTTTTTGCGTTGCGGGAGGCGGTTCCACTTCCGGCGCGGCGTCTCATTTCCCGTATTCCATTTATTCAAATAAACTGGGAGGATAAATTGTGAGCCAAGAGCGGATATGGTATGCTGAATATGCCATATGTTTTCCATTGTGTTATATACATTTTGTAGCGTGGTCTCGTTGTGGACGGGAAGATATTTTTATGCGGTATGGAAAAAAAGCCGTAATGCCGACCATCTGGAATTTGCGCTGTTTTTCTTTGTACTGGGACTCGGATTTGTGATATACCTTTTGGCGCCAGTGTTTTTTGTGCCGCTTGCGGGCGTGGTCGCGGAAGTCGGGTTGCTCGTCGTTCTGTTTTCGTTTGCGTTTGTGCTACGGGCGTTCGCTCATTTTGCGCGTCTTCCTTTTTCCCCCAATATGTTAAGCATCGCGGTCGTCGCGCTGATTGGGTTGAAACTTATGGTGTGGAGCGTGCCGTGGTTTCTGTGGCCGGCGCTGAACAATGCGCTGGTGCGGTGGGATTATCCTGTCATTGACTCGCTCGTGTTCGGCGCGCTCGTGTTCATTTTCTCGTTTTCCATTGCCTTTACGCTTATTACTCATTCGGTCGGCGTCAGCAAACATAGGCGCCCGCTGTTGTTTTTGGGTTTCGCGTTTTTTGTGGGCGGCATGAGCGGGGTTTTACTGCCGACCGCGATGAATATGGAGCTTTTGTGGGCGGGAAACACGCTTCTCTTTGCGGCATTTCTTTTGGTGTCTCTATTCGTGATGAACGTTTCGCGCAATCCGTAGTATGTATATGAAACGGTTGCTTTTTTGAAATTATGGCAGGGGGTGATATCTGATATCATATAGGTAATCCCATGTTCTCCACCTTCGTTTATCTTTTTTCCGCAGTGATAACATTTTTGGCAAGCAGGTTTTTCTTTGCGGCATGGAAGAAAAATCAGTACGATCCGTATCGGGAATTCGGGGCATTCTTTCTTTTTCTGGGTCTGGGGTTTGTCATTCCCGCGCTTTTGTTGTTTGGAAACCCCGCGCTCTCTTCCGTAGCGGGCGAATTGATCAGCTTTTTCATTCTTTTTTCTTTTGCGTTTGTGCTCCGGGCGTTTGTGCGTTTCCAGCAAATGAGTGCGATATCTCCCGACACCATCATGGTGCTTGCCATGCTTGCTTCTCTGGCAAAGCTCGGCATGGGGATGTATTATTCGTGTGCGCCGCAAATAAAGGAGGGCCTTATTTATTGGCATTACCCACCGCCCAACATAGCGATATATCTCGCATTGCTCACATTCTATACCGCCGCCATGGGCGTGACTCTACTTTCTAATTTGAGGAACATTCAAAAAAATAGGAAGCTGATCTTATATCTTGGTACCGCGTTTTTACTGAGCGGCGCTGCCGGAATTCTCATCATCGGTTTTAACTCGTTTTGGCCGATGTTGTGGGGTTCTGTGCTCCTCCTTATTACCTTCGTTCTCGTTGCGTTATTCGTACTAAGTTCGCTTTTAAAGAAAGAAGAACAACCATAAATATGTTCTCCGTTCTCGTCTATCTTTTTTGCGCGGTGATAGCGTTGTGGGCGAGCAGATATTTCTTCGCGCTGTGGAAGAAAAACGCCCTTTCCTCATACGGCGAGTTCTCCATATTCTTTTTTCTGCTTGCAACATCCTTTATCATATATATCACCCCATTCATATTCGGGTTGTCTCCTGTTTCGGGGATATGGGCGCAAGTGGGAAACTTCTTTACTTTGTTCGCGTTTGCGTTCGTCCTGCGTTCGTTTGTGCGATTTCAGGGGCTTTCATTCTCTCCTAATGTGATCACCGCGCTCGTGACGCTTGCTTCAGCCACGGAGGCGTTTGTGGCATTTTTGTTTCCCACCGCGCCGGTGCTTGCGGACAACCTCATCTATTGGCATTACCCGCCCGCCAACTATATCGTCTACAGTGTGCTCATTTTTCTCTTTACGATTATCATGGCGATCACCCTTCTTTCTAATCTGAAAAATATACAGAAACATCAGAGGCAGATCCTCTTTTTGGGTACGGGATTTATTACAGGAGGAGTGGGCGGGGTATTGCTGGTGAGTTGCAACACCTTCGGATTGCTTCTGACGTCCTATGTCCTCCTTCTGCTTACTTTTGTCCTTGCTACGCTGTTTCTTATTACTTCATCCAATAAAAAAGAATAATGTTTTCTATTTTTGTGTATTTGTTTTCCGCAGTGATAGCACTTTGGACAGGCAGGTATTTTTTCACGATATGGAAGAAAAATCAGTACGATCCGTACTGGGAGTTCAGCATGTTCTTTTCCATACTTGGGATAGCTTTTCTGATTTATCCAACCTTTTTGATTATTTCCGACTTTGCCGGTGTTTTAGGTGATTCCTTGGTTTTATTCGCGTTTGCATTTGTCTTAAGGGCGTTCGTGAGGTTTCAAGACCTTCCGCTGTCTCCCTCCGTCGTCACTACCGTGGTGAATGTCATATCAGGCATGTTTTTCACTTTAGCGCTATATTTTCCAGGGAAGCCCGTGATGGATAATTGGCTTATTTACTGGCATTATCCGCTTCAGAACAGCGCGACATTCGGCGCGATACTCTTTTGTTCCACGCTTGCAGCTGCCTTTACCCTTCTTTCTAACATCAGAAACATTCAGAAACATAAAAAACCGATGTTATTTTTAGGCCTTGCTTTTCTCATCGGAGGTTCAAGTGGAGTGGTTATTCACAATTTCAATACGTTCGGTTTCCTGTTTTTTGGTTACTCCCTGCTTTTGATCACATTCGTTTTCACTGCCTTGTTTGTTGTCACCTCATCGCACAAGAACGAATAGATCCCGCGCACCAGTCCCGCCCTTTTGGTTAGGAAAAGAACTTTCTTTACCAAAAGGGCGGGACGGTACGGGGTTTCGCGCTCCGCTTTCGGAGCGCTTCACTTTTCGTCTTTCGTATGATACGTTTGTAGGATGCCCAGTAATACAACCTCGACTGGGCACGCCCAGTAGAAGCACTTCGGCAGCCGCGAAGCGGCATGATGACGAAGTCAGCCGAAGTCCTCTATCTGGGCATGCCGTTTGATGAAACGTCTCGTTTGCATTGATTATCCCAATAGAGACCAAATATCGCAGACCACGACAATCCAACGGCGCACCCTAACGTTTCATTAGTCGAGGTTGATATACTGGGATGGATCAGAAGCACATCCGCAATTTTGTGATTATCGCGCATATCGATCACGGCAAGTCCACGCTCGCGGACCGTTTTTTGGAATTGACCGGCACGGTCCAGAAACGCAAGATGCAAGAGCAGATGCTGGATACCATGTCCATCGAGCGCGAGCGGGGAATCACCATCAAAATGCAGCCCGTGCGGATGGAGTACACGGCGCGCGACGGGCAGCAGTATATATTGAACCTCATTGATACGCCCGGGCATGTGGATTTCGGCTACGAAGTGTCGCGCTCGCTTGCGGCGGTGGAAGGGGCGATTCTGCTTGTGGACGCGACCAAAGGCGTGCAGGCGCAGACGCTCGCCAACTTGGAGCAGGCGCAGAAACAGCATCTTCGCATCATTCCGGCGGTCAATAAAATCGATCTGCAAAACGCGCGGGTTCCGGAAACGAAAGAAGAAATCGCGAAGCTCCTTGAGATTTCAGAAGATGAGATCCTTTCCATTTCCGGAAAAACGGGCGAAGGTACGCTCGAGCTTTTGGAAAAAGTGGTGGCATTGGTCCCGGCTCCCCGCGGCAATCCCGCAGGGTCGCTTACGGCGCTCATTTTTGATTCTTCGTACGACGCGTATAAAGGAGTCGTGGCGAACATTCGCGTGATCGACGGATCGGTCAAGACGCACGAAACGGTGCGTTTCATGGCGGGGGATGCGAAAGCGGAGGTGCTTGAGACGGGAGTGTTCAAGCCGCACTTTGAAAGTTCCGGAATACTGTTGGCGGGAGAAATAGGGTATATCGCCACCGGCTTGAAGGAAATTCAGCGTGTGCGGGTGGGAGATACTATAGCGCGGGAGGGAGGCGGTTCAGCGGCGCTTACCGGATACAAAGAGCCCCAGCGCGTGGTGTTCGCGAGTTTCTTTCCGCAGGACGCCGACGATTTTGACGTATTGCGCGACGCGCTTTCGAAATTAAAGCTCAACGATGCGTCGTTTCATTTCGAGCCGGAGCAGTCCGACGCATTGGGCAGAGGATTCCGGTGCGGATTTCTGGGCGTGCTCCACATGGACATCATTAGAGAGCGGCTTCTGCGCGAATACGACATCGCGCCGCTCATTACGATTCCTTCGGTGTCGTATAAAATAAAAATGCGCAACAACAAAGAAATGGTGGTGTATGCGCCGAGCCAGATACAGGACGCGGGGCAAGTGGCCGAAATCGCGGAACCGTTCGTGCGGCTTGAGATTGTAACCGATGCGTCCTATCTTGGCCCGGTCATGAAACTGCTTGACGAGTCGCGCGGCACGTATTGTGAAACCCAATATGTGACGGCAGAAAAGGTATTGCTGACATACGATGCGCCGCTTGCCGAGATCATCGTTGATTTCTACGACCGGCTCAAGTCGGTGACGTCCGGCTATGCGTCGCTCAGCTATGAAGTTACCGGTTTTGTGCCCGGCGATCTGGTGCGGATGGATATTTTGGTTGCCGGCGATCTGGTGGAACCGTTCGCGCAGATAGTGCCCCGCGCGCAGGCGGAAAAAAGAGGGCGCACGCTCGTGGAAAAATTAAAGGAGGTGCTCCCGCGCCAGCTGTTTGCCGTATCTTTGCAGGCGGCCATTGGCGGCAAGGTGATCGCGCGCGAGACCATGGCCGCTATGCGCAAGGACGTGACAGGGTATCTCTACGGCGGCGACTACACGCGTAAGAAAAAACTGCTTGAAAAGCAGAAGAAGGGCAAGGAACGCATGAAGGCCTCGGGGAAAGTGCATATCCCTCCGGAAGTGTATTTCAAAATACTGCAGAAATAGTATTCCGGCCAAAGGGCTGCGGGCTTTAAAGAAGAAGCGGAAAGATGGTGAAGGCGATCATGCCGAGGATGACGAGAACGACCGAAACGATCCAGAACATCTTTGCTATTTTTTTCATCTTGAACATAACACAAAAGTTGTTAGAATATACAAATGATACGTTCACGCAAGCGCGGGAGGGGATTTTACTCTTTTTTCTCAAAGACGGCCGCCGCTCTGCTTATTGTTGCGGTCGGATTTTTGGCATATAAAGTATACGCCGTCTCCTACCAAAAATACCAGATAAACAAACAAATTTCAAATCTTGACGACCAACTGCGGGCGTTGGCTCAAAAAAGCGAGGGTCTTAAAACACTAGTGACCCGCTTGCAGGATAAAGACGTGATAGAAAAAGAAGCGCGTAAAAAGCTGAATTTCGTAAAGGAAGGGGAGAAAGCCGTGATCATCACCTCGGGCGCGCCGCAGACAAAAAACGGAGCGGCGATCCCCGCGAGGAACATCGCTTCCCCGAATTGGATTTCCAATTCCAAGAAATGGTTTGACGTGTTGTTTGGGAATTAATTTTTTTTGCGAGTATGGTTCAGTGGTAGAACGCGACCTTCTTCCCGTTTTGTCTGAAGCGCAGCGAAGTTATAAAACGTCCCTCGGGAATACTCGGGATTGCGTTTTGTAGCTCCGGCACATTTCGGAGACAAAACGGGAACAATCCCGTTAAATTTTGCGAGTATAGTATAATGGCATTATGTATCCTTCCCAAGGATAAGACGCGGGTTTGATTCCCGCTACTCGCTCCAGAGCTTTCACGGAATTGCCGTTGTTTCCTTTTAAAGGTAGAATATAAAAATGGCCTATTGTTATTTCAACGGGAAGATCATGCCGGAAAGCGAAGCGGGGGTTTCAATCCGCGACGTGGGCGTGCTGAGGGGATACGGCGTGTTTGATCTACTGCGGACATATGGCGGGAGGCCTTTTTTGTTTGACGAGCATTTTGGGCGGCTTGTGCGCTCCGCCGCCGCGCTGGGGCTGGAAGTGCCGGTTTCGCGTCAGCAGGCGTTCACTATCGTGAAAAAACTGCTTTTGAAGAACAAGCTTCCCGAATCCACCGTGCGTTTCGTGCTCACGGGAGGGAAAGCGGCCGACAGCGTGCATTTCAATCGCGCCACCCCGACCTTTTTTATTTTGATTTCCCCGTTTTATGAGTTGCCTGCGTCGGCGCACGCAAAAGGTGCGGCGCTTGAAACCCGTGAACACAAGCGCGAATTCCCTGAAGTGAAATCGCTGAATTATCTTACCGCGGTGAAAGCAAATAATCCTTTGAAAGGGAAGGCGCCGTTTGAAATCCTGTACACGTGGCAGGGAAGGGTGCTTGAGGCGGCCACCAGCAATTTTTTCATGTTTTCAGGCGATACGCTCGTTACCCCCGCGCGCGATGTGCTTATCGGCACAACGAGAAATCTTGTCATCAAGCTCGCCAAGAAAGAATTCAAGCTGAAAGAAAGGGATGTGTCCGTACGCGAGCTTTTTGCCGGCACAGAAGCGTTTCTTACCGCGACCAACAAAGACATCGTGCCGGTAGTTTCGGTGAATGGTAAAAAAATAGGCGGCGGCAAGGTGGGGGAGCGTACCAAGCGTTTAATGAATGCGTTTTGTTATTTTGTGGACGCCTGGCGCGCCGATACGGCATAATTATAACCATATGATAAGCACAAAGAGATTGATTAAAAGTTTCCGTCACGCTTTTGAAGGGCTAAAGACCGCGTTTGTCGAAGAGCAGAATTTTAAGCTTATGGCGTTTGCCGTTGCGGTTTCCTTGGTGGTGATTGTTCTGAAGCCCATGCCGCTTTCGTATCGCGCGGCAATCGTGCTTGCGGGCGGGCTTTTGCTTGCCGTAGAGCTTCTTAATACGGCGGCGGAACGAGCGATGGACGCGCTTTCGCCCGATTCATTGGAAGAAATACGCAAGATCAAAGACATGACGGCGGGGGCCGCGCTGGTGGCGTCGATCGCGTGGGTGGTGGTATTTGCGTGGGTGCTTTTCGCCTGACCTATGCGGCCATTTTTGAAAGAAATTTCGGCGTTTTTCGACAGGAGGTTTTTTTCGGGGCTTCTTGCGTACGGGATATTTTTTTTGACGGCGATAGGTGTCACCGTGGCCATGAAAGAAGCGAGCGTGTACGAAGGATTTGACGAGCTCATACTGCGCAATGTCATTGCGATACGGACGGAATCGCTCACCGTTCTCATGCGAGCGGTCACCGAGTTCGGGGACGCGAAAGTGCTCTGGGCGGGCACGATCGCGCTTCTTGCGTTGTTCTGGATAAAACGGCGTGCGGTGTATTTTTCCGCGCTTCTGCTTTCCATGGCGGGCGCGTCCGCAATCGTCATGTTCCTGAAATATCTTTTTGAGCGCGCGCGTCCGCACGTGGCCCAGCTGATGCCGGAGAACGGATACAGTTTCCCGTCGGGGCACGGCGCGCTTGCTCTTGCGTTTTGGGGCATTGTGGTTTATTTTTTGATACATCGCGCGTCTTCGCTGTGGACCAAGGGTCTGCTTGCGTTCGTCGCGCCGTGTGTGGTGGCGCTCATCGGTTTCTCGCGGCTGTATCTGGGAGTGCACTGGCCGTCGGATATCGCGGCAAGTTATGTGATCGGGGGCACGTGGCTTTTTTTTGTGATCGCCCAGGCAGAAAGAAAATTGCATAGGCCGAAGTAGCTCAGTTGGCAGAGCATCTCACTCGTAACGAGAAGGTCGTGGGTTCGACTCCCACCTTCGGCTCCAGAAAACATGGTCAACATCGGAGAAAAAATCAGTAAACTCAAGGAGGGCCTTCAGACGATGAAGGACGGTCTTTGACTTGGGCGCAACGCTGGTCAAAATCATGGAGCTGGAAAGGGAGACCCAGAAAGAAGGATTCTGGAATGACCGCGAAAAAGCCGCGGCGGTCGGCTCGGAACTCTCCGCGAAAAAAGAGGAGCTGAAGCGCTGGGAGGAGATAGAGACGGCCCTTTTGGCGATGGAAAAAGACGCCGAATTCGTGGTGTCGCTTGCCGACGAAAAAGAACGGGAGCATTTTGAGCAGGAACTTCTCTCGCGCATAGGCGGATGGGAACGGCATTTTGAACGGGCGAAGCGGGAGGCGCTTCTTGGCGGGAAATACGACAAAAACGGCGCGATACTTTCCATTGTCGCGGGCGCAGGGGGGCAAGACGCGCAGGACTGGGTGTCCATGCTTTTGCGCATGTATCTGCGCTATGCCGCCCTGCGCGGATGGCAGGCGACCGTTTTACATCAGCACTTCGGCGAAGGCGCGGGAACGGAAGGGCCGGTGACCAAAAACGCCACGATTAAAATAGAAGGCAAATACGCGTACGGGTATCTGAAAAAAGAGATGGGCGTGCACCGGCTGGTGCGGGTTTCTCCTTTCTCGGGGCAAAAACTCCGCCACACGTCGTTCGCGCACGTGGAAACGCTTCCCGAAACCAAAGAACAGGAAATCGCCGAAATTCCGCGCGAGGATCTGGAAATAGATACGTTCCGTTCGTCCGGTCCGGGCGGCCAGAACGTCAACAAGCGCGAAACGGCGGTGCGGATCAGGCACAAGCCGACCGGCATCGTGGTCGCCTGCCAGTCCCAGCGCAACCAGCAGGCCAATAAAGACGAAGCGATGAAGTTGCTGGCGGCGCGGCTGGTCGCGGAACTTGAAAAGCAAAAGACGAAAGAACTGTCCCAGCTCAAAGGCGAACGGGTCAATATCGAATGGGGAAGCCAGATCCGCTCCTATGTGCTCCATCCGTATCAGATGGTGAAGGACCACCGCAGGGGCGCCGAAACGTCAGGCGCGCAGGCGGTTCTGGACGGAGAGCTGGATTTATTCATCGAAGCTGAGTTACAATAGAAGACATGATCCTTTTCAGCAACGTGTCCAAGTATTATAATTCCCACCCCGCGCTTGAAGGAATAAATTTAAAAATATCGCAGGGGGAATTCGTGTCCATCGTCGGGCAGTCGGGCGCGGGGAAGTCCACGCTGTTGAAACTGCTCATCGCGGAAGAAGCGCCCACGCAGGGAAGGATTTATCTGGACGACAAAGAGATCACGAGCATAAGCCGCACAGAACTGCCGTATTTGCGCAGAAGGATAGGAACGGTGTTTCAGGATTTCAAGCTTCTTGCCAACCGCACGGCGTTTGAAAACGTGGCGTTCGCCATGGAGGTTGCGGGGAGTCCGCGCA
The DNA here is from genome assembly GCA_016200965.1 of Candidatus Azambacteria bacterium. Classification (GTDB taxonomy): domain Bacteria; phylum Patescibacteriota; class Minisyncoccia; order GWC2-36-17; family WO2-46-25; genus JACQDT01. Next base: position 8,947 of record JACQDT010000013.1, on the reverse strand, counting down.
AGGAAATCGCGCAGGATGTGCCGCAGATATTGCAGCTGGTCGGCCTTGAGCAAAAAGCGGGGCAGTTTCCCAGAGAGCTTTCGGGCGGGGAACAGCAGCGGGTGGCGATCGCGCGGGCGCTCGTGCACCAGCCGGACATCATCATCGCCGACGAGCCGACCGGAAATCTGGATCCGCTCAACACATGGGACGTCATACGGCTTCTCATGAAGATCCACGAGCTGGGCACGACCATCATTTTAGCCACCCACGACCGCGAAATCATCAACACCATCAACAAGCGCGTCATCAGCTTCGACAAGGGGCGCGTGGTCAGGGACGAGGAAGGGGGAAGGTACATACTTTAATTTTTTCCATGGTAAACGCATTGGGAAGGGTGTTCAAAACGGGGATGAGGCATTTCTGGCGCAATGGCTGGCTTTCCACGGCGACCATTTCCGTCATGGCGCTCGCGCTCGCCATGATCTTGGGCGTGCTGTTGGTGTCCGTCCTTATGGGCGCCTTGCTGGACAATCTTAAAAGCAAGCTGGACGTGTCGGTGTATTTCCGGCTGGACACGCCCGAGGAGGAAATTCTGAAAATGAAGAATGACGTGCTCGCGCGGCCGGAGGTGAAGCGCGTGGAGTACGTGTCGTCCGACGACGCGCTTGCGCGCTTCAAAGACCGTTATAAAGAAGACCAGACCATCCTCGCGTCGCTTGACGAGCTGGACGGGAAGATCTTTGAAGCGAGTTTGAATATCGGCGCGCGCAATCCGGAGGATTTCCAGCCCATCGTGGATTTCATCAAAGATCCGCGTTTCGTACCGCTTGAAAGCAAGGTCCAGGAAAACAGAGATGTGATAGACCGCTTGTCGGCGGTCATCACGGGCATTCGCGTGGTGGGGTTCGGGGTAAGCATCATGCTGTCGGCGGTCGCCGTGCTCATCTGCTTCAACACCATCCGCATGGCGATCTACACGCTCCGCGACGAAGTGAACATCATGAAGCTCGTGGGCGGCACCAACTGGTTCGTGCGCGGGCCGTTTTTGGTGGAAGGGTTCGCGTATGGCATCGTATCGTCGCTTGTCACCATGGTACTTTTTTACCCTCTCGTGTTCGCGCTTTCTCCTTCGCTCGCGCGCTTTTTCCCGGGCGTGAACCTGCTTGACTACTTCGTCTCAAATTTTGTACTATTGTGGCTTATTCTTCTTGTGGCCGGTACGGTCATCGGCGTGTTCGGCAGCATGTTCGCCATCAGGAAATATTTGAGGGTGTAGGGTATATATAGCCACATTTTGCGGGATCATCTAGCGGTAGGATGCAGCTCTCTGAAAGCTGTCACCTTGGTTCGAATCCAAGTCCCGCAGCCGATTTTTACGCTTAAAAATCGGCTGTCCCTCCTGAACAAAATCCGAACTTTTTACCAAACGAATCCCGACTAAGGAAGCCAGCCCGCCGCCGCTCGCTAACACTCGCCGCACCACAGAAAAATACTCTTTGCTCTTTTCATTTTGCGCGCGCCGGATTTCTTTTTCTCCTAATGAAAAGAGTATTTTTCTGTGGTGCTTTGCAATGACTTGCAAGGCGGCGGGGCTGGCCTCTATTTTTTGCAAGAACACGGCGGAATTTCCCCCCCCCCCACACACCCCCCTTCCGCCGTGTTCTTACGGGGACGGACGGGATTTTTGGCGGCGGCTAAATTCATAAATATAGTATATCCCATTTTGGGATTATACCACAATAGGATATATCATAGAAATACATTATGAGCAGATCAATTTACTCAAAAGACTATAAAGAGATTATAGAACGCTTGAAAAAAGCCCGTATTGAGGCCAATTTATCCCAACAAGCGGTGGCCGATAAACTTGGAAAACCGCAATCCTATATCTCAAAAATCGAGTCCGGCGAAAGACGGCTTGACGTTGCTGAAATGAAGAAATTCGCAACGATTTATAATAAGTCAGCTGATTACTTTTTGAAATAATATGACTTCACGAATACAAGAAATGCTAGCCGGTAGAGATGATGTTATAGATTACCCTGCCGTAATTAAGAAATATCTTTGGCTAGTGCAAAAAGATCAAAACTGCGTATTAAGTCCCGATAGTGATGGGCTTCTTTGTGGATTGTTTGTATCTCACTATCTAAATTGGAAAATACGCGGTTTTTACGACGGGAAAATTATGGTTTTAGAAAAAGGATTTAATCCCAAAGATTGTATTTTCCTAGATATGGAAGTTTTTAGAAAAGGGGTTCGGAGTGTTGGACAGCATATGGTCATGTTTAATAAAGACCGGCTTCCCACGAACTGGAAAAATTTCGATGATTGCGTTTCCATCAATAATATTCGCGGACACGATGGATACCATGACTTTCGCTTAAAATACCCATTCGGCACAATTCATTTTTTAATTGGCGTACTCGGAACCAAACAAAAAATTGATATTCCAAAGAGCGCAATAGCTCCACTTCTGTTCACCGATGGCACATGGATGAATTTGCTCGGCTATACTGAAAACTCATTGAGTTGGCTGAAATATTTGCGAGCTGATGAAGAAGGTACTCCACTCAATGAAGTTTTTCTCAACAAGCATTACTCCTTGCACGAGCTGATGCTGACTATGAACGATTTTTTGCGTGAACGAGATGCGATTAGTATCCCTCGCGAACGCGGCGACAGGGTTACTATTACTCTCAGAGGAGGAGAAGGCACGCCGCACAACCTTGTCATCGAGGAAGAGAATTTTTACCTCTTAAATGAAGATGCAAAAAAGCGAGCCGAAAGATTTTTGAGACTGTTATCAAGATTGACTGGATGGAAATATGAAGAAAAGAGTTGGTCGTGGAATAGGTGGCAATTATCTCAATTTACAAAAGGAGATTTTGTCGGGGCAAAAATTCGTTTGAGCAATAGAACCTTTGACGAGTTTATCGCAAAAAATCCGCTTTCGTTTGCTATGACAAGTACTCAAAACATCGAATATACTCTTGAGGGACCCGATAAAATGCTTTAGCTAAAAAGCGAACTCGGTACGGTTTTAATACGTTCTTCTGCCAGCTTGCAATATTCTTTTGAAATATCAATGCCGATATAATTTCGGCCAAGTTGTTTGGCGGCGACTGCAGTTGATCCACATCCAATAAACGGGTCAAGAACAACCCCCTTAGGCGGACAGAAACATTGAATGAAATCGGTTGGGATTTTATCGGGGAATGTTGCTGGGTGTTTTCGTTTAAGTGGGTTTTTGTCTCCTGCATTTAGATAATCCCATACGGTGCCGCGGCATTTCATTCCGTTTATTTCTCTGGTGATAGTTTTGGTTGTCGTTCCGTCCGTTCGGCGATTACCACTTCCGGTCATTGTTTTTCCTCCATGTTTTGAAGGTACTTTTAGCGGTTCTTTATTGAAATAAGCGGGACGCTCTCCTTTTAGAAAAATTGGCATATATTCGTGGTCAACACGGAAGCGTTTTGTCCACCACGCCCCCTCCGTTCCATATTTTCTGTAAATTACTGTTTCAAAAAGTTTAAAGCCAGCATTATCACACCAATCTATAATTGTTTTGAACGATGTTAGAGTTTTCCCGAAATTACGAGTTGAGTCTTGAATAACCATGGCAGCGATGCCCCCGTCTTTTAGAATACGGCTAAGCTCCTTTCCGATAGCAGGCAAATTGAGCGAAAAGCCGTTGTAAGTTCTGATGTCATCGTAGGGCGGAGATGTTACAACTAAATCTATAGAATTTGACGGGATTTTCTTCAAAACCTCAACCGCATCGCCGCAAAGAATTTTATTTAACGGCAACTCGCTATATTTTTGAATTTCTTTATATTCGGGAAATTGTATCGGCGATCTTACTTCTTCGCGAATAACATCGAGTACAATTCCTTGTATTGAAACATCCCGTCCATTTCTGAAAATAAGCGGTTCCATATTTTTGTTTGCCGGTTGTAGGCGGATATGCCCCCTTTCTCTATAGAATTTTTTTAAGGTTGCCTCGTGATTATCTATGAGGGCCACCACTTTTTGTCCGTTTTCGGCAGTTTCTTGTTGGCGCACTAAAACCACATCGCCATCGTTTATATTTTCATCAATCATACTGCTTCCGACCACACGGAGAGCGTACACCTCGGACGAAGAAGGGATTTTACTTTTAGGAACAGCGATCATTTCTTTGGTTTGTATTGCCTCTATCGGCTGACCGGCAGCAATAGTTCCCAAAAGAGGAATTTTTACCATTGTCTCGCGACCAAACGCTTCAATAGAGCGCGGCTTGTTTTCTTCTTTGGATAAAAGTCCCAAGTCGCGAAGTTTAGAAACGTGAAAATGGGCCGTTGAAACTGACGAGAGTTTTAATTTCTTGCGTATCTCGTCAAGAGAAGGGGCATATCCTTTGCTCCCTTGATAATCGGTTATAAAATCAAGGACTTGTTTTTGCCTTTTTGTTACCATACTGATATTATAGAAAGTAAATCGAAAGTGTGAAAGTGGTAGTTATCCACAGGGGCTAAAATTAGGTGCCGACTAGCCATTGACTTTGATTACCAATTTGCTAATATGTAGACAAGTTGACAAACGATTACAAACAGACTAACATATAATCATATGGATAAACACAACAAAATAAAGATAAGCATTAAAGGTGCGGGTCTATCTTATGAGAAAGAGATAGATGAAAATACGGCTGGCCAAGTTATGGCATTGTGTCTTTCTTCTCAAGATGGTGGCTTCGATACCGTAAAGTCTGGGGTTGGATTACCTAATCGCCGGCAGGGTTCTCAAAGAGAATCCGCGGCAGAATATCTTAATCGGCACGCTCCAAAGCGTAATCCTGATAAAATTCTCACCATTGCCGGTTTTTTAAAAGAATCACACAACAAGGATTTGTTCCAGCAAGGTGAAATTAAAAGTCTTTTCCGAGATGCTGGAGAATTATTGCCCGCCAATCTTACCCGTGATTTTAAGTGGGTTGTAAGTAGTGGCTGGATTGCTCCGGATCCCGCTAAAAAAGGAAGTTTTTACATCACCAACACTGGTATGAAAGTATTGCAAGGTGGCTTCCCCGATGACTTAGTGAAGAAAAGCAAATATAAAGGTGGAAGTCGTCGTAAAAAATCTAGGACTTCTGAACAAATATGAGCAACGACAAATTGATTTCAAAACTGAATGAAATAAAGGTATTGGCGGATGAGTGTCTTGCCGCCTTATCTAGTCATTCATCAAAACCGAAATTGTCTGGCACAAAGAAGACGGTTAAAAAGGACACTGACTCAGATAATTATGTGCTGTCAACCGTAAACAAGATTAAGAATTGTGGGGAGAATGAGAAAATCGAAAAAGAGATTCTTGATAAAATCTCGATCCCAGGTCGAGTCCTCTTGCCATTTTACATTTGTTACAAATACTTTCCGCAACAAGGTCTCACGACTGGTGACGTGTCAAAGATAACCTCTGAATTACGGGTGGGGATAAAAACCCCGAATGTATCTAAGGCAATCACAGATTCTTTACAGAAGTATCTTGAAGGAGATTCAACCCGAATGAGGGGTAAGGCCGTAATCTATAAGTTAAATCGGAAAGGAGCAAAGTATTTTGAATCACTCTTGAATGCAGATGAAAAAAAGTAATTCCACCATTGAATCGTTCGCTCGTTGTATGAGCCAGCGAGTTAGAAAAATATCGGACAGGGCTGTTGCATTTTTATATTTTTACGCTGTAAAAAAGGATAGTGGTGGAACATTAAAGCAGCTTATTTCCGATTTTAAGACTGCCGGACTTGGTAGTCCGAATATTACAAAATTACGGACAGCGATAATAAAAGATCGGCGTACAGCGAAAATCACAACAGATGAATGGCGTCTGAAAAGTGACAAAATTGCTGAGGTTGAAAAAGAATTGCAACTTAGCCAATGTTTTAAAGAAGGTCAGCTGAAATTGATTGCGGTAGACGGTGGTTACATAGATAAAAAGCGTTTCCAAGCCCTCAAAAAGAAAAGTGGCAAACTTGATTTTTCGAGACTCCTTCAAATGCTGACCGAGCTCGACCATGCTTTCTCGATTGGAAACTATATTTCTGTCATTTTGTTGGTACGTGCAATTCTTGATCATGTCCCACCAGTTTTTAACCTGAATACATTTGCAGAAGTAGCGAATAATCATGGCACGAAGAGTTTTAAAGACTCTGTGCTTCATTTGGAAAATTCGTCTCGAAAAATCGCCGACTCTTATTTACATACAAGAATTAGGAGTAAGGAATCTCTGCCAAACAAAACACAGGTGAATTTCTCAAACGACCTTGATGTTTTGTTGGCAGAGATAGTGAGAATTAGTTAGCCGCCGCCAAAAATCCCGTCCGTCCCCGCAAGAACACGGCGGAAGGGTGTGGGGGGGATTCCGCCGTGTTCTTGCAAAAAATAGAGGCCAAGCCCGCCGCCCTGCTCGTTCAGAGCAGAACACCAAAGAAAAGTTTTGTTTTCCTTTTAGAAGAAATCGGGCGCGCGCAAAATCAGAAATGCAGAGAAAACTTTTTTGCTGGGTGGCGAGTGGTAGCGAGCGGCGGCGGGCTGGCTTCCTTAGTCAGGGTTCGTTTGGTAAAAAGTTCGGATTTTGTTCAGGAGACACAGCCGATTTTCAAGCGTAAAAATCGCGTCGAAACGAGCACGCTTTCGACGAACATTTTAACGAGGGGCTACATTTTAAAGAATGGTGGCTGACCCCATTTCCACATTTCCATTCCCATTTCTCGAAGGGGAGCGCAGTGCCCAGCGCCAGCAGGCGGCGGGTACATAAGCCAATGAAACTCAAACATGATAAATACAAAAAAGCGCGGGGAGGATATTCCCGGCTGTTGAGTATTTCCTGCCAAAAGTGCAATGCTCCGATTTGTTTCTATCAGAAAGACGGTTCGGGGAATTTGCGCAGAATGTATAGAGATCGAATTATCGAGCCGAAAATCTCCCTCACCAGAAAAGACCTAACGTGTCCGAAAGGTCATCTGGTGGGAATTAAGATGCTCTACGAAAAAGAAAACAGGCCCGCATTCCGGCTTTTTGTCGATTCAGTCATAAAAAAGATAGTAAAGATTAAGAAATGAGCGTGCTGGAACGATACAGCTATCTCGTTGCTCATCCGTTCAGAAAACTATATTGGTTTCTTTTTCGTCCGAAAACCGCAGGGGTGAAGTGTGTACTTGAAGCTAGCGGCAAGATTCTCGGCGTGCGGCACGCATACGGAAAAAGGAAGTGGACATTTCCCGGCGGGAGGATAGAAAAAGGGGAGTCGCCGGAGGATGCGGCACGGAGGGAAATAAAAGAGGAACTTGGCGTTGAGCTTGCGGACATTCGATTGCTATGCAAGCACTACACGACGAAGGAGTATAAGCGCGACACGGTATACTGTTTCGCGGCGTGGCCGTTGAGCACAGACTTCCGGATTGCCAAAGCGGAAATCGCCGAGACGCAATGGTTTTTACCCAACGAATTTCCAGCACCCCAGTCATCCATCGTTCCGGTCATGCTGGAAGCGTATCAGGAAGATGAGAAAAATCGAAAATCAGGATAGAGACAATAATCACCAGCGCAATGCAAAACGAGCCCCATCTTGTAGGGAGTTTGTTTTAGTTTTAGAATGGAGGTAATTTGGGATTTCGGCGAAAGGTATTGTCCCTGTCCCGATTTCCCTAACCATGGTTAACAAAGTAAAAATTTCACCAGAGGTATTGAAATGGGCTAGAGAGTCTCTTCATTTGCCGGAAGAAGCTGTTTTGATGCATTTCAATCAGAAGTCAAAGCAGAAATTCAAATTCAATGGCTCACTTCTAGCAAAAATTGAAAATAGGAGTGGTGAGGAAATTCCTTTTACTTTACTTCAAGAGCTTTCGAATTTCTATAAGCGTCCACTTGCGGTATTTTTTCTGAATAAGCCACCGATTGAACCAGTATTGCCTCACGATAGACGCACGATAGATTCTGATATTCATGAGATTATTTCTCCGGCCGCTGTATTGGCAATACGTCGCGCTCGTTATGTACAAGAAGTCTTCCGTGACCTATCAAGTGAGTTAGATATTAGTCTCAAATTCCCATTCAAGAAATTCACGCTTTCAGATAATCCTGCCCAGATGGGAATGAAATTCAGAGAGATTTTAGATTTTTCTCTTGATGCACAAAGGAGAGTTCGAGATGCGAGAGGATTGTTTGATACAATTCGAGTCAAGCTGGAAGGTGTAAACGTGTTCACTATAAAGTCGTCTTTCCCACTAGAAGATGCGAGGGCGTTTTCGCTTGTCGATCAAGTGCCTTATCTTATTCTCATAAACAATAAGGATGGAGGTTATTTTGGTTACCCACCAAAGACTTTTTCGCTTCTACACGAATTCGCACATATTCTCTTACGGGAAAGTGCTATCTGTAATGATTTTAACTACTCACACCAGAAGATCGAAAAATTCTGCAATAGCTTTGCGGGTTCTTTCTTAGTTCCAGATGAATACTTTTGGGGGGTGTTAGAAATTACGCGAAAAGAATTTGATATGGCGAATCTTGAGGATTACCTTAACACTCTCAAAACTGCATTCAAAGTGAGCGGTGAAGTGCTTCTGCGGAAGTGTCTTACTCTCAAACTAATTGACGATAGCTTTTATAATACAAAAATTCAGGAATGGAGGGATGAATATCAAAAGGAGAAAAAACGGAAGGAAGAGAGAGGAGAAAAACAATTTATTCCAATCATAACTCCGGGTCGTAGGGTAATCAGTAATAATGGTAGGAAGTTTGTCGAGTTAGTTCTCCATGCACGAGGCGAAGGCAAAATAACCATTGATAGTGCTGCCGATTATTTGGGGGTCAGTCTTAGGTCGTTCCCGGAAGTTGAAAGGCTATCGGTAAAGCCTCGTTCACATGCGTAATTTATTCTCACAACCAAAATATACGATAGACACAAGTTCTCTACTTGTGATGATGAA